>DAOUFX010000189.1:0-2289 GCA_034429675.1 Anaerolineae bacterium | reverse complement strand
GGAGAGGTTTGGGGGCAATGCCCCCAGACCCCTCCCACAGATTTTTAAGAAGATACATACAAAAAAAACTTTCATTAAAACCGGGGAGTAATCCAGGCGCTTCGGATCCATATCGGATAAGGCGATCAGGGATATCGCCGGAACCGGACTCCGACCGAATCTTAACCAGAGCCGCGCCAAAGGTCAAACAAAAAAAAGCACGGCAAGGCGCGCGAATAGTATCGAGTTATTAAGTTGGAAAATAAGGGTTGCAGCAGATAAAATCAATGCTTTTTGTATCATTCTAGCAAAACAAAATTCGAGGCCCCTATATAGTGATCGGCAAATTAAAAGCCACTACAAGCGGGGGGTAAAAAAGCGGCTTTGCAAAATAATCTCGTAAAGCCACAGGGTTACTATATCATCTAAGCAACGTTTTGTCAATAGGATTTTGGGTAAAGATTGCGTCAAAACCCTCGGAACCAATCAGTGAACAGGAGGAGCAACGGTCGAATCCGGCTCCAATCCCAGCCCAATTTGCGCCAGATTGAAGACCTTGAACGGGATCAGCCCCACCTCGACATCGAGTTCGGATTTATCGCAGACGGTGGAAGTGTTGGCGCAATCAATCTGCGGCTTGAGTTGCAACAGCGCCTGGGACAGCGCTTCGCCAGACAAACGCGCCGCTAACCCGTCTATCTGCGCCATCAGCGATCGCGCCTGAGCGATGCGCGCCTCGGTCTCGGCAGCCTTCGCCGCACTGATGAGGTCAAATTCCAGTTTGAGCCGGTTGAGGCGATAGCCGGATTCATAAGTGACGTTGGCCAAAGTCTGGCGATCCATCCAACGGGTCGTGTAAGAGAGAATCTGTTTCCACGTTGGCTGAAGCAGCAGTCGCCGGTGATCTTCCAACGTAGACGCATGGCGAATGTACCCGAACCGGTCGGGGTTTTCATAAGCCAGGCTGCCGGGATCAAGAAACGGGGCGAGCGGCGAGGTGAACGGCAGCAGCCGCCCGTCGTCAAAACGGGTCAACAGGGAACGGCAATAGTCCACCGTTTCCAGGGCGGATGCCGGGGTCTGCTGCGAGAGGCCAATCATAAAAAAGAGATCGAAACGCCTGGCGCCGGCATCCAGGCATGCCGCGATGGTCTCCTCGATGCCGGCATTGCTGTAGCCCTTCCCCGACGCCCGGCGCACGGCCAAATCGTGGGATTCCGGCGAGAATTCGACGTAGAAATTGGGAAAAGCCGCCGCCAGCTCGGCGATGTAATCGCGGGTTGCGGGATAGAAGAACTCCACCAGCACGGCGCCCTCAAAACCCTGCACCGCACGGAAAAAACGGCGCGTATAGTCAGCCCCGGCCTGACGCAAATCGCCCAGAATAAAGACCGGCGCGCGGCTCAAACGCCCCACCCGCCGCACATCCTCCGCCAGCAGCTCCGGCGCGCGATACGCCGGACGCTGTCGCCGGGAAAGCTGCCGCCCCGCAGACGCCGATCCCCCGCAGATTGTGCAGGATTGCGTGCACCCCTTCACCGAGAGCGCGGCCATGATCGGGTATTCAAACCAATGGCTGAAGGGCAAATAATTCAACAGATCGCAGTCGCGCACCACCGAACGGACCACGGGACGATAATCCAGGGTCAGATGATCCAGGCTGTCAGGCACATAGTCCAGCGGATTGACGTGAACTTCGCCGGCGGCGTCCTTCCAGGTGAGATTGGAAACACTGACCGGCGGAGTTCCGGCCAGAACGTGCTCCAGCAATTGCTCCAACGGCTGCTCCGTCGAGTCGCCGCGCAAAATGTAGTCTATGAAAGGAAGACGGATGAGTTCTTCGTGAAAGTAGGTAGCCGAGTAACCGCCCAATAATACCGGCCTGTCGGGATGGTACTGCTTGACGCGCCGGGCGACTTCCAGAGCGCCGTGGGCATGGGGCAACCAGTGTAGATCAACGCCGTAAATTCGCGCGTCCATGCCGGCGATGGCCCGGTCAGGGTTGAAACTCTTCGAGCGCACCATCCGCGCGGCCAGGTTCAGAATGCGCGCCCGGAATCCTGCGCGCTGAGCGTGAGCCAGGAGCGTCGCGAACCCGACCGGATACATATCAAAAACCGGCGTGGACGGCACCAGATCGGAAATCGGCCCCCACAGGGTGGCGCGCTCACGGAAATCGTAGACGCTGGGGGCATGGAGCAATACAAGGTCGTACATTGACAACTCGCGGGATGGAATTGGGGCAAATCGCACCTCGCCCACTCGGACAGAGCGAGTATAACCAAACTACAAAGGATGTCAACAGAAAGT
>DAOUFX010000188.1:0-14127 GCA_034429675.1 Anaerolineae bacterium | reverse complement strand
TGACTGAACTGTACGCAAAGATACCGACCTTTTGTCGCGAATATGTAGCAGAGCAATACTCGGGGTACTATACTCCCGAAAACATCATGGTGTTGTGTTCACCTCTCACATATAGCTCAGGATACACGATGATGAAGAACCTGCACCTCACCGGGGGCACATTGATCGGAACCCCATCCGCACAGGCAGAAAACGCTCCGGGGTGGATACTCAACTTCACCTTGAAAAACAGCGGACTAACGGGCTGGGTTGCCTGTAAGTGGTATGCATCATGTTCAGACAGAATACACAATGGAGTCTATCAACTTGATCATGAACTCACCTATGACCAACTAAAAGCCTATCGTTTTGATCCCAACTCGGAAGTACTGTTGGCATTGAGCTTGCTGGAGAACGAAACAAGACAATCTTGAGCAACTGAAAGTGAAGCTGGTATGTCTTATGAAGAGTCGTGTCTGTCTGCGGAGGCGCGCCCAACAATGCGTGGCGCCGACTGGGTTGTATCGGTGCTCAAATCGTGACTTGGCGCGGTCAGAGACGATGGCTTCTAGCGAGGCAGGTTACGCTTCACCCGCCGCGCGCCTGAACCCTATCGTTCGGCGCCTTCGCTCTCCTCGAAAGCAGGGAAGGCTCGGCGCCGAACGAGTCGCGAATAAATGAGCGTTCGCACCTTCGCTGGCGGGTCTGATATTTCAGGGCTCGCCACGCCCGAACCGGTTTGGATACCGGATGAACCTTTTACGCACCCGCGAAGGCGCCGAACTGCTCATTGAAGTGAAACTGTTGGTCAAACCGAGTTGGCAAGACGATTTTTCGCATCACGCCCAATGTTTTGGATGCTCTTTCACGTACCCGCACCGCTTAATTCGCGACTCGTTGGGTATCATTCATAGGTCCAGGATGGGATGAAATGACAAATTATGGTAAGTCCATAGAAACTGCAATGACCGCGCACAGTCGAAGAATCGCCTTAACTTCTTTCTGGATTACATTTGCAATAAACGAAGTATATGCCATTGTCTCAGGAATTGCTTATGCTTCGCAAGGGTCAGCCGTAGAAACTGGACCCTATCTTACAGTTATGGCTTTACTTGTTGTTTTGATGGGACCTTTCTTGATTCTCTCTATGTCTGTTATTCATCATTATGCTCGTCAAGAGCATAAGGCATATAGTCTTGCCGCACTCGGTTTAATGATTGCTTGTATTGCCATCACGTCTTGCAATAACTTTATGCTACTTGTCGTTAGCCAGCAGCCTAATTTATTTTCGGAATCATTTCAAGCGCTTTTTCTCCCATGCAAATGGCCGGCTCCCGTTTTTATTTTAGATAATTTTGTTTGGGATTGGTTCTTTGGGGTTTCCATGCTTCTAATCTCGCCAATATTTGATGGCAGCAAATTGAGAACCTTCCTTCGTATAATTCTAATTACGAGCGGAGTCCTTTGTATTTTAGGCTTGGCGTGGATGGCTATATCGCCAGCACAGGCGATCATTATTGGCATTTTAGGATGGGGTGCGGCAGGCCCTATTGCGTTCCTCCTTCTTGCGAAAGTTTTTGAGCGTGTTCCGGTTGAAATCACCGCGCAAGAATAAAGACGACATCCAGTAAAGTATGCACTAGACGCTGGGGATTCCGCGCCATTGTAGTTTTCTGGCGAAGGTGATTTTCACGCAATCACGCAATCGCGGCGTGCCTGAGCTCATCCGTTGGGCTGCTAAAGGAAAACATGAATATACGTTTGAGAAAATCAAAACCATCGGATATACAATTTATGAGAGAAATGCTCTATGAAGCAGTGTATTGGCGACCTAACCCCAATAAGCTTCGTTTGAAGAAAGCCTCACCGATCCAGGTGTAAGTAATGCATTTGTTGATTGGGGTGAAAAAGAAGGAGACGCTGCGGTAATCGCGCTTGTTGATTCAATGCCAGCCGGGGCGGCCTGGTATAGATTTTACACGGACGACAATTGCATCAGGGGGTATATAGATGAAACGATACCTACACTTGCAATCGCAGTCCATAAAAACTATCGGTGTCAAGGAATTGGAGAGAAAATGATTGAATGGTTACATGAAAGGCGGTGCCATCATAGACATTGGCGGTATCCATATCCTAATCTACCACCAAGCCGATGTGGTTGAGCATAAAAACACGGTTTACCTCCCACAATCCAACGGCGGTTCGACGGCCTTTCTTGCCAATTTTCTGTTCACTGTGTCTTTCACGGCGTGGATGAATAAGCTCGATGCCGTAAGTATCCACGACCCCGATCAGGCTGGGGTGTGGCCATAAAGCGCGCGGTCAAATGGCGGTGGCTATTGAACAAGCAACAACGACCAATCGTAACACAAGAAACTCTCTCTTCTTGGTGTGTAGCTCGCTTTGGCTCTTCCTTGAGCCACATTGTATTCGAGTCTGGCTACTCCTCTGCCGTTTTTGGAATCGTACTAAAAAATGAAAGATGCGTTGTGGTAAAAGTCAGATCTTGGCATGAACGGCTGATTTCATGTTGGGGCGTGCATCGGCAGATGTGGGGAGCCGGTTTTCCGTGCCCAGAACCACTTGGGCCTCCAGAGCGGCATGAACAGTTGGCTGTCTCATACGAAAGCTACTTACCGGGGGGTGAACAGCTTCCTCGTGGTATAGATGCTGCGGAAGAGCTTGGACGCGTTCTAGCGGAGTTAGTAAAATTAGCTCCCAAAGCCGGCGCTTTTCCTAATCTATATCCAGCATGGGGTTTCCTGCGTTGGGATGATCCAGGCGATTCATGGCCATTGGCTACAGACATTGCCGAAGATCTCAATATGCGACATGATCCCACCTGGATCGAGCATGCTGCCAGACTGACTCGTTCGATAATCCGGAACAGCAAGTTCCCCGCAGTAATTGGACATGGAGATTGGTGGACTGATAATATCCGATGGGATCATGGAAACCTCCTTTCGGTGGATGATTGGGATTCAGTTGTAGCGCTCTCGGAACCAGCGATAGCAGGTGTAGCCGCCGCCCTGTTTGCCTCTGGTCAATCTACAATCGAAGAGAGTGCGCTGTTTCTTGATGCTTATATTGCCACATCGGACCGGCGTTGGAATACGCTTGAGTATCAGCATGCATGGGCAGCGGGATTATGGGCCAGGCTGTTCGATGCTCGAAAAGCAACTATGCTAAGTGTGCACGAATTTGCAAGCCAACTCGAAAATGAAGTAGAAGAGCGGCTTGCTCGTGCAGGTGTGAAGACACAATTATCAAGGTTTTATGATCACATTTGATAACGGTAATATGCGATGGTAAGCGGCCCAACCCGCGCATCCAGCCGAATTGGCCAAGGCTGCAAGAGGCAACGGTTTTCGCTTCGATGTAGTTTTAGGTAGAATGAGCCTAACGTGGCACATTTGGCCAAGCGGCTGATGCGCCAGACGTTAGGCGCGCGTGCCACCGTACATCAAAATAGATAAAAGGAGCAGACAATGAAGTCTTCAGAAGAATCTATCCTCAATGCAATCTATGCAAGAAGAAGCATCCGCAAGTTTGTTCAGGGCAAGCCCGTGGAAAGAAATAAGCTTGAAACGCTGTTGAAAGCCGCCATGGCGGCGCCGTCGGCCTGCAATATCCAACCCTGGGATTTCATCATCATCGAAGATGCCGCAAGCATACGCGCGATACAGGACGGTATAGAGCAGTATGCCCAGTATGATCCAACCGTCATCATCGTCATTTGTGGGAATAACGAGTTCATCCCCTGGAAAGACTCTGGGGTCGTGGATTGTGCGTGCGCGATGGAAAACATCATGATAGCGGCGCCGGCGATTGGTCTGGGGACAGTCTGCATCGGCGGCTTTGACCGGCGAAGAGTCAAGGAGCAATTAGCCATCCCCGAAGAGATAGAAGCGGTGGGGATGGTATATGTGGGCTATCCTGATGAAGAGAAACAGCCAAGAACCAAGTATATCGAAGGGGCGGTGCACTGGGGTAAATACGACAGGGAACGCACAAGGGAACCGCGTCCAGGCAATATCCTGGTATTTGGGCCGGAAGCCTCTATATGAGGAACTACGTCGCACCCGCCGCGCCACTGAATTCTTTCGTTGGGCCGACTTAAGCACTCTCAGTATTTCATAGCGCAGGAGATTTTTCGCATGGATGTTTATGAAGCCATTTACAGACGGCAAACCATTCGCGACTTTGAAGATCGGGAGATACCGTTGGGTATTCTCCGTCAACTGTTGGAAGCGGGCCTGAACGCCCCGTCCAATGACCATTTGCGAAAATGGGAATTTATTCTGCTCCAAGACAAGGCCAGACGAGCCGCTCTGATAAATCATATTCGCGCACCGCGAACGACTGAAGGAGCGACCGCCTTGGTGAATGAATGGGGCTTAGTTGACCCGTCGCAACGGGCGATGTATATTGACGCTATTCCCAAACAGCATGCCATGCTTCTGCATGCGGGGGCGCTCATCCTACCTTGTTTTTATTCAAGCGGCCCTTTGCTGAAACCTGAAACGCTATCAGCCTTGAATGGGTTTGCGTCAATCTGGTGTTGTATCGAGAACATCTTGATAGCCGCCGCCAGCGAAGGGATATTCGGTGTAACGCGGATTCCCTTTGAGGAGGAGCGCGTGAGTTTGAAAAGCTTGTTAAATATCCCGGATGCCTATGAAGTGCCCTGTTATGTAGCCTTGGGCTATCCGAAGACGACCGCAACACGGATGCGACAGCATGAATTGCGCTTGGACGACAAAATTCATACGGATGTTTGGTAAGCGACGGGGAACGGTTAGGGCGCTTGAAAAAACACGATGCATAGGAAGACTCTCCTGAAAGAAGTGGCACATTAACAGCAACCCATAGTGTAGCGCCGGGTTGTCAGCAGTTGGGGAAGTGAGAATAAGCGGTGCAAGGCTACCCGGCAACGCGACAAAAAAGAGTCCTGGGCCAGGCTCTGCTGTTCCTGGGCGGAGTTTTTCCGGGCTTCTGCGCGTTGTTCCTGCCGATATCGCCAAATGCGGCGCAGATTGACCATGAACCCGGAGGCGATGATCAGCATTGAGACGCGGGCAAGCCCCCGTACCGGGAGTCGTCCGCGAAAAGGATGCTTGATACTTCTGACGGTAGCTTCCACCGCCGGACGCAGGTAGGGCGGGCCGGCGCTTTGAGTTGTGGTACAGGCTTGCCGCAATTGCGCCACTTCGATCTGGCGGCGCGAGAACCGCAGCCGGCGCTGCGGACGGCGCTTGAGCGGTTGCGTTGGACACTGCTCGCGCAGGGGGCACTCGGCGCAGGCGTCCGCGGCAAAAGCGGCGTGGTAGCGCCCCGCTTTGCGCCCAGGACACAGCGACGCCGTCTGACCGTGGGGACAGGTCACTTGCGCGGGAGCGTCCGCTGGGTACTCCCAGGTGAACGCCGCCAAGCCGATAGTATCCGCCGCCGATTGCGCGCCGCGAATCGCGGTCGGATGCAGGTTCACGTTACAATCCGTCCCCTTCTGCGTGGCATCTGGGCCGGTATATCCGCCGTCAATGTCCAAATCGGTCAGCGGCATCCGCGCCTGGATTTTCGGTATGGCGGCTACCAGGAGAGCCTGATCGTCGCTGCTATTGGGCGCGACCTGGAGCTGGGTGATCAATTGCAGCGGATTCGCTGGATTGTCGGTCTCGCTGACATTGATAACGTAGCCGCGATAGCTTTGTCCGTTTTTCCGGCGATAGGTCGCATCGCGGTCGTCCGGGGCTTGCAGACTGGCGGCGCTGAGTTCTTCTGGTGGCTTGGCCGTGATCGCCACGGGGTGTTCGGGATCGGCTACATTGAAATGCTCATGAAAGACGCGTTGGAGCAGCTGATAAGCGGGGTCTGCCGCGTAAGCGGCGGCCCACGCGGTAAGTAACTGCGCGATCACGCAGCCTACCTGCACCAGATGCGGCGCATACTCGTCTTGCTTGAGCCGATAACAATAGCGCCCGGCGCTACTTTCCTGGTACGGCATCAGCGTCTCCGCGTAGCGGGCTTGATCCGCTGCGGTGAGCATCCGCGCGGCGCGTTGCAACACTTCGAGCACCAGTTGCAGGCGGCTGTACTCGCGGATGTTGCTGGCGACTTGCGTGGAATCCATCCGCTGCCGGTGGGTGTCTAGTTGCAAAGCCTGTCTTTGCGCATCGGTGACTTGCGCGAACGCCTGCTCCAGCAGATTCTCGCCGCTGGCCTGGCTGTGCTGGCTCACTCGCCGGCGGAAGTGATAGACCGTGCGCAGCGTACAGATGTCAATCTCGATATCGCGTACGCCCAAAGCATAGCGAGTTTGCAAATCGTAGGCCAGGTGATCGAACAACTCTTCATCAGACCAGTTGTAGGCGCTCTTGAGAATTTCGATCCCGACCAACTGATTTACCGGCGTATTTGGGCGTGAGGGCACATCGGAATACACGTCGGCGAAGATGGCTTCGTCGAGACGACAGAACACCTCGCGATAGAATTCGCCAGCCCAGGAATGCTCCAGGCGTTCCTGGCGTGCGGCAGAAAGTTGCGCTACCGTATCTACAAAGCTACTTTGCAAGTGTTGGGTATGTTGTCGGAACATCATCACACCATAATTATAATTTGAATAGATTGTCTTATTATACCATATTTTGTGCTGTTACGCACCTTTTTTCAGGAGAGTCACATATTAGTCTCAACAATCTAGTGGCCGTCGAAGTCATCTGGCGGGTAGTTTCAGAGGGGCATAGGCTAGGTAACCATGGACAGACGCATGACCCATATTTGCCGGATCTATCTTGTAGCGACGCTTTAGAATTTGTTTTGAGTGTAGAAGATAACATCAAGCTGGTTTTGCTCTATATGGAAAAAACTCGACCTGATCGTTATTTCACCTTGTCCCCAGACACACGAAACTATGTAAATCAAATTATTAAACATGGCACCGGAATCCTACGTCCCCCAGGCGGAAAAATAACGGGGGGCCAACTGGAAGACTTTGAATGCTCGCATTGCACGATGCCAAGCTCAATATCTTGTGATCAGAACCTGTGTGTCGAAGGGTTATCTGATCCTTTCAATGTATACCGCTGGGATATAGACCCACAAGACTGGTGGATTGACAGTAATAATTTACCCCCCGAAATGATTTTGGAACGTATCCAAAATGGATGGATTGATGATGGCCCAATGGGCATAGCAAAATATATCATTGGCAGGTCTGGACCATGGGGATCATTCGGTGTTATGTCCAATGATGACAATATACTGCTCCATTCTAACCATGCCGCAACAGTGATCATGCTCGAAGATATTGTGATCTGGTTAAAGAGCGAAGGTTATACATTTGATTTGCTCGAACCAGATTGGATGGAAACTAAAAGTCACACAATTGAATAAGCAGAAGATAAGGATTTCATCATGAGTGGATTTGCAAAACTACCGATTACACTAAGGCGAAAACTCAAAATAATACCGGGTTTGCTGATTGTCTTGTGTTGTATGGAAATCAGTTATTTGTGGACACCACGTGTCCGCGTTTTTGTGAATCAAGCCTTATGGGAATTATTCGGTCCGTCGCACTACTATGCGGAAATAGTGGAAGCAAGGCCCGAAGCTGGCCTATGGAGATGGGCTGTTTATGTTCAGGACGATGAAGTGGATTCAGTTGAATTGCTGGATTCCCGTAATACACATGGGCATCAGCCCAAACTTGATCAGGAAACGCTCACGATAAAACAGATTTTTTCTGCCGCCGATTTATTTTGCGCAAGATGGGGATGGGCTGAATGTAGTCTGCATTTCGAATCGAGGTTTCATTACCCTCAACGGATAGTTTCTGACGAAATAATAACTATTAGAGTAGAGAGATTAATCCCCTGTGAAACGAATTTTAAAGATTGCTTAATTGACAATGACCCTTGAGCGATGGTGAGAAATTTCCATCTGACAATCTATGCCTACAAAGTTGGAGGAGGCTAGTAGTGGGAACCCGTAAACGAAATTGGATTTTGGGCACAATATTCGTAATCGCCTTGATTTCCCTTGTGTGCGTAAGTTGGGTGGCATCGGTAAAACAACGTTTTGACGAAATGCGGCCGATTGCTCTCACACAAATAGCCACATCACGCGCAACGGCGGAAACCGAAACGTGGTTGACTCAAGAATATACAGAGCAAGTCAGCCAAATTATTGAGAAGTTTGAAATTAAGAGTGGTAGTCTCGATTTCATCATGGGAAAGAAATCGGTGCGGAAATCACCACCGGATATTTTCGTCAAATTTATGGACACGGAGCTTTTCCAGAACCCGGATCCATTTGGATAGTAGTAACTGACGCAAGCATTAGACAAATACGTGTAATCGAATATACCCCTGAACGCATTGAAGCTGTAGCTACCGTGGATAGAGTCTATAACAACATGACAATCGAAGGTGAGATAGTCGAAGCTTCGCTATCAGATTACAGGTGTGGGGTGTATGTTTTCCTCAGAGAAGATAGCCACTGGAAATTAGCTGGTTTTTTTCCGACACTTCCTCCAAGTTCAGGTGACATCTACAATCAATGGAATTACTTGGACCAAGAGATGAAAGATGTCATCGGCGATTTGCCGGATGGGGAGCTATGTCCATGGTGAGACAGCCAAGGGGAATAGACTTCTGACGTTTCTGACACAAGCCATATTCAGAAATCCGCGTGACCGACTGGGAAGGCCGCGACGTGAATTACGCCTACACCCCCGCCGGACGCTTGCAGACCATCCAGAGGAACAACGGCGTCACAAGCGTGTATGCGTATGACAAAGCCGGGCGGCTGCGCAGCCTCAACCACACCGGCGTCGCCGGCACCCTGGCGCGCTACATCTACACGTCGGACGCAGTGGGGAACCGTGTGCGCGCAGAGGAGACGATCGGCGGCGTTACCCGCGTAATGACCTACACTTACGATCCGCTTTCGCGGCTGATTGGAGCGGAGTATTCTACGGGTGAAGTTTATGTCTATCGGTATGACGCCGTCGGCAACCGCACCGCGATGACGACGACCACCGGCGTGACCATCTATCTCTACGATGCCGCCAATCGCCTGACAAATGTAAATGACGTGGTGTACACCTGGGACGACCGCGGCAATCTGATCTCTGACGGCGAAAACACCTACATCTATGATGCTGCCGGGCGGATGAGACGCGCAGCAACAGCGGGCGGAACGCTGGAATACGTGTACAATGCCGATGGTCTGCGTGTGAGGCAAGGCGCAGACACCTTCACCTGGGATTGGGCTACCGGTGTGCCGGAAGTGTTGCGCGACGGAGATTCAATGTACCTCGTCGGCCACGACACACTGGGTTGGCAAACCGGCGCGGATTGGGCTTATGCGCTCCCCGATGCGTTGGGGTCTGTGCGACAGGAGACGGATGCGGATGGTGATGTAACCGCTGCTCGTGAGTGGTCACCTTACGGCGAAGAGCTTGGTGAGGCGCAAAATGGCTTGGGATACACCGGGGAATGGTTCGACGCGGGCGTGGGGCTGACGTATCTGCGCGCAAGGTGGTACGATGGCGCGTCGGGACGGTTTACGTCGCAGGATGCGTGGGAAGGCGACTACTACAAACCACAAACCCTCCACTTTTACGTTTATGTTGAAAACAATGCCATCAACCTGGTTGACCCTTCTGGGTTATGCCCGCCTTCTCCACCTCTCCCACCAGGGGAATGTTTGCCACCATGGACACCTCCGGCAGATCAGGAATTTGCGGATCGCGTGCGCATAGATGATGACGAATTGCCTGCATCAGGAAGCGACATCTATCGTAGATTGAGCCTTTACTACCGTACTGAACCTAAAGAATGGATACTTGCTCGCATGATGTATAGCGAAGTTAAAACACATCTTGCGAACTCCTACGATGAAATGCGGTATGTCGGTTATATAGTTAAAATAAGGGTAGGAGTTTTCTGGGAAAATTACAGCACAACCCCTGGTCAACATGATGGAAAAATTGGGCCCACGGGTTGGCATTCTCAACTCCTCAAAAACAATCAACAGTTTTCTGGACTCTGGGGAAGTAGAGCACGCAACCCCAATATAAGTATATTCCAGAGAGCATTAGAAATTGCTAGTTGGGTCATTGATGTACCTTTTGAGTTTATCGCGGAAGAACTATGTGGATATGACAGTTGGCTTGCATATGGCACCTATCCAGAAAATGTCCAAAACGTTTTGCCAGACGGCAAAAAAAGCAAAGTATTTCACACCGGTCAAAATGTGTTCATGGACAAAAGCACCGAAGACAATATGGTTATTCAATGGTGCAAGGAGAAAACGGATGAAAATAATAGCTGTAAGAACTATAAATAGTAAATATAGACCGGTATTGCTCATCATCGGGTTATTAATTTTGTCGTATATAGGGACTGGTTGCGCAATGCTACACTCGAAAGAGCGCGAAAACACGCCATCACCTATTGAAACAAGTGATGCCCCAACATTGTCACCTTTACTCTCTCTAACCCCCTCATCTTCAGAGTCTACTCCAAAACCATCCCTCACTCCTACAATATTGTTCCCAACTCCTACGATAAGTGCATCGGAAAACACTCCAATCACATTCAAAGAAATTACGGGCACACTGTCTGAGTATCCACACTATTCTCAAACGCTCAAACCTTATGCATACATGTTGACCGAGAATAATTCTGGCATCACCTCTACGGTAAACTTATGGAGGCTCGTGCTGGAAACAGGCGCTTATAGCTCGCTTTCATCCTGGACATTTACACAAGAGAAGGTAGAAGCATTTTCACAGAGCCTTCAGCAAGCTGGATATTGCGAGTCCTGCGAGCAAACAGAACTGGCGAAGTTTGAAGAATGGTTTGCGCCTTACGCTTTGCGATTATCACCTAACAGTAACCATCTGGCGCTCGCGGCATCCACTTTCATCTGGCGCGATGGAGAAATGCTTCGGTGGGTCTGGAATAAATCGGTGGTTTTGCTTGATACCAACAACGATGCGAGCACTCACGTGATCCAAAACTTTCAGGATGGCACCAATGAACTCGGTCAGGTACTCTGGGCGCCGGACAGTAACCAGTTGCTGCTTACTGGGTTTACTTACACTCCCGATCTATATGTTTATGATCTCTTGTCTTCCAAATTGATTCCTATAGAGTATGCGCGGCAGTCGGAAGATACAATGGTATGGGGTGAAAATAACACGCAGCTACTTGCAAAAAGTCAGGTGAATCAAGGTAATATTTACACATTTGATACGGCGAATCAACTAGCAAGCACTCTGGAAATACCAGTTTCTGCAAAGCGCGTGATCGGTTCACGGCAAGGTAACATTTGGATTGTCCATGCTGAAAACGTAACAAATTATTGGCTGTCCAAATATGATAGCGAGTCTCAAGAAATAGAACAAAGCGTACAACTTGATGAAAATGCCATACACATGCGCTCGGCGATGGGCAGCAACAGCGGCGCATTCCTGGCTTTTGAACGGCAGATTCAAGGGGATTGGTCGTTGCAAATCTTTGACGTCGAGCAGCAGAGAAGTTACAGGATACTCTCTCCAACACAACCTGCGACTATTAATTGGGAATGGGCTGCTTCAACAGATGCGCTGTTAATCGGTTCCTGGGATGATCGATCAAAAAGTAACCAAGTCAGTATTCTGTTAATGGAAGAAAGCACGCTTTTACACCTTCCATCACCGCCAGATAATCAACGGATTACAGGAATTACGTGGTAGTTTGACCAAGATGGAATAACGAAGCAAGAGGATAAGCAATAATGAACTTTAAGGCACGGCAAAGCACAGAATACTTTATATCAGCCGTAATTCTGCTATTATTTGCGTGCACTCCCCTTCCATCTGATCCCCTATCATCAACACCGGTCCCCCCAACGAGTTCAGCCGTGATTAAACCAAAGCCCAACTTATCGTTTGCAGACGCCCTATTTGTGGTTATGAGCGGAGATCGTACTCAGTTGTTAGCAGCTTATGAGGAACAATCCGAGTTACAAGTCCTTCATCAACTATCTGCGTCCACAAAATCGCAAGCGTATAGCTCACTACCTTTTCCCAGCATCTCACAGGATGGGGTGTGGGTTACGGTACTTGAAGATGAGGAACTATTCTCCCAGTGCATCTATCGTGCAATGTTAGACAGCCCCAATGAACCCCAATGTATTCTGACCTGGCCTGGTTTTCAGATGGAAGCTACTATCTCGATGGACGGCAAACGGATAGCTTTTCAAGCAGCGGAAAAAGACTGCGAAGTATATCGCAAGACCGGCGAGTATTATGGTTGTCAAAGGCAAATATACGTGATGAACAGTGATGGCAGCAATGTCAGACGTATCACAGACATGCCAGGCGACCGTTGTTCCCTGAAATGGTCGCCAAACAATATTCAACTCGCTTACACCGAAATGTGCGCCCCAACGGATGAAGGATTGCGCAAAGCCTATGTGGTAACTTTAGAATCGTATAATCTTCCCAAGAAGATAACTCAGGTCACGGCAAAGGGTATGTCAAATGGATGGCTACCTAACGGGGAATGGCTGGAATGGCAAAACGGAGATGGACCACAAGCTGAACATCGTCTGTCACAAATAGACGCGGAGGGGAAAATAGTTGACGAAACCTCTTTGGATCACGATGGTGTATGGTCGCCGGATTCCAATAAGCTGGCATGGCTTACAGAAGAGAATGTGATCAATACCTGGAATCGGGAACGGAATGAGGTGACGACGGCGCAGTTATCTGGTATACAAGCATCCTGGCCCCTCAAATGGCTGACCGACGGCAAACGACTGGTATTTGCAGGGTACGACGGCGGTAGTTGGTTCGTCGTGAATGCTGACGGTACAGAACTAGTTGAGTACAAAGAACCATAGTTAACTCAAGTTGCTACCTACCCGAGTTTAGACAAAAAAAAGAGGCGGCCAGGCCCTTGCGGAAACCGCCTCTGGTAGACAATAGTAATTAGGTCTCTTCATTATGGATAGACCGGAGGATAATCCGGTGTTTTTGGATGCCACATTCGACGCATTGTGGCCCACCTGGCAACCTTGAGATGTTACACAAAGATGAGTTGATTAATAGAGTGACGCGGTAATGAATCGTTGTTCAGTGAAATACAAGTCGAGACCTCAATACACGAAATATCTCATTGTAGGTGCAATCTTATACCTGTCCGCATGTAACCTCGCTCCCATCTCTCAAACACCTGATAGGCCATCCTCGCCAACTATCCCGGCGACATTGGAACTTCCAATGCCCTCCCCAACCCTCCAGGCAACACGGCAGCAAGGAACACCCTTGCCGACATTGCCGCGACAACCATCTACAACTCCATCTGCTACACCTATTCTGCCCACCGTGACTCCAGTTTCCTCCCACGTAGGCGTGGAACTGCTAAGCTCCATCGGCGGCGCAGCCACAGCCATGCAAATCCACGGGAACTACGCCTATGCCGGCGTCGGTACCGAATTGGTCATCCTTGAAATCAACGCGGAGTCAAACCTTGCACCGGTTGGTCGCACAAGACTGCCCGCAATAGCATCAGACATCCTTGTATTCGGCAGCTATGCCTACATCGCCCTGGGCAACCAGGGGTTAAGCATCATAGATGTCTCGGATGTCACAGCGCCGCGAGAGATCGGACACTGTATGATACCGGGTTCCGCCCAAACGCTTGCAGTGAATCAAAACTATATCTACGTCGCCGGTCAAAATACGAGTCTGCAAATAGTAGATGTGACCAATCCGGCAGCTCCGGTCATCATAGAAACTTTCAATGCCGGTACCAGCATCAATGATATAGCAGTCATAGATAATACCGCCTATGTCGCCGTAAGCGCGTGGAGCGGTGAAAGTTTCATTGGACGTAGTGGCGCCGTGGTGCTTGATATTACAAAACCCCAATCACCACGTGAAATCAGTTTCTATGACACAGACGATGTTCCAGTTCTCAATATTGTCGTCGAAGACGACACGCTTTATGCAAATGCCGGCTGGAGCGTCATGCCCGGCTCGGCCAATGCGATCAAGGTGGTGGATGTTCACGACCCGGAGCATTTGGTGGAGATTGGCAACATCAACGTGGGCAATTGGCCCATTTCAACCATCGCTTTGAAAGGCCAACA
>DAOUFX010000187.1:0-7953 GCA_034429675.1 Anaerolineae bacterium | reverse complement strand
CGTAGTTTCGTGCGAGCGGCCTCGCACGAACCTACGCCCGGTAGATTCCGCCTCGTCAGCCGCTACAGAGTTTGGACCGGTTTTGGAGGTGTGTCAATGAGCTTTTCCTGGGATTTCCCCTATCCGTCTCCGCGTATGCCGCTGCTGGCGCGCAATGTCGTCGCCACGTCGCAGCCGTTGGCGGCGCAGGCCGGACTGGCGGCGATGCGCCGGGGCGGCAATGCCGTGGATGCGGCGCTGGCGACCGCCATCACGCTGACGGTGGTCGAGCCGACGAGCAACGGCCTCGGCAGCGATGCGTTCGCGCTGGTTTGGGATGGCGCGCAGCTCCACGGTCTCAACGCTTCCGGGCGCTCCCCCCGGTCGTTGTCGCCGGAGCATTTTGCCGGGATGAAAACCATGCCGGTCACCGGCTGGGGACCGGTGACGACGCCGGGAGCCGTCAGCGCGTGGGCGGCGCTCGCGCAACGCTGGGGCAAGTTGCCCTTCGCCGCCTTGTTCGCAGATGCCATCCGCTATGCGCGGGAAGGTTTTCTGGTCTCCCCGATCACGGCGAAAGCGTGGGCTTACGCCGTCTCACGCTATCAGGAGTACCCCGAATTTGGCGCAACCTTTTTGCCGGAAGGTCGCGCTCCCCATCCCGGAGAATTGTTCCGCTGCCCGGATCAGGCCGCGACCCTGGAGCGGCTCGCGGAAACCGGCGGGCAAGCCCTCTATCGCGGCGAGTTGGCGGAGCGCATCGCAGCCCACGCGGCGGCAACCGGCGGCTGGCTCACGCTGGAAGATCTGGCGACGCACGCGCCGGAGTGGGTCATACCGTTAGCGCAAGATTACCACGGGCGCCGCCTGCACGAGATTCCGCCCAACGGGCAGGGGCTGGCGGCGCTGCTGGCCCTGGGAATCTTGCAACACCTGAACCTGTCGGGTTACCCGGTGGACTCTGCCGACAGCGTTCATTTACAGGTCGAAGCCATGAAGATGGCATTCGCCGAGGCGCACCGGCACGTCGCCGACCCCGCCTGGATGGAGATCGCGCCGGAATCCATGCTGGAGGCGGACTTCCTGGCGGAGCGGGCGCAGCAAGTTCGTCTGGATCGCGCGCAATTCCCCATGTCAACGTTGCCCACCGACCACGGCACCGTCTATCTGACCACCGCGGATGCCGGGGGCATGATGGTTTCTTTCATCCAGTCCAACTATATGGGATTTGGGTCGGGCATGGTTGTGCCGGGGACGGGCATCAGCCTGCAAAATCGCGGCGCGGGTTTCCGCCTGGAGGCCGGCCACCCCAACCGTGTTGCCGGGGGCAAACGCCCGTACCACACCATCATCCCGGGCTTTGTCACACAGGGGGCACACCCCCTGCTGAGTTTTGGCGTGATGGGCGGGCACATGCAACCACAGGGCCACGTACAGATGATGGTACGCCTGTTTGACTATGGCCAGAATCCCCAGACCGCAGCGGATGCGCCGCGCTGGTACCTTGAGGAGGATGGGCGTCTGGCGTTGGAACCGGGCTTTGCTCCGGAAGTCGTCGCCGGGCTGCGAAAGCGCGGGCACAACGTTGTCCCCGATCTGCCGCCGGGGCGGTTCGGCGGCGCACAACTGATCTACAAATTGGCGGATGGATACTGCGCCGGCACAGACCGGCGCAAAGACGGTCAGGCCGTGGGATATTGAGGTGAAATCCATGAAACATAAACTGAACTTTAAAAGTATGGCGAACTCCAGCCAGATCAAAAAACTGTGGTGGTGGGGGCTTGTCTGGCTGCTGTGCGGGTGCGGCATCGCGACGAATTCGCCGACGGAGAACGCGCCCGCGACGCCGACGCGCTCCCCAAATGCCGTCACGGATACGACGCCGGCGCCCCTACCGGCCACGGCGCTGCCCGCCGTCACGCTTTGTCCTTTACCCACCGTCATCCCCCCGACGCCGCCGGCCGTGATCCCCGGCTACACGGAACTGGACGAGGCGACGCAGCTCCACGTCACCGGACAGATACCGGAGCTCGATTTTGCGACGTACCGGCTGGTCATCACCGGCATGGTCACGACCCCGCTCTCCCTGACCTACGACGAGCTGCGCTGCCTGCCCAAACGCGAGGTCATGGCGCTGCTCGTCTGCCCCGGCTTCTTTGAAGACGAGGCAACCTGGGCCGGCGCGTCGCTCTACCCGTTGCTGAACCGCGCCGGTGTGCTTCCCGGCGCGACGCAGCTGCGGCTGCGTTCCGCCGACGGCTTCTCCACGCTCGTCGAACTGGACGCGGTGCGCGGCCCCGACAACATCCTGGCCTACGAATGGGAGGGCGAGCCCCTGCCGGTCCTGCACGGATTCCCGCTGCGCGCCGTGTTTCCCGACGAACTGGGCGACGCATGGATCAAATGGTTGGTGGAAATTGAGGTAGAATAGGGACAGGCATCAGGAGGACCCAAGACACGAAAGGTCAGGCAGTAAAATGAAGAAGCTGTTGGCGCTCGGCGCTATCCTGGTTATTTCTGTGATATTGGTGGCCACACAGTCCTGGATGGTGACCTCGCAGTATCGCGCGACGGAACCGTGGCGGGCGGCGTTGGATCACTACATCGAGAATCTGGCGGGGCGGTATGACTTGCGCGAACCGGTCGTGCAAGTGGTCGGAGCGGAACTCCCCAGGAATTTTACCGACATCGAACTGGCGACGTATGGCAATGTATCGCACTTTGCCACCGATCAACAGGCGCCGCCGACTCCGGCGACTACCCAAATCTGGCGCGACCCTCCCGAACCCGTCTTCACCCCGACTTCCGTTCTCTCAGGTGTGTGGATCGCCACGCCAGCGGCCCCGGTCGCCGAAGAAACTATCGTCCCCACCCCCACCGTCAGCCAGACTTACCCGACTCGCTCCAACGCCATCCTGCCCTACCCGCCGTCGGACGTGCGCTGCGTGCAACTGCGCCAGACCGACGGGCAATCACGCATCGTCTTTGTGGCGCGGCACGACGATCTGTACTGGTCCGAGTGGATCGTGCACGAAGGCGAGGCCACACCGCTTTCGGCGGAGTTCAGCACATTCCTGGATCAGATCGGCTGCGATTTGAATCTCGAAACAGCGAATTAAATGGAAGAATCCGTCCCTGACACCTCCTCCCCGGCGCAACTCCCCTGGATGCGCGGCCTGACGCGCGCGTTGCCCATTGCGATGGGCTACATCCCCATCGGGTTTGCTTACGGCGTGCTGGCGCAGCAAGCGGGACTTTCCGCCTTCAATTCCTTCGCCATGTCGCTCATCGTCTACGCCGGATCGTCGCAGCTCATTGCCGTGAGCATGTTTGCCGCCGGCGTCCCCGCGTTATCCATCGTGCTCACCACCTTCGTGGTGAACCTGCGCCACCTGCTGTTTTCGGCGGCCATGTCGCCGCACCTCAAGGGTTGGCGCAAGCCGGAACTGGCGGCGTTCGCCTACGAACTGACCGACGAGAGTTTTGCGCTCCACAGCGCCAGCGTCGCGGACGGCGCAAAAATCCCTCCCAAATCCGAGATGCTGGCGCTCAACGTGACCGCGCAGGCGTCGTGGGTCCTGGGCTCGTGGCTGGGCATCGTCGCCGGGCGGCTGATCGCCGACACGCAGGCGTTCGCGCTGGACTACGCGCTGCCGGCGATGTTCATCGCCCTGCTGGTGATGCAAACCCGTCAGCGCCGGGACATCGGCGTCGCCGTGTTCGCCGGCCTCCTGGCCGTCACCCTGACGTTGCTGGGCTTGAGCCACTGGAGCGTCATCATCGCCACGGTAACGGCGGCGACGGCGGGGCTTGTGTGGGAGATGAAGCGTGAAACGTGAAACGTGAAGCGTGAAATTGGAGACTGGTAATCCGTAGCCTGTAATCTGCAATTCGTAATTCGTGATTCGTAATTCGTGATTCGTAATTCGTAATCCGTATCCAGGAGATCAATGGACCAAACTGCAATTTTTCTGACGCTGCTGGGGATGCTGGGCGTGACGTATCTTCCCCGCCTTCTGCCGATCTGGTTCCTTGCGGACCGGTCGTTGCCGCAGGCAGTGGTGACGTGGCTGCGCTATGTGCCGGTGGCGGCGCTTTCGGCGTTGCTGCTGCCCTCGTTGCTCATCCGCGAGAACCGCCTCGATTTCGGCGGCGACAACCTCTTCCTATGGGCCGCCATCCCCACCTTCCTGGTGGCCTGGAAAACCAAAAGCCTGTTCGGCGCGGTGGTGGTGGGAATGGTGATCGTGGCCGTTGCGCGGTATGTGTTGTGAGGGATAGTGTGGATAAAAAAACACTAGACTTGCGCGGCATCTGGCGCTTCCAGCCGGACCTGCCCGGCGAGGGGGAAGCGCTCGGTTACGCCGACCCGGCTTACGACGACGTTTTCTGGCGGCAGGTGACGCTGCCCGCCGACGCGGCGACCTGCCACCCGCAGTTGCACGGCTACCGTGGCGCGGTCTGGTTCCGGCGCGCGATCGTTGCGCCGGAGGACTGGCGCGGTGGGCGCGTGGTGTGGCGCGGCGTGGGGATCAACGGACACGCCCGCCTCTGGGTGAACGGGCGCGCCGCCGGCGAGTATCGCGCTGCGCCGCTGCCGTTTGCGTTCGAGATTCAGGATGCGTTGAGCTTCGGCGGCGCCAATGTTCTGGCGCTGTGCGTGGACACCGGCAGCCGCACCTTTGACGGCATGGTGCACGCGATGGCGCTGGAAGCGAGCGGGCGGGCGTTCATCGAGCAGGCGCACGTGACGGCGGAGCCAAGGGACGTGGGCGGGCGGCTGGCGCTGCGCATCGCGGCGCGGACTTTGCACGGCGCGCCGCTGCCGGTCACGGCGCAAGCGCGTGTGTCGGACGGCGAACGGCTGCTGGCGGAGTTCACGGCGAAAGAACAAGCGATCGCCGGAGATGGCGCGGAGATTGCGCTGGAGGGCGACGTCCCCGGCGTGCGACCCTGGTCGCCCACCGACCCGGCGCTGTATGCGCTGGAGATCACCCTGAGCGTGAACGGCGAGGTGGCGGACACGCTGGCGCTGCGCGCCGGCTTTCGCAAGGCAACGGCGGAGGCTGGCCGGGTGTTGCTCAACGGCGACGCCCTCTTCCTCACCGGGTTCGCCTACGACACCGACGCGCCGGATTTGATGCGCAGCGACGTGGAGATGATGAAGGCGTCCGGCGCGAACTTCGTCCGGCTGCGCGCGCCCTATCACCCGCGCATCCTGGATCTATGCGATGAACTGGGGTTGCTGGCCCTGGCGGAAATTCCGCCGCGCGCTGCGGATACGCATACGTTGCAAACACTGATCGCGCGGGACGGCTGCCATCCGGCGCTCATCTTCTGGTCGGCGGGGGGCGCGGAACGCGGGCCGGCGCTGCGGGCGTGGCTCCAGACGGCGAAACGCCTGGACCCGACGCGGTGGGCCGTTCACAGCGAAGAAGCGGGCGCCACGACGTCCGATTTTGCCGGCGCGGACGTGATCTGCGTCCACGGCTACCCCAGCGTGAGCCGGCTCCACGCCGACCCTGCCGGCGACCTGGCGCGCTCCACCGCTTTCTGGCGCGAAAGCCTGGCGGCGCTGCACGCGCAGCATCCCGGCAAACCGCTGTTGGTCACAGAATTCGGCGCGCCGTCGTTGCACGGCGTGCGGGGTGGGTTGTACGGCGAAGACACCCAGGCGACCATCCTGCGCCGCGAATTCGCCGGAATGGACGCGCCGTACGTCTGCGGCGCCGTCGTTCACCGCTGGGCCGATCCCGCTCAAGCCGGCCCGGACGATCCCCACGGAATTCCGCAGCCCTACGGCGTGTGCAGCGCAACGCGCAAACCGTGCGCGGCCCTCTGGCTCATCCGCGACGCATTCCGCGAGAAACAGCGAATTCTCACGCCGGAGGCCGCCCACAATCTCAACGCGGCGGGATACAGCGTGCACATGGTGCGTCCCACCCTCGACGCCATTCCACAGTTCCCCTTCCCGGAAGGATTCCACGCCCGGACGATGCGCCCGGACGAGGCCGGACTCTGGCGCGACATCTGGCGCGACGCCGAGCCGTATTTTCCCATCAGCGAAACATTGTTCGAGAACCAGTTCGGTTACGACCCGCAGGCGACGCGCTGGCGGTGCTATTTTGTGGTGAACGAGCGCGACATCGCCGTGGGCACGATCAGCGCGTGGTACAACCAGGATTTCAAAGGCGGCGTCTGGGGACAGATACACTGGGTGGCGCTGCGCCCGGCCTACTGGGGCAAAGGATTGGCCCAACCGATGCTTTCGCACGCTTTGACCAAAATGGCGCAGTGGCACGATCGCGCCTTTCTGGGCACCCAGACGAAACGGCTGAACGCCATCAAGCTCTACCTGAACTTTGGCTTCGTCCCCGATCTGGAAGAGCCCGGCGCGGTCGCGGCATGGCGCACGGTCGCCGCAGAATTGACCCACCCGGCGCTGGAGAAACTGATGTAGAAAAGTATGTTGTTTTCCCGTATTATGGTAAACTATGGAAGTGCAAGCCTTCCGGGAAGCGCGAACGTCTTCCAGAACAATGTCGGGCGAGCGGGAAAAACACATGCGGAGTCTTCAAAAATTCTTTTCAGCGCCGGTTTTCGTGCACGACGAAGAAAAAACGCGAACTGCAGCGATGGTCAACATCATCCTGTTGGGCGTTTTGAGCCTTGCCGCCCTCTTTGCCCTGGTCTACGCGATTTTCCTCCATAGTTTCCTCGAACTGAGCATTTTCGTGGCGTTGTTCCTCTTGCGAACAGGAGCGCTGTATCTGATGCGCAAGGGACACGTCTACCCGACGGTCATCGCAACGCTGGGGCTGCTGTGGCTCGGCGTCACGGCAGCGACGGCGGCGGCCGGCGGTGTGGAAAGCGTCCATTTTGTCAGCTACATCAACATCATTTTGATAGCAGGACTGCTTTTGGAGGGGCGGTTGGCCCTATCCTTCGCGCTGGCCAGTTCCCTCTCCGGCATGATCATGCTCTACCTGGAGTCGCGCACGCTACTGCCACAATACATCGTCACTACACCTTTCGGCATTTGGGCGATCGTCAGCGCCAACTTTTTGATCGGCGCGCTGATGTTGTACCTTGCCGGGCGCAGCCTCAGATTGGCCGCGGCGCGGGCGAAATATCACGAGCAAGAGCTGGCCGAAAAAGCCGCCAAGATGCAACAACTGGCCCACGAAGCGCAAGAAGCCAACACGTTCCGCACCCGGCTGATGGCCCGCGTCAGCCACGAATTGCGCACGCCGCTCAACGCGATGCAGGGGTTCAGCGAGATGATCTATTACGAGATGTACGGCCCCCTGACCCCCGAACAGCGCGAAGCCATCAAGAAGATTCTGAACCACTCGCGGCTGCTGGAAAAAGTCATCTCCGAGATGCTGGAACAGTCCAACTTCGAGGCCGGCAAGCTGCGTATGAACATCGTTCCTTTCTCCCCGTCCGAACTGCTGGAAAAAACGGTCGAAACCTACAGCCCGCTGGCGGCCACCAAAGGGTTGCTCCTCCGCACCGAAATCGCGCCGGACTTACCGCCATCGCTGTCGGGCGACCCGGAGAAATTGGGAGAAATCCTCTCCAGCCTGATCAGCAATGCCATCAAATTCACCGATGACGGCAGCGTCAGCGTGCACCTGACGCGCGCTCACAACAACACCTGGGCCATCCACGTCGCCGACACCGGGATCGGCATCCCGCCGGAAGTGCAACCGCACATTTTC
This sequence comes from Anaerolineae bacterium, assembly GCA_034429675.1. GTDB lineage: Bacteria > Chloroflexota > Anaerolineae > B4-G1 > SLSP01 > JAKQHY01. The sequence continues at coordinate 250 of DAOUFX010000187.1, read as the reverse complement.
GAGCCGTTCCGTCAGGCGGACGAATCGGCGACCCGAAAATACGGCGGGGTCGGGTTGGGACTGGCTTTGGTCAAAGAACTGGCGGCGTTGATGTCCGGCTCGGTGACGTTCACCAGCGAGGCCGGAATCGGCAGCATCTTTACCGTGTTCTTGCCTCTTGAAGTACCACCGTCGAGTAATGAGCCCCGCGTCCCCCCGGTTGGATAAAACTCACAGCCTTGCAGGCTAAGAGATTAAAGGGTAGTGTTTT
>DAOUFX010000186.1:0-6987 GCA_034429675.1 Anaerolineae bacterium | reverse complement strand
GCCTGCAATACCTGCGGGCGCGCTGGTACGATCCGAGCAGCGGGCGGTTCACGCAGGTGGATCCGTTCGCGGGGGTGCTCGGAGCGCCGGGGACGCAGCATCCGTATGCGTATGGGTTGAATAATCCGCTGACTTATGCGGATCCCAGCGGGAAATCGGTTATCCTGCTTTTGATGGCCACAGCGTTTCTGGGCGGCGTGCTCTATGATGCCTATGTTCAGTACCATCAACCGGGTGGATGGGCCTGTTACAATCCTCTTCAGGCATTTGGAACCGGCATTGGTTTTGCGCTGTTTGTTGGCGGCGTTGCTGTAACAGCGCTTAGTTTGGGCTACCTGGGTGGTTTTGCACTTCACAGTCTCGGTGTGTGGCTTGGCGCAACAAGTTTGGGGGTCGGCTTGCCCGCCTGGCTCTCAAGTATTATACCTGCCTGGATATCAGGACCGGGACTGTGGGTGGGAACTTCACTGTCAGGTTTGGGGCTAGGTATGGTCTCTGTATCTGAGGTGTTGACTACCTGGCTATGGACGGGCAAGACGCTTTTGCCGAATTCTGGAAACGTGTCAACATTTACTCCATTTGATTCTGATGATCTTAGGGATTTTGGAAAGAGAGCCCCAGCAATTCAGTCGGATAGAGGACAAAAATCTTTTGCAGATACGTGGGGAGCATGGGCGGATCTAATCGATGATGGAAGGGTGAATTCATCAGATATATTAATTTACCGTTCTGATGGAAAAATAATGGGAGCGATGAAGATTGCTAGTGGCCCTAATGCTCTGAAGATCACACACTTAGAAGGTTTAGGAAATGGTGCGGGTACTAGACTAATACAGGCCGCTATAGATGAAAGCATCAACCGCGGTTATGATGGACGGATCATGCTCGAAGCAGCATCTCAGGCCGTTGGTTTCTATGAAAAATTGGGATTTGTTCTGGTGGATAAGGGAAATGTCTATTATCTAGACGCTGATCGTGCCCGCGATATTCTACGATAAAGAGGTCATGGATGGGGATATGTTGACATTTAATATATACAAGAACAAAGAGAAAATTGCGTCCAAAAGCTTCAAGAATCATTTTTACATTTGCAGGCGTATTGACACAGACGAACTATTCTGGGAAACGGATGAAGAGCAATCATCTTCCAAGGAAGGAGGCATCATCCACATTTGGATCATGAGTGCTCAAAGGTCGCCAAAAATATCATTTGTACGAGCGGATTGGAAGATGATCGTGGATGGCGTCGAATTTAAGCAGGATTTTTATACAGAGGTTGATGTGCAGGGTAAAACTGTAGAATTACAATACAAAGATTATCAATTCGTTTGCTCATTCAAGTGATTAAGCAAACAACAATTGGCATCGCAGAAGGATGAACTTTATAACAATGACCAAAGCAAAAAATTGCCATTGCGTATTTCGCATACCGAACAAGCATTGGTGGGTACTATTGTCACCTACCTCTGAATGGGGATTTGAGAAGGAAGCGGAATTCATCCCATTTACGGCCCCTGAGGCTTGTATGCCGCTTTTGCCACTGTTAGAGCTGACCTATGAAGCGTCTTGCGATTTGATTCGGGAAGGGTTACAACAAAGCACAGGCGATAGATTAATGTTGGAGACATTCCCTTTTTCGAACATTTTGCAGCTCGCCCTGAAATGGGACACAGAATATTGGCCGTCGCTGGCAGTACAATGGCTTGAATCCGGCTATCCTATTTCGGCGGAATTACTTGAGTGCTTGGGAGAGTTACAGGACAGAAAAAAGTTTTCTCAACATTTGCGACATCAAGCTATGCGTTTGATTAAGTCGTTGAAACCGAATCAATTATCGTCTGTACAATAGACTTGTCGAGAATAGTGCGGACACCAACGTGTCCGCACTATTTCTGTGCTTTGCATAAAGAAATGGAGAATGTAATCTATGGATCTACTCATTCTATTTTTCTTCATAACTGCGCCGTTGCTCATACTAACGGCCATCACGATAATCATCAACCCGGATAATGCGCGTAAAAACGAATGGTTCATGCGTTCGGTCGCTTTTCTCTACTTCAGCAAAGACCCCAGAAAAGACGAATCTTTGACGCTGACCAACAAGCAGATCTACATTTACACGGCGACGGCGATCATCACCGGGCTGGTCGAAATAGTCGTAGGGATTTACTGGTACACTCACTGAGCCGATCTTTCTGAAGCCAGCGCAGCGACGCCGCCGGCAACGTGAGCGGTCTCGCTGCTTACGATCCGTTCGGCAAATTGCTGCAAGGCGCAGGCGCCAGCGACCCGTTCGGCTTCACCGGCGAGCGCAGCACCGCAACGGGCCTGCAATACCTGCGGGCGCGCTGGTACGATCCGAGCAGCGCGCGGTTCACGCAGGTGGATCCGTTCGCGGGGGTGCTCGGAGCGCCGGGGACTCAGCATCCGTATGCGTATGGGTTGAATAATCCGCTGACTTACAGCGACCCGAGTGGGAGAATAATCAATGTAATTGTCGGTATAGGGGTAGGCGCATTTGTTGGTGCTGGCGCCTATGCGCTTTTTATGACATTGTCTGGACAATCAATCAACAAACAGGATATGCTCGCTGTTGCTGCCACAGGAGCTATAGCTGGTGGATTGATTGGAAGTGGTCTAATCGTGCCGGCTTTAATAGGTTCTAGTGCTGGGTCCGCCGGACTAGGCTACCTCTCAAGTATTTTCATGACGGGGTCTCGTTTCCAAATAAAAGATTTTGGAATTGCGGTGGGGATTGGAGCAGTAGTTGGTTATTTGACCCCAGTTGTGGGGACTACATGGTTGGGGATTGCTGCTCTGGATGTGCTTGCGAATGTAGCACAGTATGGCTTAACGGAGCTTGTTAATTGCCGTAAACCGTCTTTGGATGGAGTAGCTTGGAGCGCCTTTGGCGGGTTGTTTTCTGCAGGGGCTGGCGGCCCTTACACACCAGTGCGAGAAGTTTATGATTTGACAGGATCTCTTGTGGGTACGGAATCGCGGGCTATATTCCGAGAGACATTTCGCAGGGCCATGCGAGGAAGTATTGTTAGGGAATTGCCTAGATCTTATATCGCAGTGCTTCTTTGCAATTTACCCAACCCTTTGCCGGAGAATAGAGATAATGATTGATCCAACAGAGAAACTAATGCTAATAAGATGGCTGGTTGTTCAGATATTGTTCTTGGGTATTGGGTGGATACAGCATTTTAACATGCCATCAGAACACTTTAAACGCCTATCTGCTCCGCGCTGGCTTCGAGTAATGTTTGGCGATTTGCGGAAGAGCGGCACGCTTGAGATACGTGCGGCTATTATTCAAATTCTAGCTGTACTGGCAGTGTTATCTGCTTATGGAATTGCCTGGTATGGCGACTTCACGCTGGAGTACGCTAAGTGGATAGTTTTCACTCAATGGGGGACGGCTGCTTTGCTTATAACTCTGAGCAGATTTGTATTGAAGTGACAAGTTCGTTGCATGAGATATATTTTCTGAGAGCATAACTGCTTGACAGTTATCGGCAGCAATCCAATACTTTGGGCGCTGCCGATAATTTTTTCTCTCTATACAGATGTAGCTCTACCCGCTGCCCGACGCGATGGGCACGGCGTCAGCAGACTGACGTTGCCAGCGCAGCGCCGCGACGGGCCTGCAATACCTGCGAGCGCGCTGGTACGATCCGAGCAGCGGGCGGTTCACGCAGGTGGATCCGTTCGCGGGGGTGCTCGGAGCGCCGGGGACGCAGCATCCGTATGGGTATGGGTTGAATAATCCGCTGACTTATGCGGACCCCAGCGGGAAATCGGTACTACTTGTCGGCACTATTCTAGTAGTGGGTGTAATTACGAGTGTATGTGCAGAGATATTCTTTAACCAATTACCTTCTATTGTTAGGCAATATGGTGGAACATCTCAAACATTGCAAGCCATACAATGTGGTGGGTTGGGTGTAATATGGGATAAAATCGACAAGGCGGCTTTGATTGGGGCTGCTACCAATGCTTTAGTGGGTGGCCTTTTAGCTCTTGGGGCTGCTGCTCTAGTCCCATTCCTCATAGGGGAAATGGGACTAGTTGGAGGATGGGTCATACTGACCTCTATAGTTGGCAATACGTTTTTAGGTGGATTAAGTGGTATGTTAGGAGGTATGGCGGGGACGACCGCTGAGTGGTTAGCAAATGGAGGATTGAAGAATGGAACCCCTCTTAGATTTGATCCAGAACAGCTAAAAGATGACTTCGTTTGGGCTGCGGGGTTCTCATTTATCGGGAGCGCAGCAGAGGAAATCATGAACCGTATTGCAAAGCCACTGCTGAGAAGCGCTCTCCAGGCGCAAACACAAGAATTCCGAGCTCATGCAAGATCTATCGTGAAGTTACTTCTGAAATCAGGAGTACCTGATACTAATCCAGAACTTGCATGGATACGAATGTTTAGTATGGGAGGAACATCTGCGCGGACAGTAGGGGCGCATACGACTCATCTTTACATATATGTATTGCTTGAGACAACCTTTAAAGTTGTATTGAATGACAATTATTGGAGTAGAGCGTATTCGCTTTTCTTTGATGACAATGAAAACTAAACGCTATTTGGTTCTTTATCGGATCATATTACAGGAGATTGGCGATACTGCTTGCACAATTTTCAGATATTACTTGCCATGGCTTCTGTACTTTGCATTTATAGGCGGTGTAGGGGTAATAATGTTGTGGGCGGTGAAGGTGGATTTACTCGCTTTTTTCAAAACCTCACTTTTGCAGATATTTTTCATGTCGGGTACCGCTATTATGCTTGGTATTCCGTCTGGCCTGTATTCTGCTCGGGTTCTTCATTCGATAGAAAGGATCAAACCCATTGTACCAATCATCACATTGCGTATAGTCTCTATTTTTGTCGCGATATCTCTTGTCAGTCTCTATCTGTTCTCTTTGCTGATTGGTATTTACAAGGCTGCGGTGATGCTATTCTTTATTGGAGGAACTTTGGCAACAATGATGCTAACCATCACCGTAACAGCAATTGTGGTAATCTGTGTGCGGCGATATTTGTGACCAACTGGAATCCCGTTTTAACCATCAGTGGAGTATGATTGCTCTTTTTCTCTGTTTGTTGAGAGGAAATGCTGTATTTAGCGCGGGGATTAGCCGTCCCCGCGCTATTTTGCGCCTCGCACCGCCAAACGGGTGTACAATTTTCGTGTCGCGGCAAAATCCGCTGCCGTCGAACCCTGGCCATCGCAAGCGGCGGCTCACGGCAGAGGCCCGGCGATCAATCGCGGGGCTACGATCCCACGCCCTGTAAACAGGGCTTCCGGAAGCCCCGTTCACGGGGCGTGATTCCGTAGCGCGGCGCGTTGACGCCCGCGCGGCGCGATGGGGCTGCAATACCTGCGGGCGCGCTGGTACGATCCGGGGGGCGGGCGGTTCACGCAGGTGGATCCGTTCGCGGGGGTGCTCGGAGCGCCGGGGACGCAGCATCCGTATGCGTATGGGTTGAATAATCCGCTGCGGTATACGGATCCGAGCGGGAGGGTTATCACTGAAGCCGTAGTGCTTGGCCTCGTGGCTGCGGCGGTAGTATACACTGCTGGCTATCTGGCCTATGATGCTCTGGCGCCCGATGTTGCGCAGGGTTTTACTGCCGCTCACGTTTTAGGTTACGTGTTGGGGTATGAGAACATTCGGCAAGATATTAAAACGTTGCGTAATCCAAATGTGTGTTTTGGTCGCAAAGTTTTAGCAGCATTGGATGCAGTATGGAACGCCGCTCTGGGTATTTCTTTGGTTCACGGACTGGCCAGTGGATTGATGCGTACGTTTTCTCTGGCAAAGAGCCTTCTCAAGGCGGGTCCGGCTTCACATTCAATGCTTACTCTGGGCAATATCACACTTCAAGAATCGGCAACAGTTATGAATCCATTTCGGGTGCCGGGAACTACCAATATTTTGGTTCCGCCGGGATATTTGGGCGGCAACAAGCTGAAAGTGTTGGGAGCCTTGGCGCACGAGATTGCGCACATTCAGCAGGAGTTTGGAGTGCTCGGCGGCATTCTTAAGCCGTTGCAAGGGGCATCGGTGGCAACGACGAAAGGGATTGGTTGGGCGCTTTCACCATGGGGATATTTCTTGAACCCGGTTGAGATCCATGCTGCCGCTAGTGGAATGACTAATTTGTGGAACTTGGCTTTTGTTATCATAGAAAAGCCAGTGGTGGCTGGTTATCTCAATGGAAAAATTAACAACTATCCTTTCTTCAAGAGAATTCTGGGGAAGGAATAATGCATGGATGACAATTTGTTATTTATAGTGTTATTCCCTTTGCTAATGTTCGTTGAGATGATTATCCTTGAAAAACTGGTTCCACCCTATAACAAAGGGGTGCGAGTAGGACACCGAGAAATAGTCATATTTGCTTTGGTAGACATTCTTCTGATAATGTTGATCACGTTCTTGGTCGAAGCGTTCTGACGATGTAGCGCGGGGAGCTTCAACTCCCCGCGCTATTTTGCGCCTCGCGCGTCTCCAAACGGGTGTACAATTTTCGTGTCGCCGGCAAAATCCGGCAACGTCGAACCCTGGCCAGCGAAAGCGGTGGCTCACGGCAGAGGCCCGGCGATCAATCGCCGGGCTACGATCCCACGCCCTGTAAACAGGGCTTCCGGAAGCCCCGTTCACGGGGCGTGATTCCGTAGCGCGGCGCGTTGACGCCCGCGCGCCGCCACCGGCCTGCAATACCTGCGGGCGCGCTGGTACGATCCGGGGGGCGGGCGGTTCACGCAGGTGGATCCGTTCGCGGGGGTGCTCGGAGCGCCGGGGACTCAGCATCCGTATGCGTATGGGTTGAATAATCCGCTGACTTATGCGGACCCCAGCGGAAGAATAATCGTGGCGCTCGCGGTCGCAACAGCGGTGTATGTCGGCGGATACTTCGCCTACGATTATGCCGATGATTATTTCAAAGAAGGTGTCGTACATAAGGGGTTG
>DAOUFX010000185.1:0-8008 GCA_034429675.1 Anaerolineae bacterium | reverse complement strand
TCGCACACGGTACCCCGTGTGCGAAAAACACCTTCCTTTTAATCTCTGCCATCGCATCGTGATTTTCATCCAACCGTTGGTGAACCGCTGGTTTTATTACTCCTGATCACCGGGACAGGGTTCTGTCGCGGACAACACTTTGTAGACACGGGTTTGATCATAGTACATAAAACCATTGTCGTAAGTTTGTATCAGACAAATACCTTCGATCCGGTTGATTTCGGGCAGAATCTCGTTCTGGAACCCGGCATTGGTGGAGACACTGCTTACGATCATGTACTGTACACCCCATTCGCGCAAGATCGGAATGGCGGCAGCCGTGGGCCAGATGCCCAATTGTGACGTGACCTCGCGGAAGCAGATCGGCTCAACCGACATATAGCCGTTGACAATCCGCTGACCATGGATGGATTGGCTGAACATGGCGATTTTGTCGGTATGGTAGCGGGGATACTCAATCAGCGTTGTCCCTGCGGGTTGCGCCGCCAGCCAGCGATCAACGGGGCGGATATTTTCGGAAACGTCCGTGAAATACCGGTATGGGGCAAGCAACCCTTCAAAAACGACAAAAATCCCCAGCAGAATCACGCCATAACGCCATCCACGTCCCCGGGAAAGCAGGTAACTCACTCCTAAACCGGCCAGAACTGCCAGAACCAACATAACCGGGATGGTGAAGCGCGCCCAGACCCGCATGGAGGCATAAAAGGGCAACAGGCGATAGAGCAGCAGACCGGGCAAGGGAATGGCTATCCGGCCCGGCGGCAAGAGGACGTCCGCATAAAACTTCTGAAAGAAATCGGCGACGAATAGCGGCGCGGGGAGCGTCACCCTGGCATTGTTCCATTGCAACAGCGGGCCCAGCGCCAAAATCAGAGCGATCCCACCGGCTGCCAAAAACGCGCGTTTGTAGGGCGCTTTTACAAACACACCGCCTACTATCGCCAGGAAAAATGCCGTATACCCCACGGCGACGGCATTTTGCTCTCCTTTGACGGGAAAATGCGCCCTTGACCAATCCCCCCAAATCGGATGATCAATGTTGGGGATCAGCAAGTAAGTGGGGCTGAGGCCCAGCGGTTCAGAGGCTATCAACGGAAAGTCGCCCTGGCCTGGGAACATTTTTTGCCGTGCGACCCAGGTGATCACGGCAAACGGGGCAATGATGACAAGGGTCGTGAGACCAATGGCAACCAGGCGTTTGATCCATTCGCGTTTGGTGATGGTGGTCGGCACCAACAATGCCAGCCCAATCAGCGGCAAGGTAGCGATGAAAAGGAAATACCACAAACTGAGAACGGTCAGGGCCAACATCACCCCCGCCAACAAAACCCGCCGCCAACGCCATGCCGGGTCACTAAAGGCGCGGTAAAAGCTCAAGACGGCGTATGGCAGAAACATAGCGCCCCACAGAACGTTGGTATGCCCGCTCAGGCGCAGTGTGCAAACTGAGGCGAAGCTATAGACACAACCGCCGATGATCCCCGGCAATCGTTGCCGGAGAAGATGATGGATCAATAAATAAACGCCGAACCCGGCCACGACGTAGGCGCCAAGCATGGCCAGGTTATAGGTAGTAACGACGCCGAGTAAATGGGTAAGGGGCGCCAGAAGCAGAAAATACCAGCCGGGCTGAGGGCTGCTGGCGATATACCAGCCCTGGGGGTAGAAGATATTAGGAGTATAAAACGGATTGATGTGCTGCTTGAAGACGGCCGTTTCCATCCATGACAAATACCACAACTCTTCAAAAGCGTCTTCGAAACTGCGGCCCACGACGTGTGTGCGAATATGCAGGACGAGCGGCAGGTTTGCCAACATAATCAGGGCAATGAAACCCAGAAGAACCGGGCCGTGGTAGCTGAAGAATTGTTTCCGATCCATGCGCTGCGAACTATTCTCTCCGGTCTGTGAGGTGGGTACTTCCTTCAAAATAGAAACTTATCCCAGATCCAACGTCAGTTGCTCTTCTCCCCGTTGAATCCGAACCTGCGATGCTGTAAACTCGCAGCAACAATAGGGATTGTCAAACCGGGGGTAGACGTGCAGCGGAATCTCTTCTCCGCCGATCCGCAGCGGCCCGCTCCATCCGAAATCGAACGTTCCGGCCGATGGGGAGTCGTAGCGGACGTGCAGCCCGTCGCAGGCGATGGCGCTTGCCGCAACGGCGTCCACGAAAGCGGCGAAGTCGCCCCAATCTGCGCGCCGGCCCATCTCGCATACCCAGACGTTGTCCGGCGACCCCGCCCGTGCTTCGACGATGGCGCCGTCGGCGTCCGCATGCCAGCTCAACGGCGTCTGGCTGTACAGCGCCAGGTACCCGTCGCCCTTGCGCGCGAAAACCCACCGGTCGCGCTCGACGATCTCGTCGAAAGCGGCGCGCGGGAAATAGGCGTGAGAGAACGGGAAAGCGTCGTCGGGCGGCGCGTGGTAGATACAGGCGAGCACGTTCTGCTGCTGCGCCGCGCGCGGCATGACGCCGTTGCCGGCCCAGAAGTTGGGCCGCGAGGTTTCGTCCTCTGCCCCGGGGTGGTTGGTGAAGACGACGGCGTCTATGCCCAACGTCGCTTGCCAGGTGTGCTGCTGGTAGCCGGGTTTGCCGGGGCGGTAGTCCTGCGCGCAACTCAGCAGATAGTCGGCGGTGCGGTAGGTCTGGATGTGCACTTCGGTCATCGCGTGGCAATCAATGACGCGATCCACGGCCCCCGATTCTTCCTGTTGCCATTGAAACAGCGCATCGTAGCGCTTTTGGTAATCTTCGTACAGCATCGTCTGGCGTTCCGCCCGTGTGCGCTGCGCCAGATCGTAGATGCTGGGGTGGACGTAATCCTGAATGCTCCAGAACAACAGCCCGTCCTCCATATCGTCGAAGGACAGCCCGTAGCGGGGCGCATCGGCGATGTCCAGGCTGTGGCGCTCCTTGACCAGCAACGGTTGTGTCAAATCGGCGGCAATCGCCGCGATGAGCGGCGGGCAACGGTAGCTGCTGGTCGCCAGCGAGACCGTTCCCAGGCTGAACGGCTTATTGAAAAGGCCCATGCCGAACATCAGTTTGGCGGTGTTGGTCGCGTCTTCGTTGCGCGCCCCCTTGATGAGGCGAGGGTAGGTGCGCCCGTGGCTACAGCCCATCACGCCCCGGTAAGTGTGCAGCGCCATCTCGAACAGAATGAGGTCAATCAATGCTCCGGCGCGGCGGCGCACGCCGGCGTCCTGCGCAAGATCGTGGAGATTGACCAGCCCCAACAAATCTTCCTCGAAATAGCAATTCGAAAGCCACTCGCTGAAGCCGAAGCGCTCGCGGAAATCGAGCCAGCGGTTGATGAAGTGCAGCGCGTGCGCCGCGTGATAGGCCCCATCCTTGCCGCTGTTCGCGAACACGCGGTCGGGAAAGCGTTGCCCGGCCAGCAACTCGCAACTGTGGAAAATGATCTGGTGGTTTTCGGTGTGGTAGCAGCGATCGTTGTCGCCCTGTGGCTCATCCCACCAGTACTTGAAGCGCAACAGGCACGCCTCAATGTCGGCGATCAGGCTTTGGGCAATATGCGGGCTGTGGTCGTAGCGGTAGAGAATGCGCAACAATCCCCCGGCGGCGAAGTCGCAGCAGTCCTTGCGTGAATCCACGAACGCAATCGCCTCGCGGATGTACTCCTCCTCGACCGGGCGCCCCAACTCCAGCCGCGCGATCTGGCTGAAGAACCCCACGCGCCCACCGGTGGACTGGGCGGCGCAGAATTCCAGGTAACGCTCGCGGCGTTGCGGATACGATTCCTGTGGTTCGGACCAGTAGGTGTCTTGCATAGAAAGTCTCCTTTTTTATCCTTGCGCCATAATCACCAGATACCGCATCGGCGTGTCGCCGGTGTTGACCAGGCCGTGCGGCCTGGCGGGGTCGAGTAGCAGGGCCTCGTTGGGGCCGAGGACGTAGCTTTCTTCTTCGATGGTGAGCGTGCCGTGACCTTCGAGCACGTAGAACGCTTCGATCCCGGCGTGTGTGTGCGGCGGGTGCACGGAGGTTCCCGGCGCGATTTCGGAGACGTGCAGGCGCAATGCCTGCGGATCGAGGCCGGGATCCAGCAAATATCGGGGGATACCTTTGACGGTTTGTGGTAGGAATGGCATCGTAAACTCCTTTGGGAATAGTCTAAAGTCGAAAGTCCGTAGTCGCCTTCAACGGCCAGGGTAAAGGGGGTATTTTTTGTACACGGTACCCTGTGTGCAAAAAATGCCTTCCTTTTCTCTTTCAGGCATTGGGCGGGCCCTGGCGGATGCGCTCCAGCATGCCGTGGACGTCGCCGGGCATCTCGTAGAACTTGGTCCACACCGATTCCAGCCACCAGGTGGCGCCGGCCTCGCTGAAGGGGGCAACGCTGGCCGCGGCCGCTTCGGGGTTGTCTCCGGGCGTCGGCCCTTCGGCGATGATGTCGAAGCCTTCCAGGGTTCCCCGGTGCTTGAGGACATAATCGCGCATCCCGCGAACATCTTCGGCGGTCGGCGCCCGGTCTTCCCCGCCTTTGTGCTTCACCGCGGCGAGCAACCCAGCATAACGTAGTGCGCGATTCAGGGACTTGATACGCGGCCACGCGCCCACGACCCAGATGGGGATGTGCGGTGTTTGCAGCGGCGCCGGCAAGAATTGCATTTCGTCCATGTGATAATGCTTGCCCTGGAAGCTGTACGGTTTGCCGCTCCACAAGCCCGTGATAATTTCCAGACTTTCGTCCAAGCGCTCGGCGCGAACGATCCGGTCCATCTCTTCGCCCACACAGCAGAAGCCGCCGTCGTTCGTCGCGCCGAGCCCCACGGGCAGGATCATCCGCCCTCTGGAAAGGTGATCCAGGCTGACAGTTTCGCGGGCTACTTTCCACGGGCGTCGCCGGCTCAACGGCGTGATGATCGTTCCAATTCTGATTTTCTGGGTGCGGGCCGCAATGGCGGCCAGCGCAATCCACGGATCGCACGCGGGTGTATTGCGCGGATCTTCCATCTTCACGTAAACGCTGTCCCACACCAGGAACCCATCCCAGCCGCACGCCTCCGCCGCCTGCGCCAGATCAATCAGAACAACAGGGTCGCTACACACACCCATATTCGGGACATTTAAGGCGTATTTCATCTGTTTGCCTCCATTGAGCGGGTGAGCGGATTACGCATTAGTTAGTGTCTTAAAGTATTCACCGCGCCTGACGCCAAGTCTGCCCCCCCTTAATCCCCCCCACCGGGGGGGAATGCACGCGATAGAGTCTTTCCTCCCCCCCATTGGGGGGGAATTAAAGGGGGGAACTTGCTCAAGTACGCTGAGACAAACTATGGCGAATACTTTATGACAGTAACTAATCTGTAATCCGGTATCCGCTGACTCGCTGACCCGCTTAGGAGGCTAAACATGACAACCGCTCATTCCTATTCAATCACGCGCTATCTAAACGCCCGGCAGGCGACGCATCCGCGGTTTATGGCGGACGGGCGCACGCTGGTGTTCCTGACCAATATCACCGGCGTCCCGCAGGTCTGGCAGACGGAACTGTCGCCGGAAGCAGGGGCAATTTCCTGGCCGGAGCAACTGACCTTTGACGCCGACCGGGTGCTGTCGCTCGTCTGCTCCCCCGCGCCCGGCGATGACCGGCTCGTTTTTGCCCGCGATCTGGGCGGCAACGAGCAGAGCCAGTTGTTCCTGCTGGCGACGGGTTCTGCCGTCGAAACCCCGCTGACGGAAGGCCACGCCGCCGCCCAACATCATCCCGGCCCGTGGTCTGCCGACGGCAAATGTTTTCTCTTTTCTGCCAACCGGCGTCACCGTGGTATTTTCGATCTGTACCTGCAAGACCCGGACGGCGACGCCGTCTGTGTTTGGCAGAATGACGCGTCGGGATACCTCGTCAGCCCCAGATTTTCTCCCGACGGCCAACGCGTGGCCGTTATCCGGGCGCAGAGCGCTTTTGACCATGCGCTTTTCGAGATTGATCTCACGACCGGCCAGGTGCGCCGGCTTTTGGCGCAGCATGCCGGCGTTCAATTCGCCGACATCGCTTACACCGCCGACGGGCGCGGGTTGTGGCTCTGCACGGATAGCGCGGCGGACTTCCTTTATATAGCGCATTTGGACCTGGCAACGGAGGCGCTGGAACCCCTGGTCAAGCCCGCGTGGGATTGCGAGAACCTGACCCTGTCCCCGGACGGGCGCACGCTGGCCTACACGGTCAATGTGGAGGGCGCCGACCGCCTGGAGGTCTACGATCTCGACCGGCGCGTTGCGCGTTGCGCGCCCGATTTTGCGAGCACCCCCGGTCTGGTGGTCGGCGGCGGGCTGACCTTCTCGCCGGATTCGCGCCAGATCGCCTTTGCTTTCAGCAGCGCCACCCGCACTGCCGATGTTTTCGTCTGGGATCTGGCCCGCGACACGGTGCAAGCTGCCACGCGCTCTTCGCACGGCGGCGTCCCGGTTTCTTCCTTCGTTGTCCCGGAGCTCGTGCACTACCTCACGTTCGACGCCGGCCCCGACGGCCAACCCCGGCAGATTCCGGCGTGGTTCTACCGGCCGGAGCGATCCGAGAAGGTTCCGGCCATTGTGATGGTGCACGGCGGCCCCGAAGGTCAGTCCCGCCCGTTGTTTACGCCGCTCATCCAGTACTTTGTCCACCACGGCTACGCCGTTCTCGCCCCCAACGTGCGCGGTTCCACCGGCTACGGCAAAGCCTACGCGCACCTCGACGACGTCGAAAAGCGCCCCAACTCGGTCGCCGATCTGGCCTACGCCGCCCACTGGCTGCGCAGCCATCCGGCCATTGACGGCGATCATCTGGTCGTCTACGGCGGCAGCTACGGCGGGTTTATGGTGTTGGCCGCGATGACGGAATACCCCGATCTCTGGTCTGCCGGCGTGGACATCGTTGGCATCAGCAATTTCGTCACGTTCCTGGAAAACACCAGCGAATACCGGCGCGCTCACCGCGAGGCGGAATACGGCAGTCTCTCCCGCGATCGCGCCATGCTCGAAAGCATTTCCCCGGTCCACCAACTGGATCGGATCCGCGCGCCGCTCATTGTCATCCACGGCGCCAACGATCCGCGCGTTCCCCTGAGCGAGGCCGAGCAGGTCGTCGCGGCGCTCCAGGCGCGGCAGGTGCCGGTGGAGTTCATGGTTTTTGCGGACGAGGGGCACGGCCTGGTGCGCTTGCCCAACAAACTGGCGGCTTATCCCGCCATCGTAGACTTTTTGAAACGCCATGCCTGATCCGTCTGCCGGCATGCAGCCCTTCTTCCTGCCCGGCGGCGAACCGGGTGTCTTGCTCATTCACGGGTTTCTCACCTCACCCGGCGAGATGCGCGGGCTGGGCGAGCACCTGGCGGCAGCCGGGATGACCGTGTTGGGGCTCCGGCTCAGCGGGCACGGAACGCAGCCGGAGGACCTGGTTGGGGTGCGCTGGCAGGATTGGGTGCAGGACGTGGAGCGGGGAATGGCATCCTTGCGCCGGCATTGCGAGCGTATCGGCCTGGTTGGGCTTTCGTTGGGCGGGGCGCTGGCGCTTTACGTCGCGGCCCACGACTCCGTGGCGCGGGTAGTTGCCTGTTCCACCCCCGACGGAACGCTTTTCCAGCGCGGCGTCTTTGGCTTTGCGCGCGCGGCGTCGCTTTGGCTGCGTTTCCTTCCCAAGATCGGCTCGGACGTGCGCGACCCGGCGGCGCGGCGGGCGCATTTCACCTACCGGCGCATTCCCCTGGCGGCCGTCGCCGAACTGCCGCCGCTGCTGCGCGCCACGCAGGCCGTCCTGCCGCAGGTGCGCGCTCCGGCGCTGTTGGTGCAGGCCAGCCGCGATCAGATGGTTCCCCGGCGCACGGCAGTGCGCATCGCAGCGCGCCTGGGCGGCCCAAGCCAAATTTTCTACGCGCCGCGCGGCGGCCACACCGTGCTCGTAGACTACGACCGCGAGCCGGTCTTCCGCACGATTTGCCATTGGCTTGATAGCGAAGGGGATTAGGTGATGGGGGATTGAGGGATTGGGGGACTTGG
>DAOUFX010000184.1:0-62310 GCA_034429675.1 Anaerolineae bacterium | reverse complement strand
CCCCAAACTCCCACTTTCCCCTTTTTATTGGTCTAAGGTACCTTGGACATATTGGCGATTGCATCGTAAGCAGGCCGCGCCGCGCCCTTCATATCGAGAATACTGTAAGGCGCATTCGGATCGGTCACCTGGCCGCCTTTGTAGGAATAATCCAGATTCCACAAGAAGGCCAGATGGACAAATCCCCATTCGCGCATCAACTGGAACGCCTGCACATCCCACTCGGCCTGTTCAGCCAACGTGTTGTCCATCGCAAACTCAAAACCGGGGGGATAGCCTTCAAATCCCTCAGATGTGGCCCAACCGAACTCGGTCACACACAACGGTGTATCGCGCCCGGCGGCCTTGATCATATCGTGATAGCCCCACAACGTGCTTTTGAAAGACCACGAATGGTCAGGGTTATCGAAAGGGCCGCGGAACTGCGCCGTAGTATCATTGTAACCCTCGTTCCACGCTACATCGGGAGGCATATTGATCCCATTGTGATGCGCCCCCACACAATCGGCATAGTTCAGGAAGCCGGCGTCAATCATCTGCTGGAAATACGCAAAGTCGTCCATATAGATCACCCGGTTGGGATTCGCCGGATCATTTGCCGAAGCGCCAACCGGCGAAAGCGCGCCACTGATGATGATAATACCGGGATCGCGGCTCTTGATCGTCTGATACGACAACCGCAACAGCTCCACATAAGCCGACGCCTTCACGCCTTCCGCTGTATCCCATTCGCGATCCAGGTTTTGCTCATTCCACACCTCAATCGCGTGAATTCTTCCCTTATAACGATCCACCAGTTCACCCAAGAATTCAACGAAGAGCGTATAGTCGTCAGGCGGCGCGGCCTGAGGATTATCGTCGAAATAGGTGCGCGACCATTGAGGAGCGCCAACGATACTGAACATTACTTTCATACCACGCTCATTGGCAAACTCAACCGTGACATCATACCCACTCCAGTCCATCTGCCCCCTGGCGCCTGAAAAGTGATCCCAACGCACTTGTTGTTTGACCCAGGGCAATTTCAATTGCTTGGAAATCTGATCCAGAGTGTAGTCAGGCATAGTGAGCGTGTGTGCGGCGATGCCATAGCCGAATTCCCACGGTAGGGCAGGATACGTAGGTTGCGCCGTGGGAGTAATGACGCTCTTGGGCGTCGGCGTGGGCAAGGAGAACCCAACTGTCGGGGTCGCGGTCGCGCCGGTCGGCTTCTGCGTAGACCTCGTGGGCGTTGGAACAGTCTGAGACGAAGGCTTGCCCGAAAAATCGAAAGCTCCGAGCGCACACGCCAAGGCAAGGCCAAACACACCAACCCAAATGCCAATACCGATGGCCAACGATCCACCTTTCAAGCGTGAAAAAATATCACTGACGTTTTGCCAAAATGGACTTTTCATGCCACCTCCATACGATTTCTAATTAAGAATTTCCTATACACGCCTAGGCCCATCCCAAATTGTCGGCGCGCCGGCGGACACGCGCCGCTTTTTCAGCAGATTGAGACTCCTGCGCATCGTGGTCATGGCGCTCCGGTGGGCCTTCCGCCCCCATCCGATTCTCGACTTGTTTTGAGAACATCACTGCGCCGGCCATCTGCGCGGCGTCGTTGCTTTGCATCTCCGTCAACAGACTTGGCGTCAGATCCGCGACATCTGCCTCGGTCGCACCCTCCGCCCGCCGCGCCAACAACTCACGGTAAGCGTTGCTGCCATAAACTCCGTCGGCGTCGGCCAAATGCCCGGATTCTTGCAAAAAGCGCGCAATAGCTTGCGAATCATCCTGGTCAACTTTGCGCGAGGCCTCGCGTAGCTCCGCCGTGTGATGCGGCTGCGTGTGCAACGTCGCCGCCGCCGATACCTGCCGGGAAACATCGAGGTTGCCGCAGCGCGGGCAAGGAGGCGCAGCCTCTCCGATACGTTTTGCTAAGTGCTGGAAACGCCCGTGACACCGGGTGCAATAATACTCATAAATTGGCATTTTTCCACCTGAGCCCTCTCAAAGAGAAGATCAGCAGTCGTTGCTCTATCACAAGAAACTCCCGTCCTGACCAGAACGGGAGTTTCGAATCAAAACCCCTTACCTGAAAGTATACCCGCCTTCTTGCCATGAGCAAGCGCGTCCGACATTATTTTTGCGTATCGGAGACAGAGGCATCATCCAATCGGCCGATTTGAGCCTCGTCGCAGAAAACCACCTGAGAGAGGTTTTGTGTTGCATGAATTTCGTACAATTTCCCGGTTTCATCACTGAAAACTACACGCCAGCCTTCACTGAGCACTTGAAGATACTGCATCCCTTGTTGCGGACAGCCCAGGCTGGAATCGCGCCAGCTCGCCGATTCGAGAAGCAGCGGCGTCAAAGCAGCGGACGGCACGCCAAAGGCTTCGGCTACTTTCGCCCGCAGAAAAACCACTGTCTCCGATTCTGCCCACGGTGTAGAAGGCGGTGGCGTCTGTGTCGGCGCTGCCGCCGGCGCCGTTGGCGTCGTCAAGGATGCATCCGCCGGCGGCGTAGGCGTAGACAAATCTGACGGTCGTTCCGGCGTAGGCGTTACAAGCAATTCCACAGACGGTGTGTGCGTCGCCAACAGTTCTGGCGCATACGCGGTTGCCGTGGCATCCAGGGTTGGCATAGCCGGAGTCGCGGTCTCCCCTGCTCCCGCAGTTGGTCGTGCATAAGTTCCAGGGGTCAATACAGTCGCTTCCTGAGCCGGCAATGAAGCTGACGCGCAAGCGCCCAATAACAAGACAACACAGATTACACCCAATAGCTTTTTCATCGTTCACTCCTTTATCATCGTAGTTTCAACTGCACATTCCGGATGGGTATCCCATTCCGGGCCAAAAAACGGTTGAGAACGACTCATCCCGGCTAAAGGTTCCAAAAAGCGCGAACTTGATTTACGTTCCCTCAACGGTATAATCAAACCGGAGGTCCTATGAATCCTTTATTGAGCCGACATCTTTACAGTAGCGCGCGTCGCAACCGCTTTTTCTGGTTGCTCAGTATCTACTTGTTAGTGATAGGGCTGCTGGCCCTGGCGTTCACGCTGCTTTCGGACGTCTCCAGCTGGGTTGAGGCAAATTCCTACATCTCCATTCTGGATCTGTTTACGCAAGGAAGGGCCATCTTCTGGTTTTCCGGCATCGTTTTGCTTCTGACGGCCGAACTTCTGGTGCCCATCAACGCCCTGGGAGCGCTGTCAGGCGAGAAAGAAAACCGCACTCTGGCGCTATTGGTCACAACCACGCTTAAACCCAGAGACATCGTCTTCGGCAAAGTCGGGGCGGCCCTGATGACCGGCGCCGTCTACGTGCTTTCACCGTTGCCCCTCTTGATGGCCGGCTACTGGATCGGAAGTGTGACGACGACGGAGTTGTTGCTGACGATGTTGCTGTTGACGATGACCATGTTGCTCAACATCGCCTGGGCCATTTTCACCTCTTCGCTGGTGCGGAAAACCATCGCCGCCGTCATTTTGTATTATGGGATTCAAGTCGCATTGGTGCCGATCCTGGCCGTTATCGTCAGCATTTTTATGAGTATCTATCAGAGTTGGACGTACCGCACGATGTACGCCAGTAACGGCGACCCGGTATACCTCCCCTTCTGGATAGATGCCTTCCTTCAATGCGGTTGGGTCATCCTGATCGGTCTACATCCCCTGTCAGCCGCCATTGGAACGGAAGCGCTAGGACTGGATCAGGGATGGGGATTCCTGGAGTTTACAATTGATCATAATGCGGCTACCGGCCATACCAGCACTGTCGTCTGGCTGCCCTCACCGTGGATCACCTTCACGGTAACGACCTTGATCACCGTCGCCTTTCTCCTTTGGCGTACTTGTGTGCGCCTGAGAAAACCGGA
The DNA here is from genome assembly GCA_034429675.1 of Anaerolineae bacterium. Lineage (GTDB taxonomy): Bacteria > Chloroflexota > Anaerolineae > B4-G1 > SLSP01 > JAKQHY01. The sequence continues at coordinate 58,443 of DAOUFX010000184.1, read as the reverse complement.
GCGTCAATGATGCCCCCGGAACTGGCGCTTGAATTCAACCGGCTGACCGAGGCGTTGCGCCGCCACCGCGCCGTCGCCGGATTGGGTTGGGGATTGGCCGCGGCGTTGGGAATCAGTTTGACGGCGGCGCTCGCCGCGCGACTTCTGCCGCTGTGGTATCGCAGCGACCTCGTCTTAAGTCTGGTCTGGATTCTGCTCGGCGGCAGCCTTGTCGGGATTACGGTAGGATACGGCTGGTCCGGCTCACCGGCGCGCCGCCTGCGCCTCTTCGACCGGCGATTGGAGCTGGCCGACCGGCTGACAACGGCCTGGGAACTGAACGGCGCGCGCATCAGCGCGCCGGACGCTTTGGTCAGACTACAGCGCGAAGAGACGTTGGCAACGTTGCGCGCGGTGGAACCGCAGACGGCGTTCCCCGTGCGTTTGCCGCGCATCGCCCGCACGGCCATTCTCGTGCTGAGCCTGCTCCTGGTCCCGGCGCTCCTCCTTGAGAACCCGCAAGAAGCTGAACTGGCGCGGATCAAGGCGCAACAACAGATGATCGCCGAAGCGGCCACGCAATTAGAAACCACCCGCGATGCGTTGGCGGAAGCGCCGCTTACCGAGGCCGAACGCGAGGCCGCCCTCAAGGCGCTGGACGAGGCCCTGAAAACTCTCAGTGATCCTCGCAGCACCACCGAAGAACAATTAGCGGCGCTGGCCGAAGCCGAGCGCCAGCTGGCCGAGCTGCACTCGTCCGAAAGCGAGCAGCGTATTCAAAACCTGGCCGAAGCTGCCCCGCTTTCGACGGAGGACATCGTGCAACCGCTGACCGAGGCGCTGCAACGCGGCGATGTCGCCGCCGCCGCCGAATACCTTCGCAGCTTCACCGACCCGGTCAACGGGCGCCCGCTCACCGCAGAGGAAGTGGCCGCCCTGGCCGATGCGTTCAGCCAAATCGCCGACCAACTGCAACAAAGCGATCCCGAACTGGCGCAACAATTCCGCGATATTTCCCAGGAAATCTACCGGGGCAACGCCGACGGCGCGCGAGAAGCTCTCACGGATGCCGCGGATACCCTTTCGCAGGCAGCCCAGGACAATGCACCTAACCAAAGTCTGGAAGAAGCTCAGGCCGGCCTCCAGCAAGCCCAGGAGAAACTGGGAGGAACCCAGCAAACCGCACAGAACCAGAACAGCGGGCAACAAGGGCAGCAGGGGCAACAAGGACAACAGGGGCAACAAGGGAATAGCGGGCAGCAAGGGAATAGCGGGCAGCAAGGGCAGCAGGGACAGCAAGGGAACGGCGGCCAACAGGGGCAGCAAGGAAACAGTGGGAACGGATCAGGGCAAGGAACCAGCGGCCACAGCGAAGACTCCGGCAGCAGCGCCCCCTACGGAAACGCCGAGGCTGCACGTCTGGAAGGCCGTGGCGGAGAAATCACGATTCCCCGAGAGAAAACACAGGGGCAGGCGGACCCGCAAACCGGAGTTCCCGGACCGGCCACAGTGCCGTATCGCGAAGTCTACGCCGATTACGCCGAAGATGCTGAGGCGTCTCTTTCAAGCAACGCCTACCCACCGGCGCTGCGCACGTACGTCCGCGAATATTTCGGCGGACTTGAACCGTAAAGTAACTTAGCCCCCCAGCAGTCGCGTGCCGATTTCTTGAACCCGAACGGTGTAGCGGGTCAACTCATCGCGCAGCCGCGCCACGTCGTCGCCATACCGCAAGCGTCGCGCCAGAAAAGCAAAAGCCTCACTATCGGCAGGCGGGACCGTCAGGTCTTTGTTGTTGCCGTGAACCATCCGCAGCCCATCAATCAGCCAATGCAGAAAGGTGTGAGCCTTGCGCAGCCAGGTGTAATCATCAGACGGAAGAATCCCCGCTGCCGCCAGCGCCGCCATCGTTTCACGGGTCTGCGTCAGCCGCAGCTCCGGGCGTTGGTACCCGTGCGTGATTTGCAAACCCTGCACCAGATACTCCACATCCACCAACCCGCCGGGGCTAAATTTGGCGTTGAAAGTTCCCCCCGTAACCAGATGCCGCACCTGACGCTCGCGCATCGCCCGCATGGCCGTCACATCGAACGAATCAGGCGTGTAGACAAAAGCGTCCCGCAGCGCGGCGACGTGCTGGCCAAGCCCAAAATTCCCGGCGATCGGGCGCAACTTGACCAAAGCCTGGCGTTCGTAGGCCCAGGCAGGGCCGTCCGGAGCATAATAACGCGAAAATGCTTCCAGCGAAACGGCCATGCTGCCGGCTTTGCCATAGGGACGCAACTGCAAGTCAATTTCAAAGATTCCCTCGCGTCGGGCCTGGATGGCGCTGACAAAGGTCTGCACCAACTTTTCGTAGAACTCGGACGTGGTGATGACGTTCGGCCCGGTGGTGTAGCCGTTGCCGGCATAGATGAACATCAACTCGATATCCGAGGCAAAGCCCAACTCGCGCCCGCCGCATTTGCCCAGCCCGAAGACCGCCATCTCGCTCACGTCGCTTTGGGCCTCGCCCTCGGAGAGCTGCGGCGTGCCGTACACCGCCCGCAAATCTTCATGGCAGAGGTGGTAAGCGACATTGACCACCACCTCGACCAACGCCGTCAGCTCATCCGAGAAATCCCCAAACTCCTGGGTGTGCCCCAGGATGTGCCGCATGTCAATGCGAAACATCTCGCGATCCTTGAAAGCGTTGAGCGCCTGCTGCCAGGGCGCGTCGTCGGAGGGCAACTGCGGGCCGTCGTGAATCGGCCGCAGCGTGGACTCCAGCTCGACCTGCAACTGCTCGCGCGTCTTCATCGTGTGCAAAGCGTCGAGATCGCGCACCACCGGGAACAGATTCGCGTACTGCATCCGCAAAAAGTCCTCCCAAAGGAAATCGCTCACGCCCAACAGTCGCGCCAAAGCGTTCAACACCTCCGGGCGTTCCAGTGATGCCAATTCGGCGGTCCAGTCCTCCTTGCGGAAACGCTGCTCGACAAATTCACGAAAATGGAGCAAAGCTGATTCAGGGTTGGGGGAATGCGGCAACAGATGCGTGAAATGTTTGATCAACACCGAGGCCACCCGCAGCTGATGTTGCCGTTCGGGCGACGTGATCTTCTTGCCGTTAGCGTCGGTGACGTAGAGGATGTCGTGAACCCGCGCTCCGATCGAAGCGACGGTCATCCGCGCGATGTGAATACGGCTGTAGGCCAGCGCGTTGGTGAACTCGTAGAGGAAACCGCTGGTGTCGGGGGCGTCAATGTGCATCAGGGTGTACCGTTCGGAGACTTCGTTGTCAAATTGAATGTCAATGGGATAGAGCGGCGTGGTCACCGCCGGCGTATCGCGGAGGCTGTCGGCCCAACGCTTGGCGAGGATTCCACGCGCCTCACGGCGGCAATCGCGGTGCATCAGCTGCAACAACTCGGCCAGGTCGGATTCGTATGACAACCAGGTCTCCGCGGTCACCGTCTTATGTTCGGGGTACACCGTGAAAACATCCACGATTTTGCGCCGCGATTCCTGCCGTTGCACGGCGGAGGCCGGCTCGTAGGTGAAGACGTTGCCGTCTCTGATGGCGCACCCATAAACAAAGAGCAAGCCGCAGATCAGCGACAACTCCCCCAAATAGTCGTAGGCGACGACGGTGACGCGCCAGCGACCGTCTTCCAACGGAACGGCAGCAACCTTCACCAGCGTATCGGCGTTGAGTTGCCCGGCGAGCGCGGCATGAGATTGCAATTCCTCAGGGCTAAACACTGCCGTGTACGCCGGATCCATCCGTGAGATATGCGCCGAAAAACCCGAAGGATGCTCGGCGGAGGATTCAGCGCCGAAAACGCCCCTGCGCAGTGACTCTTCTGCCGGATTCAATCTTCCCATCTCGCCCTCCCCAAGATAATGCAAGTAGACAGCCCGCACCGCAATACGATGCTGTTCGTAGTGGGCCAGGAATTGCACCCCTGCGTCTTTTCCCTGAAATCCCAGGCGCTGAGCCAGTTGCGCCAACGCGACGGAATCGTCGGGCAAGGCGTGAGTTTGCCGGTAATGCATCATCTGCAAGTGATGTTCAATGGCCCGCAAAAATGTGTAGCCGTCGGTAAGCACCCGGAAATCCTCGGCGGCCAGGATGCGGCACACCACCGCGCGCGCCAGCGCATCCAACGTATTGCGGCTGCGGATTTCGGGAAACTGCGAACCGTAGATCATCTGCAAATACTGAATGACGAATTCGACGTCGCGGATCGAGCCTTCTCCCAACTTGACGTCGCCCCAATGGCGTCCTTGTTGCCGCAAATAAGCCTCCGTGCGCTGCTTCATGGCATAAGCGCCGGCACGCACGGCAAGGGGCTGTTCCTCAAAGATCAGGGGCATAGCCCGGTTCAAAAAAGCCTCACCCACCGTCACGTCTCCGGCAGCGGGACGCGCCTTGAGCAAAGCTTGTTTCTCCCACAACCGCGCGTATTTTTCGAGATAGGCAAGATACCCGTCCACCGAAACCACCAGCGCCCCCGTCTCCCCCCAGGGACGCAGCCGCATGTCCACCCGGTATAAAAATCCTTCGCCGGTCACCTGCGTCAACGCGGCAATCAGCCGTTCGGCCAGGCGCAGGTAATTCCCGGCGTCGGCCCGAGTCAGAAAAAGGAGGTCAATGTCCGAGCTGTAATTCAACTCGCGCCCGCCGTGCTTTCCCATGGCCAGCACCACAAAACCCTCCGCCGGGACGCCGGTTTGGGCGGAAGCAATCTCCAGACACGTCTGGACCACACTATCGGCGAGGTTGGATAATTGTGAAGTGACTACCGACAGCGGCAGCAGGCCCAGCAGGTCACACGCGCCGATTCGCAACAATTCCCATCGCTGAAAGCGCCGCATGGCGTCCAGGCGGGTTTCCACAGCGATGATTGCGCCATCGCCAGCCTCAGGGAACGCCGCCGCGCGCGCCTCGGCGTTAAACTGATCCACGCCCTTGGGGGACGACAGGGTGCGTTGCTCCATCAACCGTGAGAAATATTCGGGGTTACGGAGAAGAATTTCGGTGAGGAATTGACTGCCGGCAAACAATGTCACCAGGATTTCAACCGCGCGCGGATTCGCGGCCAGATACTCCATCATGCCGGATTTGTCAGGAGTGCTGCGGATGAAACGCTCCAACCCTACCAACACGCGGTCGGGATTGGCCGCATCGGCGAGCGCTAACAACAGATAGGGCAACAGGTTGGACAACGCCGGCGCAGCCTGCGATTCCTGCGCCATGCGCAGCAAGCAGCGATGCGCCGCCCGCCAATCCGCAATGCCGAGGGGCGTCAACCACTGGCGAATGGCTTCCGCGCCGACATGGTCAAACAGCAACTCGCGCGCGCGCTCGTAAAATGTACGCTCCATCATCTGACCATTATAATCTGATCAAGAAAAATGACCCGATTGGGTACTAGACCCCCCCCATGGTCACCCCTATAATGGAAGAGTCCTTGAAGACGAGACGAAATTTCAACTATGTCAGATGAAAATAAGAGTAGGAGGAAAGAGCGATGTTGAAAACAGTAGCCGATGTACTCAAAATGCGCGACGAAGTCGAGATGGTGGACTTGCGCTTTACCGACTTGTTGGGATTGTGGCACCATTTCACCATGCCCGCGCGGGGGTTGGACGAAGGATTGTTTGCGGATGGCATCGGATTTGACGGATCATCCATCCGGGGTTTCCAGGAAATTCACGAGTCGGACATGTTGCTGATCCCCGACCCCGACACCGCTTTCAAAGACCCCATCTTTGAAGTTCCGACGATGGTCATCACCTGCGACATCTTCGATCCCCTCACCCTCCAGCCATACAGCCGCGATTCACGGTACGTGGCAAAGAAAGCCGAAGCCTATCTCAAGCAGACCGGCATCGCCGACATCAGCTATTGGGGGCCGGAAGCCGAATTCTTCCTGTTCAACAGCGTGCGCTATGGCAGCGACACCAACTCGTCGTTCCACTTCATTGACAGCGTCGAGGGTTGGTGGAACAGCGGCGAGGACGACAGCAAGGGTGGGCAGATTTCCCCCAAACGGGGCTACTTCCCCGTCCCACCGGCCGACCGGATGCAGGACGTGCGCAGCCGCATTGTGTTGGCCCTGGAATCCGTCGGCGTGCCCATTGAGATTCACCATCACGAAGTGGCGACGGCAGGGCAGAGCGAAATCGGTATGCGTTACGCCACACTGGTGCGCATGGCCGACAGCGTCATGACCTACAAATACATCGTCAAAAACGTCGCCCGCAAGCACGACCTGACGGCCACGTTTATGCCCAAGCCGCTGTTCGGCGACAACGGCAGCGGGATGCACGTCCACCAGAGTCTGTGGAGCGGCAACACGAACATCTTCTTCGACGAAGCCGGGTACGCGCAGCTCTCGGAGACGGCGCGCTACTACATTGGCGGGCTGCTCAAGCACGCGCCCGCGCTGCTTGCGCTCGTCGCGCCGACCACCAACTCGTATCGCCGGCTGGTGCCCGGCTTCGAGGCGCCGGTCAACCTGGCCTACTCACAGCGCAATCGCTCCGCCATCTGCCGCATCCCGGTCAATTCCAAGAGCCCCAAGGCCAAGCGGGTCGAGTTCCGCGCGCCCGATCCTTCGTGCAACCCCTACCTGTGTCTCTCCGCGCTGCTGATGGCAGGGTTGGATGGCATCCAGAACCAGATTGATCCGGGCGAGGCAATGGACAAAGACCTGTACGGTCTGCCACCGGAAGAAGCCGCCAAGGTCAAACAAGTGCCCGGATCGTTAACCGCCGTGTTGGAGGCCCTGGAAGCCGATCACGAATTCCTGCTCAAGGGCGACGTGTTCACCACCGACCTGCTGAAAGCCTACATCGCCTACAAACGCACGGCGGAGGTTGATCCCATCCGCATGCGTCCGCACCCCTACGAATTCACGCTGTACTACGACATTTAGGGATTGGGAAATGAGAGAGTGGGGATTTGGACTGCCCCCACCCTGTTTAGAATATCTCAGACGAGGCCGGGGAATACTCCGGCCTCGTTTTTTGGAATTTGAAAATGAAACGCGACCAAAAAGAGTCGAGCCATTTGGACAAGCTGCGCGCACGTGTTACAATGCCTTGTCACCTTTGAAAATGGAGAAAATCAAGGCAGTCTATGGGTGAATCGAAGTATAGAATGGCAGGGGCAATGCAAAACGAGGCTGAATTGAAGCAGGTTGACAGCCGCCTCCTTGAGGCGCTGACCAACCTGAACCAGGTCGGCACAGCTATCAACCGCTTCGGCCCGCAGAGCAAACTGCACCACGAACTTGACCCCGGCGGAGAAGTGCAGGATACCCTCCTGCTTATTGTCGGAAGCGCTATCCGCGTCGTGCCGGGGGCCTCGGCGGTGATTTATATGTACGACCAGAGCCAGCACACCTTCGACCTCACCTCGCGTGTGTCGGCGGGGGAAGCTACCGGTGCGCCACACCAGGACAGCCCACGTGAAGACGGTATCGGCGTGCGCGCCATCAGCCAGCGCCGCCGCGTCATCTCGTATGAAGAACCCGATCTCACCATCCATCCCATGAAAGTTCAGGCCGGCGCCAGAGCGATGGCCTGTTTTCCGTTGGTGGTGGCTTTCCAGGCCGTCGGCGCGCTCTACGTCTACCTGCACGAACAACGCCGGTTTGATCAAATCGAACTGCTGATGTTGGAGAACTTCGTCAATCAAGCCGCGATGGCCATCTACCAGGCGCGCCGCCTGGTAAACGTCCAACGCGACCTGCAACGAAAAGAAGAAGAATTGAAACGCCTGCGCCGCGCCGGCATGCTCATCTCGTCGCGATTGGGATTACAGGAGACGTTGGAAACCATCCTACACATGGCATTGGATATCACCGGCGCCCACTACGGTATCTTCAGACTCGTGGATGAGAACTCGACGGCGCTGGTGGCCCACACGGTCGCCGGCGTAGATCACGGACGTCCGCAAGCCGACGTCCTGCCCATTGACGATCACAGTATCATGGGCTGGGTCGCCGGGCACCGCCAACCGCTGCGCATTCACGACCTGCAGGCTGCTCCGTGGGTGCGCATCTATCGCCCACTCTACGCCGACCTGAGCATGCGCTCAGAACTGGCAGTGCCCCTCATCGGCTCCGGCGGCAGGTTGGAAGGGGTGCTGAACCTCGAAAGCCCGCTCATCGGCGCCTTCAGCGAGGAGGACAGCCTCTCCCTGCAAACGCTGGCGACGCAAGCCATCATTGCCATCCAGGAGGCGCGCTTGCTGGATGCGCTCCTCGAAGTCACCCGGCTGTTGTTGGTGCAACCATGCCGTCAGGTGTTGGAGCACCTGGCCCGACTTGCCGCCAAATTATTAAACGCCGCCGCCTGCGCCATCTGGACGCTCAAAGACGACATCCTTCATCTGCAAGCCGCCAGCCAGGAGCAAGGACACGGGGAGAGACTCCCCCTGCGCGGGAGTTTGACCGGACTGGCTATCTTGCAGGGGCGCACCATCACCTCCGAAGATGTTCAGGCCGACCAACGCTTCTACCGCGCCGACCTGGCCCAGGAAGGCCATTGGGGTGAAGCGCTCATCGTGCCGCTGCTTTCCAGCGACCGTCGCGAGCCCATCGGAGCCTTCAGCGTCTATGGCGCTACGGCGGAACCGGGGCACTTCACAAAATCCGAATGGGATGAAAAGGTGCTGACCTGCCTGGCGCATTTCGCCGCGTTGGCCCTCCACAGCGCCGAATGGCAACAGATGTTACGCACGACCCAGGAGCGGCATGCCGTGGCCGAGACGTTTGCCGCGGTCGGCGACGTCGCTGCCAACGTACTCCATCACCTCAACAACAAAGTGGGCACCATCCCCGTGCGCATCCAGGGCATTCAGGACAAATGCGCGAACGAGCTCGCAGCCAACGAGTATCTAGCTGCCAACTTAGAAGAAATCGAGCGCAGCGCACGCGAAGCGCTATACGCGGTGCGTGAAAATCTGACGCACTTGCGTCCGTTGCACCTGGCGCCGGTCAATATCGCCCAATGCATCAACGCCGCCATCCAGGCGTCCGGTCTCTCCGAAAGCGCCATCAGCGTGGACACAGCCGGCGTGGACGCTCTGCCGCCGGTCATAGCCGGGCAACAAAGCCTGACGTGGGTCTTCACCAATCTGCTGGAGAATGCAGCTCATGCCATGCAAGGAAACGGCGCGATCATTATCCGGGGCGCCCCCCAACCCCAATGGATTGAGATTGTCGTCAGCGACAATGGCCCTGGCATCCCGCCAGAACGCCATACCGGCATCTTCGAGTTTAACGCCGCCGAGCGCGCCCCTAAACGCAGCGGCAAACTCGGATTTGGATTGTGGTGGGTTAAGACGCTCATCGTGCGTTTGGGCGGGACCATTGCCGTAGAAAGCGACGGACAACACGGCGCCGCCTTCCGGCTCCGGTTGCCGCGCGCGGAGGCGTCTTGAGCGCTCGCTCGCGCACAAGCGCCCCTGAAAGCACACGCGAGGTCGCGCGCCCGCGCGCCCTCATCGTCGAAGACGATCGCTCCTGGCAGCAGATTCTCAGAGAAATCCTCAGCGACGCCGGGCTTGCCGTGGATTTGACGGACAACTTCGCGGCGGCCGGTGACATTCTGCGCGCTCACCCACACCGGATTGCTGTCATTGACCTGGCGCTGGGCGAGGGGGATTTCAACAATCAAGATGGGATACGGGTGCTGGATGCCGTGCGCCGCCACGATCCCGGCTGTGTGCCAATTATGCTCACCGGATTCGCCACAGTCGAACTGGCCGTGAACGTGATGACGCACTATGGGGCGTTCAGTTGCTTGCGCAAGGAAACCTTCGATCGGGCCGAATTTCGGAGACTGATCGAACAGGCGTTGGCCAGCGCATCCTCCATAGAAAAGGGGAACGACCGACCCGACGACAAAACCGGATCTGCGGCAAGCGCCGCCGGGCGCAGCCCCCAAAACGCAGCAATGGGAGCGGTGTTAGTCGTCGAAGACGATGCCGGATGGCGCAACATTCTCGCCGAATTGCTACGAGACGTTGGATACGAGGTGCGTCTGTGCAACAGCTTCGGCGAAGCGTTGGGATGCCTCCGCCGCGAGAACTATCGCCTGGCAATCGTGGACCTTTCGTTAGCCGGCGCTATCTCACCGGAGGAGCTGGCAACCAGGCCGGAATTGGAAGGTTATCAGGTACTGAATAACACCCATGCGCTTAAAATTCCCACCATCGTTGTCAGCGGCATAGCTGCGCCAGAAGAGATTGAACGAATCTACAGCAAGCAAGGCGTTTTCGCCTACCTCGAAAAACAAACCTTCAACCGGCGGGCATTCTTGCAGGCCGTCTCCGAAGCGCGGAGCCTGAGCCAAAGCCGAACGCCCCTCGAAGTTCTGACACTGCGCGAACAAGAAGTTCTGGAATTGTTAGTGCAGGGGATGACCAACAAAGAAATCGCCGGCGCCCTGTGCATCACCACCAACACCGTCAAACGGCATCTCAAAGCCATCTTCAGCAAACTGGAAGTGCACACACGTGCGGCAGCCGTGGCGTTGGCTGTCAACGCCGGCGTCCCAACCGAGAATGCCGACATAGCTTTGCCAAATCCCCAACATCCGGTATAACTTAACAGCTATCATCTCAAAATCTGGGGTGGAGGCTTGGGGGGCGGCCTGCGCCCGCCCCCAAGTCCCCCCCCGTCTCCTCTTTTTAATGAGATGACACAACGGCAGACATATTGCTTACATGAATGAGAAAGGAGCGATGGCAATGCTCAAACAATCGGGAGTCATCAATTACCAGGCTGCCGGCGGCGTAGTAACCAACACAGACGGCGATCAAGTGTTGGTGCTCATCCGTCCGTCGCGGGATGAGGTACGCTTACCCAAAGGTCACGTGGAGCCGAAAGAGACTCACAGTGAAACGGCCCTGCGCGAGGTCGCAGAAGAGACCGGATATACCGACATAGAAATCCTGGCAGACTTAGGCGAACAGATGGTAGTTTTTCCTCTCGACGGGCAAAGAGTGCAACGCACCGAACATTATTTCCTGATGCGCGCGCGTTCACTGCAACAAACATCACGCCCGGACGCCGACGATCGACAATTTTTCCCGGTCTGGGCCACATGGGAAGAAGCATACTCCGACCTGACCTTTGAAGTAGAACAAGAATGGGTGAAACGCGCGCACAAGGTTCTGCAATAACGACGGCGAAGATGGAAGTATCGGCAAAAATCCAGGAGATTCACCGCCGCCTTTGCGGGGTCTACGGGGATCATCCCTGGCTGCCTCACGGAGAACCGATTGCAGAACTGGTCAACACCATCCTCAGCCAGAACACCAACGACCGCAACCGCGACATCGCGTTCGCCCAACTGCGCGAACGCTACCCGACCTGGGAAGCCGTGCGCGATGCTCCTGCCGAAGAGGTCATCCACAGCATCCGCCCGGCGGGATTAGCCCCAACCAAAGGGCCGCATATCCAGAAAGCGCTACACACCATCACCGAGGCGCAAGGTGAACTCACCCTGGAATTTCTGCGCGATATGCCTTTGGAGGAAGCGCGAGCCTGGTTGCTTAACCTTGATGGCGTCGGCCCCAAAACAGCCGCTATCGTCTTACTTTTTGCATTAGGGCGCCCGGCCTTTCCCGTGGACACCCACATCCACCGCCTGAGTCGGCGACTGGGCCTGATTCCTGACGCAACATCGCGCGAAAAAGCGCACTGGTTGTTGGAATCACTCGTGGTGCCGGATCTTTACTACCCTCTCCACATTAACCTTATCCTCCACGGGCGCCATACATGTCACGCCCATCTCCCCAAATGCGAGAAATGTCAGCTTCAAGACATTTGCGAGCATTATTCTCATCTCTCCCAGGAGAAAACATCATGAGTCGAAAACCCAGAACCCAGTTTCGATTGCTTCCCTATCAGGTTCTAGCCAAGCGCTGGTTTGGCCCTGCCCTCTGGTTGATCCCCGGCGGGGTTGGTTTGTGGTGGGTCGCTCCCAATCTCTCCCTGCCAGATCCACGTCTTAGAGCATTGACGCTAGGCATTACCCTTATCGGCGGGCTGCTGGCGGTTTATGCGCTTATGGCACGCCTGGCATGCATACGACTGCACAAACAACATTTCGTTATTCACACACCCTTTCTTCCGATAAGCTTCTCCTATGGACGGGTAACCATGACCCGTCCGGTCATGTTTAATACCATCTTCCCACCCGAGAAAGAGAAACGTGCACGCTGGGCCATGTATCAGAGCATCTGGGGACGCACAGTCGTTGCCGTTGACTTGAAGGCGTTCCCCATGCCTTTGTGGTGGCTCAAGTTCTGGATGCATCCGTACTTACTCCATCCTCACGAAAAGACCCTCATTCTGCCGGTCGAGGATTGGATGGCCCTCTCGCGACAAATAGAAGAAGGTCGGGTCAACCTGAGAGAAAGTCGGCGACGCCCTTGAAAAGTAAGTTTTTGGAGCCTTAGCAACAACAGCAAAATAAAAGTAGATTGACATCTGAGTTCCCACAAACTGCCCTGGTAAAAACAATTCCTTACCGTGTTATCCCAACCCCTTTCCACACAGAAAACGGCACATATAGTAGCAGAACTATAGGAAGTTCATACCTATACCGATAAGCAAGATTGCTATTCACAAACAAAAAAGCAATATTAAAACTTAGTAGTTTTTAAGGTAAAAAGACTCGTTTTGCATTGCCACAATCCGTCTTTTTTGGTAGAATGTACATGGTCACGAAGGATACGGTTCCCAAAACCAAAATTCCTCTTAGCAGGCCCAAGTGGTGATCAGCCTATCAATGCACACATCATAAGGTGGGTGTGTGACAAAACCTCAAGGTGGATTTTATGAACAACGGGAAACATCAAAAGCTGTGGAAAACAGCGCTCGGCGAACTCGAATTGCAGATGACACGCGCAACCTTTGACACATGGCTGCGCGACACGCATTGCATCGGAACTGAGAACAACGACACCTTGATTGTTGGGGTCAAAAATGGCTATGCGGTGGAATGGTTAGAACACCGTCTTTATGCGCTGATTCAACGTACCTTACAACGCATCACAGGGGAAGAGATGCAGGCGCGTTTCATCGTATGGGAAGATACGATGGCCAATCATGCTCCCGCACCCCTGCTTCAAGAAATGGAGTTTGCTATGTCAATGCCCATTCAAGACCCAGGGCTCAATCCTGATTACACATTTCGAAGTTTTGTTGTGGGGTCCAGCAACCGTCTGGCGCAAGCCGCTTCGCAAGCCGTTTCCGAAGCCCCGTCCAGAGCCTACAACCCACTTTTCATCCACGGGGGGGTGGGCTTAGGCAAAACCCATCTGTTACACGCAATCGGTCACACCTGCTGCAAACGGGGCATGCAGGTGCTCTACATATCCTCTGAAACCTTCACCAATGATCTCATCGAAGCCATCCGCACGCACACCACCGAATCCTTTCGAGAGAAATACCGCACCGCAGATGTACTTCTCGTAGACGACATCCAGTTCATTGCGGGCAAAGAAAGTACACAAGAAGAATTCTTCCACACCTTCAACGCCCTGCGTGACACCCAACGCCAAATTGTCCTCAGCAGCGACCGCACCCCCAAAGCTATGGTCACATTGGAAGAGCGTCTACGTTCTCGTTTTGAATGGGGACTCATTGTAGACATCCAACCACCGGATTACGAAACCCGTGTAGCAATCCTACAGTCGAAAGCCGAACAACTTGGCGTGAATGTCTCCAACGACATTCTAAGCTACATTGCAACCAATGTCGAGAGCAACATTCGTGAATTGGAAGGCGCGCTCAATCGGGTGTTGGCTATGACCAACCTCACTGGATTGCCGCTCACACAATCTATTGTCGAAAAAGCGCTGGCAGACTTGCTGCCGAACCGACCAGACATCTCCCCCAACGAGATCATCGGCACCATCGCCGTTTACTACGGTGTGTCAAAAGACGAAATCTGTGGAAAACGCCGTAGTCGCCGCGTTGCGGAACCCCGACAAATCGCTATGTACTTACTGCGTGAAGAAACCCATGCCTCGCTGCCGCAAATAGGAGCGGAATTGGGTGGACGCGATCATACGACGATTCTCTATGGCTACCAGCGAGTACGCGCCCGTCTTGAACAAGATGACCAGTTCAAACGTGAAGTTATGACCATTAAAGCGCAATTATACGGACAGAATTAAGACGGTGCCTCATTTTCACAATACCTGAAAATGAAACACAGGAGGTCTATGGCTCCTGTGTTTTTGTTTTAAAAAAACAAACTTGATACCCACAATCTACACGGTATAATAGATACTCAGTAAAATGGTAAGTGTCGGGCTTTGACCTGGAATTATGCAAAATGAGCACGGAAGACATGCTCGGAAACGTTAAAACAGATAAAGAAAGTGAGCGTGCCTATGGCAGCACATAGAATTTTGGTCGCCGACGACGATATGGATGCGTTGCGGCTCGTTGGTCTGATGCTAGAGCGCAAGGGATACGAAGTTATCACCGCGACTTCAGGACAACAAACCCTCGATAAAGCTTTGGAAACCCAACCGGAGCTCATCATTCTGGATGTGATGATGCCGGATATGGATGGATACAAAGTTACCATGCAATTGCGCAAAGAATCGGCCACCCAAACCATTCCGATCCTGATGTTCACGGCAAAAACGGCCATCAACGACAAAATTGCCGGGTTTCAGGCAGGTGCAGACGACTATCTCACCAAGCCCATCCATCCGGCGGAACTGATTACCCGCGTCGAAACGCTCCTGCAACGCAAAACACAAATCTCTTCCGAGCTTCAAAAAGGGTGTATTCTCGCCTTTTTGCCGGCCAAAGGAGGGATTGGCACCACCACCCTCATCGTCAATGCTGCACTGGAACTGAAACGCCGCCAACCGAACAAACAAATAGCGCTCGTTGAGCTAAAAGACGGCAGCGGCGTTATCGCCATGCATCTGGGATTGGCAACAACAACCGGCAATATCCAAACCTTGATGGAACAACCCATTCTGGGGCTGAACAAAGAGAGTATTCAGGCAGCCCTGATACAGCACAACACCGGCATTCATGTGCTCCTCAGTACAGCGCAACCCATGGGTACCGGTCCAGCAATCACCAAGGAACGAGTTCGCACTATTCTGCGCTATTTGGCCGCCGACTACGACTATCTGCTACTTGATCTGCCGCCCATCCTGGATGAAGCGACGACAGAAGCGTTGAGAGTTGCCAATAGCATCGTAATGACACTGGAACCAACTCCTGTCGGCATCAGCCTGGCAAAAGAGATGCTAAAAAGTCTCGAAAGCCAGACAGTTGCCGACAAAACTCAAATCGTGTTGATCAACCGCACAACAACGACACTGCCTGACTACAAAACCATCGAACAGCAACTCCAACGCGTGCCAATCAGCAAGATCCCCCCTGCCCCAGATCTTGCCCACGAAAGTATCCAAAAAGCCACTCCCATAGTATTGTTACAACCCGAAGGGCAAATTTCACAACAAGTGCAGCTTGTGATACAATCAATTGCAAAAAATTGATGAGAAAACTTATGAACTCGAAAGATTACAAACAACTTGAGCAAAAAGTGGTGGTATTGGAACAACTGATTAGTATCAGCCGCCGCCTCAATTCGACCCTTGAAATGCGGAGATTGCTCCAACAAATTGTAGATTCGGCGCATCAACTCACCCATGCGGATGGGGCTTCGATTTTGTTGATGGAAAACGAAGAAACTTTGCGATTTGCAGCTACAGCGGGGCCGGGATCTCAAATCCTGGAAGTGATGGAAGTCCCTGTGAAAGGTAGTCTGGCCGGGTGGGTCGTAAAGAATCGCGAGATGGCAATCGTAGAAGACGCCCAGTCGGATTCCCGACTCTATAGCATCAAAACCATTGATGCTACCCAGTCCATTATCGCTGTCCCAATGATCTTTGGCGACAAAGTCATCGGGGTACTGGAGTCGGTTACCATGAAAGCGCGTTACAGTTTTACCCGCCAGGATATGGAAACCCTGGAGACTCTGGCAAGCATTGCGGCGGTAGCTGTAGAAAATGCCCGCCTCTTCGAACAAAGCGATTGGGTCTCCGAAGTGATCCATGAAATCCGCACACCATTGACGGCAATCCTCTCCTATGCCGAATTGTTGCAAAGGCCAGACCTGAATGAGGCAACGCGCGAAAAGTTCGCTGACATTATCCAACACGAAACAGAGCGAGTCAACGAGTTGGCGACCACCTTCCTGGATTTGGCGCGGCTGGAATCGGGACGAGTTCAGATGGCCCAAGATGTCTTAAAAATTCCCAATGTTATCGAGCTCTCCACCAATGTCATCAAACCATCAGCTGAAGGAAAGTCGCGCCATGTGCAAGTAGAAATGCCCGATACTCTACCTGAGACCACAGGAGACGCACAACGCATCCACCAGGTCTTACTCAATCTACTCAGCAACGCAGTGAAATATTCCGACCCTGGAGATACCATCATCGTTAAAGCCTATGCAGAAGATCAGCAAATAGTTATCGAAGTTACAGACACCGGCCCAGGCATCCCGGCGGATCAAATCTCCAAACTCTTCCGCAAATTCTCGCGTCTACCAGGGGGCGAAAGCAAAGCAACAGGAACAGGATTGGGGCTTGTTGTCGCACGCCAAATTGTAGAGGCGCACCAGGGACAAATCGGAGTCAGAAGTGAGATCGGCAAAGGCAGCACCTTCTATTTTACCTTGCCAATTGTGCCGTCGCTGATGGCAACAAAAGCTCCTGGCGCCCCTTCAAATATGCCCCCTTCGGCCTCCTAAACCGCTTACCTGCATCGATGCCACAAGTCCTATCAAAACCAGACTCACAGTACCTACATAAACTTCCCCAACGAGCCTCTGTTTTTAGAACAGTGCCCGACTGGCGTGCCACACGCCCCACTGGCTTTACAAATCCGGGAAGTATGTTAATATTGGCTGGCCTGTGAGCGTGTAACGCTCTCGGGTTTTTCTTTTATATAAGACACATAGAATGTATTCACGTTGGAGGAAGCAACTTCATGAGCAAAAGTCCGGTGTATCTTACAGAAGCAGGATACCGAGCCTTAGAAGAAGAATTACAATACCTGAAAACGGTTCGTCGGCAACAAGTGGCGGAACGTTTGCACGCAGCATTAGGGGAAGGCGAGCTCATCGAGAATGCGGAGCTGGAAGATGCACGGCGCGAACAATCTTTTGTTGAGGGACGCATCCTGGCGTTTGAAGAACAGTTGCGCAAAGCAGTTATCATCGAAACACTTGCTCCTAAAGGCTTTGTCGGAATCGGAAGCTATGTCACAGTCAAAGAAACCGGCACAGACGACACCGAGGTATATTACATCGTTGGATCCACTGAGGCCGACCCCGCTAATGGCAAGATTTCCAACGAGTCTCCACTGGGTAAAGCGTTGCTGGGCAAGCAGATAGGCGACAAGGCCACAGTGCAGGCGCCGGATGGGGATATTGTCTTTGAGATCGTACTGATCAAGTAAACAGATCCAAATCATAAGGACAAGCCCATACGCTGTGTATGGGCTTGTTTTATAGAAGCCAAACGTGTATGGAACACTTATCTCGACTCTGAGAACAGGAGTTATCCAATGGACCTAAACGATCTGGAACAACAGCGTGCCGAGAAAATCGAATTATTAACAATGGCCGGGCTCTCACCTTACCCACATCGCACCAACCGCACTCACACAGCGATGCAAGCGATGAACGTCTACGAAGAAGCGGAAAAACAGCAGACAACTGTTTCTGACGTCACCGTCGTCGGCAGGTTAATCAGCATTCGCTTGATGGGCAAAGTAGCGTTTGCGCACATCGAAGATGGGTCTGGAAAGATTCAACTCTTTTTACGCCTCGACGACTTAGGCGAAGAAAGTTTCGAGTTATTCAAAAAAGCCTACGATCTGGGCGATTTTGTCGAGGCAAGCGGTTCGCTGATGCGCACTCGCAGCGGTGAAATCAGCGTTCATGCCCGGACTTTGAGAATGTTAGCGAAGGCAATTACACCACTTCCTATACCCAAAGAATATGAAAAGGAGGGGGCTCTTACGCGGAACAGTGCTTTTTCAGATATTGAAGAGCGATACCGACAACGCTACGCTGACCTGGCCGTCAATCCCGAAGTGCGTGAAATCTTTCGTACTCGATCACGGACGATTAGCGCCCTACGAACATGGTTGGACAACCATGAATACCTGGAAGTAGAAACGCCCATCCTTCAACCCATCTACGGCGGCGCAGCTGCACGTCCTTTCACCACCTATCACAATCAACTCAAACAATCGCTCTACCTGCGGATATCGTTTGAATTGTATCTTAAACGCCTCCTTGTGGGTATGTACGAGCGCGTCTACGAAATCGGCCGGGATTTCCGCAATGAGGGAGTTTCATACAAACACAATCCCGAATTCACGCAACTTGAACTCTACTGCGCCTATACGGATCTATTCGGCATGATGGAAACCGTGGAACAGTTGATCTCCCACGCCGCCCAACAAGTTTTGGGAACATCAAAAATCCACTACAATGGCCATGAAATTGATTTGACGCCGCCTTGGAAGCGTGTCAGCCTGCGAGAGCTCATCCAACAGGGAACCGGCATTGACTATCGAGAATATCCAGATGCCGATACCTTGCGCGCCGAGATGCGCAAACAGGGATATGAAGCTGCTGCGAAGTCTAGTTGGGGACATCTGGTAGACAATCTGCTTTCTGAAGTAGAATCGGAATTGATCCAACCCACTTTTGTTTACGACTACCCTATCGAGATATCGCCGCTTGCAAAGCAGAAACCCGACGATCCATCTCACGTCGAACGTTTTGAGGTCTTCATCGGCGGCATAGAAACAGGAAATGCCTTCACGGAACTGAATGACCCCTTTGAACAGGAAAAACGTTTCTCGCGGCAGGACCATACGCAGGGAACAGGAGATGAGGAAGAACATCCTCTGGATGAAGATTATCTGCGTGCCATGAAATATGGCATGCCGCCATGCGGCGGATTCGGACTCGGTGTTGATCGCCTGGCCATGCTCTTTAGTGATAAACATTCAATACGAGAAGTCTTGCTGTACCCCCACCTACGCTCACGGGACGTTTAAGAAAGTCAGGGAACATAAAACGGGGAGGTGATGATCACCTCCCCGTTTTTGTTAGGGCCATAACAGTTGCAACTAAGGTAAATAGATTCTTGGATTTGTCGGATACCCATTATAGCGAATCTCAAAATGGAGATGCGGTCCGGTGGAATTGCCGGTACTTCCCATCGCGCCGATCACTTGTCCACCATATACCATTTCGCCTTCGCTCACGAAAATATCACTCAAATGCGCATAATAGGTCTGATAACCATTGGCGTGATTGATAACAACCAGATAACCGTACCCAATGTCCGTCCATCCGGCAAAGCTAACATAACCCGAATCCGATGCAATGATCGCCGTTCCAACCGAAGCCCCGATGTCAATGGCACGGTGCGCATACCAATAACCTTGCGTCAGAACCCCTGAAGCCGGCCAGTAGAACGTCCCGGAACCGGCGGCGTCATCGGTCACCGGGCCCTCATACGTGGTTACCTTACGCACCTCATAAGGCTTTTGGCCGCCGGGGATGATCAGTTTCTCACCGACTACAAGCTCGCGGTTTTTGGGGATTGTGTTGAAGGGGCAATTCACAATTACATCCACTTCAACCTTATATTTTTCCGCCAACATTTCCAACGTCTCACTGATGGCAATTGTATGGTAAACCCCATCCAACGGCAAAATGATCAACGTCTGACCCACTTTCAACAAATCGGGAGACTTTTCCATTTCAGGGTTCGACCACAATAAGGTTGTGGGTTGTAAATTGAAAGTGGCAGCAATCGTTTCGGCAGTTTCACCGGCCTGCACTTCGTAGGTAATGATCTCCAAACGGGGACGATCAGGAATCGCTGTGTGGGATTGCGCCTGGCGCACAATCAACGACTGTACTCCCCCACGGTAATAAACACGCCGCGTAGGAGCAGAAATAACATTCATAGCCTGCGCTTGACCGCCCAGCAATGCCATATCTGCAGCTTCAGAAGCAGTTACGAGGGCATCCACTTGCAGACCGGCTACAAGCAAAATCAGCGCCAGCATCAAACCGACGGATATGTGTGAGGCAAAACGGCCCAACAACGGGCGCTGTCCCGCATGATCACTGTTCCAACGCCATACCCAGACTGCAAACCGCACCGAAATGCGCAGAAGGGGAGGAGTATCCCAGGCGATACTGCCTGAGTTAGAGGGTTGGGATGCCTCGTTCATCATTCAAAAAGTTGGGGGTCCATAGGCACGCCGTTATAACGTATCTCATAATGAAGATGTGGACCGGTTGACCAACCCGTTGTGCCGCAATACCCTAGAAGTTGCCCTTGATAAACAGATTCACCGCAGCCTACGGCGAAACCGGAGAAGTGTGCATAATACGTCACATAACCGTTGCCATGACTGACCTGCACCAAATTCCCGTAACCACCACCCCACCCGGCAAAGATAACCACGCCATTATCAGCGGCATAAATGGGATCACCAGAATGACAGGTGTAATCCAACCCGCCATGGCCAGGATTGCGATAGTCATGGAAATACCAACCAGAAACAGCCGTAGATCCAGTAGGTAATATAAACCACCCACTTCCGCCCAGACCCGAAACGGCTACGTTACCACAATATCCCCAACTGGCCGAAGCAGACGCAACACCAGGAGCAGATGGCTCAGGCGCAGGCGGCTCCCAATCGAAATCCTCACCAGTGCCACCGGGAACAACCAAAAGGGCACCTTCACGCAGAGGCTTGCCAGGCTTCACATCATTCCACGAGTTATAAAGCGCCTCAGTAGAAACTTCGTAGCTCTCGGCGATACTATCAATGGTTTCACCAGACATCACAGTGTGATAGGCGCCATCTACAGGAGGAATAAACAAAGTCAATCCCGGTTGAATCAAATATGGCGCACCCTGTAGGGCTTCCATATTCGACCAAACAATCGTGTAAGGAGATAATTTGAACCGCTCAGCAATCAAAAAGAGGTTATCCCCGGATTGTATAGTATAAGTAATAACCTCTAAACGATCTCGTTCAGGGATAGTGGTTAAGGGCTGAGCGTGGCGATACACCACATGGTTATGGGATGCAGTCTGACGCAGTAAAGCGGTTCCTGCAACGACAGAAGTGGGGGTTGCCACCGGTTCAGCAGCAGCCCGCATAGAAGAGGTCAAAAAATCTGAGGATTCGGCAACGCTCACATCAGCAGATCGCAAAGGTGCAAATGCCAATTGGCCCAAAAGTCCAACCAGCAAAGCCAACCCCAAAACAGCCGCATGAGCACTATAACGACCAACAAAAGCGGCCACAACCTGGCGATCATTACTCCAACGCCAAATCACAGCCGTTGCTCTGCCGACAACTCGCCCAACTACATAAGACAAACCCCATTTGGGATTTGTAACGTCCACAGTCTGCGCGTTATATATGTCTATTGTATTGTTCATAGGCACAAGCCTCGAGAGACACACAGGTGCCCCTCAACAGGGATTATTATAGCATAACAAAATTTAAATGACAAGACCTTGAACCTGACGATTGCCTGACATAGCCATTTCCCAGGCGTGAGAATGCAAAATTTTCAAGGAAAAAACGTCACAGATAGAGTGTACCAAGAGTTTCTATGCTTGACAATGTTATCCAGCATGCGATAATCTTGGCAGCTTACTGAAAAGAGGTTAACACTTATGGGGCAGCTACAAACAGTAGATGAAAACAACTTCGAGATCGAGGTTACACATGCCGCTTTGCCTGTGCTTGTGGACTTTTGGGCGGAGTGGTGTCCGCCCTGCAAGAAACTGGGACCGACCCTGGAACAAGTTGCGGAAGAATTGCAAGGACGACTAAAAATTGTGAAAGTCAACACTCAGGAAGCTGTTGCCCTAACGACACAATATGGCATCATGAACATTCCTACTATGATTATCTTCAAAAATGGCGAGGAAGTAACCCGACTCATAGGAAACAAACCACTTCAAAAGCTCATTGAAGAGATCGAACCCTATTTGTAAATCTCCTGCCATATCTGATTAAGTTGCATCGGATCCATCTCAGCTAAAGGCTTACCTGCGTCACGGGCTGTGGTCTCTAAAGCGCGAAAACATTTTGCTACTCTTGCATTCGTCTCGCGCAAAGCGCTCTCCAAGTCAACGCCGGATTTTCGGGCATAACTGGCAATCGCAAAAAGCAATTTCCCCCAGATCCTGCTCAATCCATCAGTATCTTGGATCTTGGGCATTTCACTATACTCCACAACTTCATCCAATGCTTTTTCCACGATTCGTCGGTCATCAACCGCCGTAGAAATAGGGGTAACGCCGGTATCCCCCAAATCAAAGCCTACACGAGCCACTCGTTTACTATATTCGATCGCCTGTGCCAGGCTCGGCAGAGATTGAGGAATACCATCCAACATGGAGCGCACCTCCACTCCATTGGCCTCACGGTCACGGCGTTTGATGGCCTCCCAGTTTAAAATCACATCTTGACTGTTTTGAACCTGAACGTTTCCCCAAACATGTGGATGACGATGCTTGAGTTTGGAATCAATCCCCGTAATGATCTCGGACATATAAAACTCGCCATCCTCGACAGCAATTTGTGCGTGCAGAACAATCTGAAGCAACAAATCACCCAATTCCTCGCGCAAACCATCCACATCCTCAGTATCAATAGCCGCCAAAACCTCATAAGTTTCCTCGAGCAAATTAGTGCGGAGACTTAGGTGAGTTTGTTCTCGATCCCATGGACACCCGTCAGGAGCGCGCAAACGCGCCACCGTTTGCTGAAAACCCTCAAAACTACTCACCGCGGGAAGTGGAGAAACATAGAGAGAAGTCAACGAAGTTACTTCCTGGCGGTCTATTTCATAAAGCGGTAGCCAGGATACTTGCTCAGCCGGCGTACCAGCAGCATCTACCAACGCTACTTGATGCTCATCCGGGTATTGATTCATCAACACTAGCTTCAAGTCCGAAGCAACAGCGCGACTGTAAACTTGTGCGATCAGAACTGGCATATCAGGGTTCAACGGAGGATGGCAAAGAGACACTAAATCCAAAGCATCTACAATCTGTACTCCGTCTAAAGCATCGAGGCACAGGGCCGACAACATTGGCTCAACAAAACTCAGACCGGAGACAACGCGAACAGCGACACCCAGTTCCCTGGCTTGACGCACAATATGTGGCACAGTGGCTTCGCCAACCCAGGGATGTCCAGGAACACAATAACAAACACCCTCCGGGCGACGTCCCAAATCCAGGATGCGCTCTACAATCGCAGTATAAACCTCGGCGAAAGTCGCGCGGCCCTCGTACAAATCATCAAAAGAATGGAGAGTAACTGACTGCGGCAGATGGGCCATGATAGGATGACGTGCTGTCCGAAGCCAAACCTCGCTCGTGGTTGTTAGAATTTGCCATGCCTCACACGTCAGACTCTCCGGTGAGCCGGGCCCTAATCCTAGAATTGTAATCTGTGCCATAGGTAACAAAAATATGTAGGTTACTAGAAAAAACCTACATGCAATCTATAAATAGCTGGTGAGTATCAGCACTACACAAATACGTGTCCCATCTGAAAATGGGACACGTATATCGAGTTCAAAATATCCGGCGCAACAAACACACAAACTAACGCTTGGTGTATTGCGGAGCCTTACGTGCGCGCTTAAGACCTGGCTTTTTACGTTCCTTGGCGCGCGCGTCGCGGGTAAGATAGCCCGCTTTGCGCAATGCAGATCGAAAATCAGGGTTGATTTTCAATAAGGCACGAGAAATCGCCATCCGAACTGCCTCGGCCTGGCCAGTTATTCCCCCACCGGCAACTTGAACCGTCACGTCGAACTGTCCCACCGTTTGCGTCAATTGCAGTGGGGCCATCAAGCTCTGAGAATCCAACTCTCGGGGGAAATACTCCCGATAGGCCTTCCCATTAACAACAAACTCACCGCTTCCCGCAGAGTGAAGTCGAGCACGCGCAGTAGCGGTCTTTCTACGCCCTAGCCCTTCATAATACATAACTATTCTCCTTAAATCTCCATCGCTTGAGGCTGTTGCGCTTGATGAGGATGCTCCGGCCCGACATAGACCTTAAGCTTCCTATACATCTGTCGCCCCAACGGACCTCGAGGCAGCATACCCTTCACTGCATGCTCAATGACGCGTTCGGGATGTGTCTCCAACTGACGCCGCAACGTTACACTGCGAAGCCCACCGGGATACCCCGAATAACGATAGTAGGACTTCTGGTCTAACTTACGACCCGTTACATGTACCTTTTCAGCATTGACGATGATGACAAAATCGCCAACATCTTCATAAGGAGTATATTGCGGCTTGTTCTTTCCTCGCAAAATACTCGCCACCATGGTCGCCAGACGTCCCAATGTCTTACCGGTAGCATCAATAACATACCATTGCTGCTCAAACGTACCCGGCTTGGCCACATAAGTCTTATGTATGTTTAATCGTTTCACCTTCTGCCACTCCATTCATAAGAGCTGAGTGCGTTCATGCGCCTCATGCTTCATAAATCACTCGCTTCAAACAAAGCCCACGGGCTACCGCAGCTGGGCCGGCACGCCGGCGATCTCGCGAAGTCAAAATATCGCCAAACTCACCAGGCGACAACGCCTCAGAACCAACACGTAACAGAGTCCCCACCACCATGCGTACCATTCGATACAAAAAGGCATTGGCCACAATGTCAAAATACACCCAGACACCATCCTCTGACCAGTCAGCCTTATAAACCTCCCGGACCGAATTATCACCTTTTGGAGGTGATCCGAAGGCCCAAAAATCATGCTGCCCTAACAAAAACTGTGCAGCAGTTCGCATCAAATCATAACGCAAAGGACGAGAGACATGCAGGCTATACCGACTGAACAATGGGTTGCGCGTCGAGCCACGATAAAGCGTGTAACGATACCAACGATAAAGCGCATCATAACGAGGATGGAACCTATCGGAAACCTCCTCCAAAGTCAGCACCGCTATCTGTTCCGGCAGCAAAGCATTCATTGCACTTTGAAGGTCTGCCAAAGCATGCCTCCAAAGTATATCGAATGCAATAACCTGGCCTTCAGCATGAACCCCGGCATCAGTACGCCCAGCAGATAAGACAGAAACAGAAGTCCCAGAAAGTTTCTCCAAAACCATTTCGAGGTCTTGTTGAATACTTAATGCATTCTTCTGTCTCTGAAATCCGGCATACCCCGTGCCATCGTAAGCTACAACGGCCTTGACCCGCATTGCAGATATGTTCAGCGGCTATCCCATTCTCCCAACAACGAGAATGGCAGCCCTAACCTGTTAAAGTTAATCAACCAACTCCAAGAGCACGATCGGGGCAGCATCCCCCTTACGAACTCCCATCTTCAACATCCGGGTGTATCCACCGGCGCGATCCATATACCGTGGCGCTATGTCGCTAAAAAGCCGCTGCACTACTTGTGGATCATTAAGACGACCTGCCACTAAACGACGGGCATGAACCTCGCGAGCCGGATCCTGCTTGCCGGCCTCCAAACCACGCTTTGCCAATGTAACAAGCCTTTCTGCTTGTCCCCGTATCGCCTCAGCCTTGGCGCGCGTTGTACGAATACGATCATGACGGAACAACTCTGTCACCAAATTGCGCCGCAAAGCCGTCCGCTGACCTACAGGACGATTCAACTTTTTACCCGCGACGTGATGTCGCATACTCAACCTCCTCTTACACAGGACCGGCTAGATTTCAATTGCAGCTTCGACTTCAGCCGTCCAGAATCCTTTCTCTTTTAATTGTTCAGCCAACTCTTCCAATGACTTCTCACCGAAATTGCGAATAGACAACATAGCATCGCGGCCACGGGTCAACATCTCAAGCACTTCGCCAACATTCGATATTCCCGTGCGTTTCAATGCATTGTACACCCGCACGCCCAACCCCAAATCCTCAATGGGTGTTGCATAAGCCTGATGTGGAATGGTTTCCTTCTCAACCCCAATATCCAAATCAAGTTCCTCTTCCAACTCGGCGCCGGCAACCAAACGCAAGTGCGTTACCAAAATTCGCGCCGAATCTTTGAGGGCATCCAGAGGCGAGATTCGACCATCAGTCCAAACATCCATTGTCAAGCGATCGTAATTGGTCAGCTGTCCCACACGCGCTTGATCAATATGAAAGTTCACACGACGAATCGGGCTAAAAATAGCATCTACCGGCAGAACCCCAATCGGCATCCGTCCGCGACCTTCAGAAGACAGATAGCCACGCCCCTTTTCCACGGTAAACTCAAAATCAAGATGCGCCTCATCATTGTCTACTGTAAACAGATAAAGTTCAGGGTTGAGAATTTCAATCTCAGGAGGGGCAATAATGTCGCTGGCGGTAACCACACCGGGTCCTTCCACGCGCAGCGTCATATACTGCGGACCTTCCCCTTCCATACAAAGGCGTATTTGCTTGAGTTGAAGCATAACTTGAATCACGTCCTCACGCACACCTGGAATCGCCGCGAACTCATGCGGAATATCCGTGATGCGCATAGCAGTGATTGCCGCTCCCTCCAAAGAAGAGAGCAAAACCCGCCGCAGAGAGTTACCTAACGTAACCCCATAACCATTTTCCAGCGGGCCAATAATATACCGGCCATATTGCTCGGCATTGACATCAACTTCAACTTTTGGCAGAACTGGCGCTACTAGCACTTCGCCTCCTGTCTGCTTTAACGTGAATAGAATTCAACGATTAACTGCTCTTCCACAGGAACGTCAATTTCTTGGCGCGTAGGAACAGCCAACATACGAGCACTTAATGTATCCTCATCAAGACTCAACCAGGCTGGCACAGCACGCTTACCAAGCAATTCACGACGATCCTTGAAGTACTTGCTGCGGCGACTTTCTGTACGAACCGCAACCGTATCGTTGGGTCGCACCAAAAAAGACGAAATATCTGTCTTACGCCCATTGACCGTGAAATGACCGTGAGAAACCAACTGACGCGCCTGGGCACGCGAATCGGCAAACCCTAACCGGTAAATCACATTATCTAGCCGGGCCTCCAAAATTGACAGCAAATTCTCGCCAGTCAATCCGGGGCGGCGCGCGGCCACCTGAAAGTAACGTCGGAACTGACGTTCTAGCACCCCATAAATTCGGCGTGCCTTTTGCTTCTCTCGCAACTGCATTGCATAATCCGAAAGCTTGCGACGACGGAAAGAAGCCTCTTTGCCATGTTGTCCGGGAGGATAAGCACGATTCTCAAATGGACATCGTTCAGAGTAACACTTATCGCCCTTGAGATAGAGCTTCATTCCCTCACGACGACAAAGCTTGCACGAAGGACCTATATATTTTGCCATATTTTCTCCACTACAAACCTTTGTTGATCAACCTACACTCGTCGTTTTTTGGGAGCACGACACCCATTGTGCGGAATAGGAGTCGTATCTACAATTGATCGCACCCGTAACCCTACCGAAGCGATAGCTCTCAAGGCAGCCTCACGACCAGGACCGGCTCCATTGACAAACACATCCACTTCTTGCATACCATCATTTTCAATTGCCTCATTGGTTGCCTTTCTCGCCGCCACCTGCGCCGCGAAAGGAGTGCTCTTCCGGGTACCTTTAAACCCTACAGCTCCTGCACTGGACCAACGGATCACATTTCCCTGAGCATCCGTCACAGTCACGATAGTGTTGTTAAACGATGTCTTAACATACACACAACCACGAGGCACATTGCGTTTTACACGACGAGTTGCCCGCCGTGCTACCCGAGCCTGACTTTTCGCCATAAAGCCTCCTAAAGCCTCCTAAAAATCATAGCAGCTTACAATAAGTGTTTTGCAACACCAACAAAACCCAACGCTTACTTTTTCTTCGAGCCACGGCGACGACCGCGACCGGGGACCGTCTTCCGGGGACCGCGCTTTGTGCGGGCATTCGTCCGCGTGCGCTGACCACGAGCCGGCAAATTCCGACGATGGCGCAAACCTCGGTAAGACCCGATCTCAATCAAACGCTTGATATTCATCTGAATCTCACGACGCAGGTCGCCTTCCACCATACAATCATTGTCAACAATCTCGCGCAACGAAGCTACTTCGGCTTCCGTTAAATCTTTCTCACGCTTATCAGGGTCAACCCCTGCGCGAGCCAGAATATCATTACTGGTTTTGCGTCCGATACCGTAAATATACGTTAGCGCAATTTCAATTCGCTTGTTGCGCGGCAGATCAACCCCTGCTATACGTGCCATACCTTTCTTCAGCCTCCTCTGAGCGAATCAACTAACCCTGACGTTGCTTGTGCTTGGGGTTATCGCAAATGATACGCACCACCCGTTTTCGCCGAATGATCTTGCACTTCGGGCAACGTCGCTTTATTGATGGTGAAACCTTCATTTCTAACTCCTTTTTCCAAAAGCCGCATTCCACCTACGGCCCATAAGATGCGGACACAGACGAGTTATTATACCACACCTTTAACGCAGGAACCCTTCGTAATTCCGCATCAGCAATTGAGATTCTAATTGCCGCATGGTCTCCATCACAGTTCCTACCACAATCAGCAAACCGGAACTCTGGATGATCATCTGGCTCGACTTCATAAACAGTCCCATAATCAGCGGTAAAACCGCCACAAGACCCAAGAAAACCGCGTCTACTAAGGTAATCCGTTGATAAATCCCATGAATGAATTCCTCAGTACGCTGCCCCGGGCGCACACCGGGAATAAAACCACCCTGCTTCTGAAGCATCTCCGGCAGCTTTTGCTGCTCGATCATCACGAATGTATAGAAGTAGGTGAAGCCGGCGACTGCCAGGAAATAGAGTGGAATATATCCAGGCTCTTTGCCTCCAAAAAACGTGATGATCCATTGTGCGACCGAACGAACCCCAGGATTACTGCTGCCACTGAAAAACTGGGCAATAACCGCCGGGAAAGCCAGAATGGACTGAGCAAAGATCAAGGGGATCATGCCCGCAGTATTGACCTTAAGTGGAATGTAAGTGCTGCCCCCACCGTAGACCTTCATACCGCGCACACGCTTCCCATACTGCACTTTGATCCGACGTTCGCCATTTTGAATGAAGACAATAAAGAGAATCGTCACAACGGTGATGATCAGGAAAATGGCTACTCCCAGAAGCTTATCACTGTCATAGACGCTTTTCAGATTTGCAGGCACACGCGATACAATGCCTCCGAAGATGATCAAAGAAAGTCCATTGCCAATACCCTGCTCCGAAATGAGCTCGCCCAACCATATAGCAAACATCGTTCCGGCAATCATAGATACCAACAGAGTAAATGTAGGCAACAGATTAGCGGGTTCCCAACCAAAATGTGGCAAGATCGGGCTCGCCGCCTGACGAAAGAGCTGCGCCTGGGCAAAAGCTTGAAGTCCGGCCAACGGCACAGTGATATAGAAGGCCCATTGATTCATTTTCCGCTGACCTTCCTCACCCTCTTCCTGGATCTGCTTTTCCCACTTCGGGAAAATTGGCAGCAACAACTGGATCACCAGGGTTGCAGTCACATACGGGTAGACGCCAGCGGCCAGGATTGAGAAATTGGAAACTGCGCCGCCCGACAACAAATCCATCAGGCCAAGGAACGGCCTCGTTGCATCCGCTGCCGCCGAGTCAAAATAACTCTTCAATGCAACCCGGTCAACACCGGGCACCGGGATATTTGACGCCATGCGATAGATAATCAGAACCAGAATTGTATAGAGGATGCGCCGGCGTAAATCAGGAAGTTTCAGCGCATTGCGTAGGGCTTCAAACATTAGTCAATCTCCTCCATCAAAGTTTCAGACGGCTCCAACAAACCGGGCACGCCAACGCTAGCGAGTGTGGTAGCCCCCACGCTCCCAGGGCAAAATTTCAACTTTGCCACCTGCTGCCTCAATCTTAGCACGAGCAGAATCTGACACGCGATGCGCTGACACCTGAAGAGGACGATCAATCTCGCCTCGACCTAACACAGCCACCATATCCTCAGCATGCTTGACCAGCCCCGCTTGGCAAAGTGTTTCCGGCGAAACAATAGCGTTTGCTCCAAAAGAACCAGCAAGCTGATCCAGATTCACCGCCTCGAACGTTACCTTATATGGATTGAAAAACTTATAACCACGAGCAAAGGGTAATTTACGCACTAACGGCAATTGCCCACCCTCAAAATACGGGCGCACGCCGCCGCCACTACGTGCATTCTGGCCCTTGGTACCGCGTCCGGCGGTCTTGCCTTGTCCGGCCGCGGTTCCCCGGCCCACACGCTTTCTGCGTTTATTCGACCCTGCCACAGGTTGTAGATCATGTAATTTCATTACAACTACCCCCAGTTAAGCTTCAACTTCTTCAACTTGGACCAGGTGAGGAACCTTGCTGACCATTCCCCGCACCGCTGGGTTATCAGGCAATACAACCACCTGGTTCATCTTTCGCAATCCCATCGCCTGCACTGTGCGCTTCTGCCGCGCCGAATATCCAATAGGGCTGCGTACCAACTTTATCTGTAACTTTTTGGACATTACGCATTCCTCCTGCGCCAGAACGGCATCACTTCTGCCACCGGCTTGCCGCGTTCCTGCGCTACTTCTTCCACCCAACGCAAGCTGTCCAGAGCTTCCATTGTCGCCTGAACCACATTGACTTGAGTGGCGCTTCCCATAGATTTAGTCAACACGTCATGAATACCGGCAACTTCCAAAACAGCGCGGACACCGCCGCCAGCGATCACACCAGTACCTTTGGTAGCCGGTCGCAACAAAACCGAAGATCCGCCACATCGCCCTTCAACCTCATGTGGAATTGTAGTGCCTTCCAATGGGATTGCATGCATCGCACGGTGCGCCCGACTGGTCGCCTTACCGATAGCATCGGGGACTGTTCGAGCCTTGCCAATTCCCAAACCGACCTGGCCTTTGTTATCCCCAACAACAGCTACCACACGGAAGTGAAAAGTGCGGCCACCCTTGACAACCTTGGCCACGCGCGTAATATCAACAACGCGCTCATCCAGTTCTTCCTGTCCTTCTTCTAATAATGGTTTATGTTCTCGCTGCCCTTGTCGCGACTCCATATTTCCTCCTGCCGCCTAAAAATCCAGGCCTGTCTCACGTGCGGCTTCGGCCAGAGCCTTGACACGGCCATGATATTTATAACCACCACGGTCAAACACCACCGACTTAATTCCTTTTGCCAATGCCCGTTCTGCCAATGTCTTTCCCACAATCCGTGCCTGCTCCGCCTTCGACAAATTCACCAAAGCATCACGAATTTCCCGATCAATCGTAGAAGCAGTCACCAATGTACGCCCTACAGTATCATCAATGACCTGTGCATAAATATGGGTCAAACTGCGAAAGACATTCAAACGTGGACGTTCCGGCGTGCCCGACACATTCTTGCGAATGTGATCGTGTCGCCGCAGTCGGGCTTGATGACGATCACTTTCTGGTTTCATTTCTTAAATTCACCCTCAGTCCCACGTAATATAATTATGCCGCTTTACCGGCTTTGCCGGCCTTACGCCGGACAACTTCACCCTGATACCGGATACCCTTGCCCAGGTAAGGCTCGACAGGACGCCAGGCCCGGATTTCAGAAGTAATACGACCAACAACCTCTTTATCATACCCCTTGATAGTCACCGTGCTGTTGCGAGGATTCACCTCGAATACAACACCTTCAGGCGGAACCACGACTACAGGATGCGAAAAACCAAGGTTCAAGACCAGATTCTTCCCCTGGAGCTCAGCCCGATATCCTGTACCCTGGATCTCCAGTGTGTGACTATATCCTTCCGTCACCCCAACTACCATATTATTGATCAACGCACGCGTCAATCCATGAAGCGCTTTGACATTCTGAGCATCGTTGGGACGTTGTACCCGAACGGTGCCATCCTCCAAAGTAATGGTCATGTCGGGATGGAACTCCCGCGTCAACTGACCTTTTGGGCCCTTGACGGTGACGAGATTACCATCAATCGCAACTTGCACCCCGGATGGGACCGAGATGGGTTTATTACCTATCCGCGACACAATTCACCTCCCTATTCCAACGGCCTACCAAACGTAGCAGAGGATCTCTCCGCCCACGTTCAATCGCCGAGCCTGCTGCCCGGTAATCACGCCCTTAGGCGTAGAGAGGATTGTGATCCCCATACCACTACGAACCCATGGAATATCCTTGACCGCCGCATAAATACGTCGCCCAGGTTTACTCACACGCTTCAAGTCAGTGATGACCGAACGTTGATGCTTCACATCACCTACATACTTCAGTTGAATCTCAAGGTTCTGGTAGGAGTTCTCGGATGCAATCACCCGGTATCCCTCAATATATCCCTCGTCCTTCAAGATTTTTGCAATTGCAAGCTTTATTTTGGACGAAGGCATAGACACAGCAGCATGCTTTACCATTAAAGCATTACGAATACGCGCTAACATATCAGCAATTGGATCTGAAGTCGCCATAGTCTCGCTCCATTACCAACTGGACTTTACCAAGCCAGGGATGTTACCTTCTAGGGCCAATTCGCGGAGACAAATTCGGCACAATCCAAACCGACGGTAGTACCCGCGTGGACGACCACATCGAGAACAACGATGGCGTATCCGAATTTTGTACTTACGCCGAGTTTCTCGAATTGGCATTGATGTTTTAGCCATAATTACTCCTTGTCAAACCTTGTTCTCTTATGCGTGCCGAAACGGCATACCCAACAACTCAAGAAGCCGATGGGCTTCCTCATCAGAATCAGCCGTCGTGGAAATGCTGACTTCCATTCCCCGAATCTTATCAATTTTGTCGTAATCTATCTCTGGGAAAAGTAACTGCTCACGCAAACCTAAGGTAAAGTTTCCACGACCGTCCAGCTTATCCGGGACGCCATGAAAGTCACGGGTACGCGGCAATGCCACGCTAATCAGACGATCCAGGAAAGCCCACATGCGTGAGCCACGTAAGGTTACTTTCACACCTATCGCTCGTCCTTCGCGTAACTTGAAGTTTGCCACCGACTTGCGGGCTTTCGTAATCACCGGCTGTTGCCCCGTAATGATCCGCAAATCATTGACCGCGTATTCGATAGACTTAGGGTTGTCCAAGGCTTCACCCATCCCAATGTTGACCACGACCTTACGAATCCGAGGAACTTGCATCACATTCTTGTAAGCGAATTCCTGCATCAGAGCCGGGGCAATTTCCTCACGATAACGTTCTTTTAGTCGCTGCATCCGTCTTACTCCTAATCAATAGCCTCGCCCGTGCGTCGAGAGATACGTACCTTGCGGTCACCCTCAACGGCAAAGCCAACACGAGTTGCGGTTTTTTCTTTTGAGGGGACCAACATGACCTTAGAAAGGTCAATCGGGGCCTCGAACTGAATGCGTCCACCCTGCATCGAACGACCAGCGCGCTTTGCACTTTGGTGTTTGACAATCATGTTGACTTTAGACACCACTACACGATTGGCTCGCGGGAATACACGTAAAACCTCACCCTGCATTCCCTTATCCTCGCCAGAGATCACCTCAACGATGTCACCTTTCTTGATCCGATTCATTTCTCACTTCCTCATTGGGCCTACAAAACTTCGGGCGCCAGGGACACAATCTTCATGAAGCCCTTTTCACGTAGCTCACGCGCTACCGGGCCAAAGATACGAGTTCCACGGGGGTTAGTCCCAGAAGCGTCCAAAATGACTGCCGCATTATCGTCGAAACGGATATAAGAGCCATCAGGCCGGCGATATTCTCTAGTAACACGCACAACCACAGCCCGCACAACCTCTCCCTTTTTGACCGTTGCATTGGGCGTAGATGACTTGACAGCGGCGACAATGGTATCGCCGACATAACCATAACGCCGACGAGAGCCTCCCATTACCTGAATACACAATAGCTCCTGCGCGCCTGTGTTATCGGCAACTGTTAATCGCGTCTCCTTCTGAATCATACATCACCCCTTACGCGGCCCGTTCCAGAATTTCTTCCACAACCCAACGCTTGTGGCGACTATAAGGATGCGATTCCACAATTTGCACCTTATCCCCGATTTGACAATCATTATTCTCATCGTGGGCCATGTACTTCTTAGTTGAACGCACTACCTTCTTGTATAAAGGGTGGCGATAGCGACGTTCAACGCTAACAACCACAGTCTTTTCCATCTTATCACTGGTCACAAAACCAGTCAGTCGTCGTCGTAGCTCTTTCATGCAGCTTCTCCTCCCGACTCAATTTCCGCATTAGACTCACGCTCACGGAGAATGGTCAAAATACGGGCGATATCCTTGCGGACGATACGGATGCGATTATGATCCCCCAGACCGCCTGCATACCATTGCTGACGCAAATTGAACAACTGACGTCGCGTTTCCTGCAAGCGAAGCTGCAAATCATTGGTCTTCAACTCTTTCAATTCCTGTGTCGTTGTCATCCCTACTCTCCTACTTCTCCAAGATCCAAGCGTGTAATCACCTGAGTTCGAATAGGGAGTTTGTGAGCAGCTAACCGAAGTGCTTCGCGAGCTACATCATCCGACACACCACTGATTTCAAACATCACACGACCCGGGCGCACAACAGCTACCCACTGATCCACAGCACCTTTTCCTTTACCCATCCGGGTTTCCGCAGGTTTATGGGTTACCGGTTTGTCTGGAAAAATGCGAATCCAATACTTACCACGGCGGCGCATATGGCGCACAATCGCACGGCGTGCCGCTTCAAGTTGACGGGCGGTTATCCAGGAAGGCTCCATGGCTTGCAAACCATAATCACCAAAATCAACGTCAACTCCCCGGGATTCCTTTCCGTTCATACGCCCACGTTGCTGTTTGCGATATTTCACGCGCTTTGGCATCAACATAACTCTATCACCTCAACTCAATTTCTGGGTGCTAGGAAATTCCTTCGCCAGAGGTTGCCTTTTTGGGCAACACTTCACCCTTGTAAATCCAGACCTTGACACCAATGCGTCCGTAAGTGGTGAGAGCTTCTTCCTGGGCATAGTCAATATCGGCACGCAATGTCTGCAGGGGCACTTGCCCCTCGCGCAGCCACTCACGACGCGCCATCTCTGCACCGGCAAGACGCCCAGCACACATCACCTTGATACCTTCCGCACCGGCACGAATAGCCTGGCGTATAGCGCGCTTCATAGCACGGTTGTGGTAAATACGCTTTTCCAATTGAGCCACAATATTCTCAGCGACTAACTTGGCATCCAAATCGGGTTGTTCTATTTCTTGAACATCCACGTGCACGCGCTTTCCACCACTTGCATCCTCAATACTTTTACGCAGCGCCTTAACATTCTCCCCTTTGCGCCCAATAACGACACCCGGGCGCGAAGTCCAAATAATCACCGACATCTGATTTGGGGGGAAACGCTCAATCTCCACCCGAGAAACGCCAGATTGACCATCGCGCGAACGTTCTCTCATAATCTGATAGACCAATTCACGAATGGTGCGATCTTCCTTCAAGAGTTCCGCATACTCACGGCCCTCAGCAAACCAACGAGATTTCCAGTCACGAATAACCTTCAATCGAAAACCGTAGGGATGAACTTTACGCCCCAAGACATGCCTCCTTACTAGTCTTCATCGCCAAGTCGCTCTTCTAGAACGACCGTAATGTGTGATGAACGCTTCCGAATAGGCCGATAGCGGCCACGGCTACCCCATCGTGCACGCCAACCTTTGCCAGGCATACGCCCCGGACCTTCATTGGCCGCAATTTCCGCGATATACAGATTGTTGACATCCAACCCCAACTCATCTGCATTCGCCATTGCGGAACGAATGAGTTTGTAGACCGGCAAAGCGGCGCCATGCGGCATCGCGTGCAAAGCATCCAATGCCGACTGAGCAAGCATTCCGCGCAAAGGATTAATAACACGCCGCACCTTCAAAGGCGATATAGGGATATGTTGAGCTTTTGCATGAACTGTTTCCAACATCGTTCTACCTCACTTTCCCCTTCTTTTCCTTCATAATATGCCCCCGAAAAGTGCGGGTCGGCGCAAACTCACCCAAACGATGTCCAACCATATTCTCGGTAACATAGATGGGAACATGTCGTCGCCCGTCGTGAACAGCGATCGTGTGTCCCACCATCTGGGGGAAGATCACTGAAGCACGCGACCAGGTACGAAGCACACGCTTCTTACCGGAGCGATTCATCTCCTCAACCTTCTTCAATAACTTAGGATCTACAAAAGGTCCTTTCTTCAAAGAACGCGACATTCTGTTTCCTCCTCCACCTAGCGACGGCCACCGGCCCGACGACGGCGAACGATATACTTGTCCGTAGCTTTATTGCGACGGGTTTTGCGGCCCAATGTACGCCACCCCCAAGGTGACTTAGGACCTGCCATGCCTATAGGACTGCGACCTTCACCACCGCCATGGGGGTGATCCCGGGGAGTCATTGCAGAACCACGAATAGTAGGGCGCCAACCCAACCAACGCTTGCGACCGGCCTTACCCAATTTGACATTGGCATGGTCCACATTTCCGACCTGACCAATTGTGGCCATACATTCTTTGCGCACCATGCGCATCTCGCCGCTAGGCAAACGCAAAGTAATATAATCGCCCTCTTTGGCCAGAACCTGTGCCGCAGAACCGGCAGCGCGAACCATCTGACCACCGCGCCCTGGAGACAACTCCACATTGTGAACCAGGGTACCTAGAGGGATATTCGCCAGACGAAGCGCATGACCAACTCGCACTTCTCCGCCTTCGCTGGAACTAACAACAGTCTGTCCCACTTTGAGCCCCAAAGGGGCCAGAATGTAGCGCTTTTCACCATCCGCATAAACCAGCAACGCGATGCGCGCTGAACGATTAGGGTCATACTCAATAGAGTCAACCCGAGCCGGAATATCAAACTTATCACGACGGAAATCAATGACACGATACTTGCGCGCATGACCGCCGCCTCGATGACGTACAGTTACCCGACCATGCACATTGCGCCCGGCACGCTTATTCAACACCCGCAACAAGCTCTTCTCAGGCTTGGTCCGCGTGATCTCTTCAAAGGTCTGACCGGTCATCCAACGGCGGCCAGGAGAGGTGGGATTATACTTCTTAATTCCCATTGCTATGCCTCCAACTGTTCAATCCGCTTGCCAGGAGCAAGTGTAACTACGGCTTTCTTCCAAACAGCGCGGCGCACAACACGCCGACGACCACGCATATGATTGACCTTAGCCGGCATCCGCATCACATTCACCGAGGCTACCTCAACATTGTAAATTTCTTCGACCGCCTGCTGAACCTGTAGTTTATTAGCATTAGCGTTGATAATAAACACATACTGCCCCAGCGAGCGCTGTGAGTAAGCCTTCTCTGTTTCCAAAGGACGGATGATTACATCATAGATATTCATAATTCTACTCCACCACATCCACGTCCGATGAACGGCCACCCAAAATAGATTCAATCACTTTGAGAGCAGCCAATGGCACCACTACATAATCGGCCCCCAAAAGATCGCGGATATTCAAGTAATGCGCTCGCAATGTTTTCGCCGTTGCGATGTTGCGTACAGAACGTTCGACAATCTCATTACGCTCGGCCAGCAAGATCAATGCTTTTCCAGAAGCTGATACCTTCTTCAAAAGACCCGTGATTTCTTTGGTCTTGGGAGTGGCAAGCTCCAACGTATCCATGACTACAATCTGCTGAGACGCAGCTTTCACCGACAACGCAGAACGTAAGGCAGCACGGCGCATCTTACGAGGCATTTGCTTTTCGTAGCTACGAGGCATCGGGCCATGGGAAATACCACCACCGACAAATGTAGGAGCATTACGACTACCATGACGCGCCCGACCAGTACCCTTCTGGCGATACCATTTTGCCTTTGAGCGATTATTCTCACTGCGAGTCTTAGTCTTATGCGTACCTAAACGCGCATTGGACAACTGACGCACCAGAGCTTGATGCATTAACGGTACATTGACAGAGACTTCAAAAATGTCCGGGCGCAACTCAATCTCATTCACTTTCTCGCCCTGCATATTCAAAACAGGAGTAAGCATTGCTAATTACCTCCCTTATAAACTCTTTGCTTGCGGGCGACCGTTACCAAGACAAGACTGCCATTAGGACCAGGCACGCTACCACGCACGGCCAAAAGATTACGCTCAGGGTCCACCAGAACAACTTCCAGATTCTGAATGGTTATGCGCGAATTACCCAACCGACCCGGCATCTTCTTTCCCTTCCAAATTCGACCAGGATCCGCGCAGGCTCCGATGGAACCGGGCGCACGCTCACGATCAGACTGACCGTGGGTGTGAGGCCCCCCGGCGAAACCATGCCGCTTAACAACTCCGGCAAAACCTCGCCCTTTGGATTTTCCGACAATATCAACACGTTCGCCAGGCGCAAATATGTCTACCAGAATCTTCTGCCCGACTTCGTAGACTTCGTCATCACGAACACGGATCTCCTGCAGGTGACGCAAATCAGGAGCACCGGCCTTGTGCAGATGGCCCCGCTGACCTTGAGTGAGGTGCTTAGGCTTTGCCGCACCAAACCCCAACTGCACAGCTCGATAACCATCTTGCTCAGGAGTGCGAACCTGTGTCACATAACATGGCCCGGCTTCGACAACCGTGACCGGGACAACCTTTCCGTCATCCTGGATCACTTGGGTCATGCCCACTTTCTTACCGAGAATTCCTTTCACAATTTCCTCCTTGGGACTGCCGGCACCAGAGCCTCATCATCCCACAGCAATAAAGACTTCCAATCCGGCTCACGCTACCCTATGGTCTTCGCCACACTGCTCAAAAAAGCTGTGACCAAAGGGTGTAATGATAAGTAAAATTATAAAGACTAAGTGACTAGAGCTTAATCTCAATATCAACGCCGGCAGGCATATTGAGTCGCATCAACGTATCGATAGTCTTCGAATCCGGTTCTTGGATATCAATCAACCGCTTGTGCGTACGAATCTCAAAATGCTCGTGGCTATCCTTGTCAATAAAGGCAGAACGACGCACCGTAAAACGTTCCAACTTGGTAGGCAGAGGAACCGGGCCAACCACGCGCGCGCCTGTCCGCTCTGCCGCCTCAACGATACGGCGTGCAGATTCATCTAAAATGCGATGATCATATCCCTTTAACCGAATGCGAATGCGTTGTTTAGCCATAAAACCACCTATTTAGATAGCAAATGGACAAATCAGATAACTCACAGATTCGTCCATTTGCAAGATGAACTACTCAAGAATCTTCGTAATAACGCCCGCGCCGACTGTCAACCCACCTTCGCGGATAGCAAACCGAGAGCCCGTTTCCAAAGCCACCGGCGTAATCAGCTCAACCGTCATTGTCGTGCTGTCACCGGGCATCACCATCTCCACACCACTGGGCAGCTCAACTGATCCGGTAATATCCATCGTACGGATAAAGAACTGAGGTTTATAACCGGAGAAGAAGGGCTTGTGACGACCACCCTCGTCGCGACGCAGAATGTAGACTTCGGACTCAAACTTACGCTGCGCATGAATCGTATTAGGAGCGGCAACAACCACACCGCGACCAACTTCATCTTTGCCTACACCACGCAACAGAAGCCCGGCATTGTCACCCGCGCGGACCACCTCAAGCGTCTTATGGAACATTTCCATAGACGTGACGACTGTCTTACGCGGCTTCTCATAAATATCCCCCACCAGCTCAACTTCGGTGTTGGGGCGCAGTGTACCGCGCTCCACACGCCCGGTCACAACTGTGCCACGACCCTTAATAGAGAAGACATCTTCAATAGACATCATGAAGGGTTTGTCTTCGTCACGCACGGGCGTGGGAATATACTCATCTACGACGCGCATTAACTCCCAAATAGAAGCATAGGCCGGATCATTGGGGTCATCGCTCTTGCAGTTTAAGGCCTGCAACGCGGAACCGCGCACGATAGGAGTCTCATCGCCCGGAAACTTATAGACGCTCAGCAGCTCACGGATTTCCAGATCAACCAACTCCAACAGTTCAGGATCATCCATCAGATCAACTTTGTTCAAGAACACGACCATCGCGGGCACTTCGACCTGATGGGCCAACAGGATGTGTTCACGAGTTTGCGGCATTGGGCCATCAACAGCGGAAACCACCAAAATTGCACCGTCCATCTGCGCCGCACCGGTAATCATGTTTTTGATATAGTCACGGTGACCAGGGCAGTCAACATGGGCATAGTGACGAGTTTCGGTTTCGTATTCAACGTGCGAAATAGCAACGGTCAAAATTTTGGTTGCGTCGCGGCGGAACATCTTGGCATCGGCCTTCGCCACCTCATCGTAGGCCTTGTTCTCGGCCCACCCTTTGGTAGACAGCGTGTGAGTAATCGCCGCGGTTAAGGTGGTTTTACCATGATCAATGTGACCGATGGTACCGATGTTCACATGTGGCTTTGTACGCTCGAACTTCTGTTTAGCCATTGTTAATCTCTCCTTACTTTTATTTGATTATTGCTTTGTACCTAGTAATGAAAGCACCACCTACGAAACAAAACCTGCGCTCAAGATGGTCAAATGTGTCACACGAGTTGACACTTATGCGCCATATAAAATGGCTTCCATTTGCCGGGAGTCCACCGGATCGTAATGGTGAAACTCCATTGTAAACGTACCACGTCCCTGCGACATACTCCGCAAGTCAGTAGCATACTCAAACATCTTCGTCAGAGGAGCATAGGCCCGAATTGCCTGGATTCCTCCCGGTCGCGGCTCCATTAACTGGATGTTAGCTCCACGACTGTTTAAATCGCCCAGAACCTCACCCACAAACCCGTCAGGCACCACAACCTCCACATCCATCACGGGCTCCAGCAATACGGGAGAGGCTGCCTCAACCGCTTGTCGAAAAGCTTGGGATGCGGCGGCCTCAAAGGCCACTTCGGTTGAAAGTTCAGCGCTGGCGGTAGCATCAATCAAACGCACAACAATCCCCACGAGTGGGTATCCGGCCAGCACCCCACTATCCAACGAGACAAGCGCCCCAGCTCTGATTGCCTCAACAAATGAAGGAATCAGGTCCTGCGAACGCATTGTATTTTCAAACCGCGACTCACGCCCCTCACTTGCCGGGGTTACTTCCAACACTACCCGCGCATACTGAGATTTCCCAGCCAGGGTTCGATCAAAAACTGCCTCTGCCTGACTGGATCGAGTCACCGTTTCTTTATAAGAAACTCGGGGATCCCCAACATTGGCCTGGACATTAAACTCGCGTAGCATCCGATCTATCAAAATCTCCAGATGCAGCTCTCCCATTCCAGAGATGATAGTTTGACCGGTAGCCTCATCCAGGCGCACTTGAAATGTCGGGTCTTCCTCAGCCAGACGCTGTAAAGCATCGTTCAATCGGGCTTGATCGGCAACCGTTTTAGGCTCAACCGCCACCGCAATAACCGGTTCTGGGAAACGAATAGATTCCAGAATAATCGGAGCATGCATTGCCGCCAATGTATCTCCAGTGAAAGTGTTTTTCAATCCTACCGTAGCGCCAATATCACCAGCTTTGATTTCCTCAACTTCTTCGCGATGATCGGCAAACATCCTGAGCAACTTAGACACACGCTCACGTGAGCCCTTATTTGCATTCAGATATACATTGCCACGCGTCACTTTCCCGGAATACACCCGAAAGTAGGCCAGACGACCCGCATAAGGGTCTGTTGCAATTTTAAAGATCAAAGCAACTAGAGGAGCCTCTTCATCCGATGGCCGTTCCTCTACTCGCTCTTTTTTTGGATTCTCACCCTTCACGGAAGGGACATCCAAAGGAGAAGGCAAAAAGTCAACCACAGCATCCAATAACAATTGGATGCCTTTATTACGCAAGGACGAACCACATAACACCGGATGAAGGGCGCCCGCTATCGTTGCTTTGCGCAAAGCGACTCGCAAATCCGATGCAGGGATTACCTCTCCCTCAAGATAACGCACCGTTAATGCGTCATCCGTCTCCGCTATTGCTTCCAGCATCGCCTCACGCGCTTCAGCGGCTTCCAGTTCTACACTATCAGGAATTGGAATTTCTTGAGCGGTCTCCCCCGTTTGATCTGGCCACCCGAAGGCGCGCCACTCAAGCAAATCTACTACCCCTTGAAAACCGGCTTCAGCACCGATCGGCCACTGAATTGGCACGGGCTTTGCATGCAAACGCTGCTCGATAGTGCTCACAGCGTGGGCAAAATCCGCCCCCAACTTATCCATTTTATTAATGAACGCAAGAAGCGGAACTCCAAAAGCTCTTGCTTGTCGCCATACCGTCTCAGATTGAGGTTCTACCCCGGCAGTTCCGTCAAAAACCACTACACCGCCATCCAAAACACGTAAACTACGCTGCACTTCGGCCGTAAAATCAATATGGCCGGGAGTGTCAACAATATTAATCTGGTAGCCGTGCCAAAAACACGTTACAGCTGCCGAGGTGATTGTGATACCACGTTCCCGCTCCTGGATCATCCAGTCGGTGACAGTTGTTCCTTCATCCACGTTGCCCAATCGGTGAGTACGACCCGTATAATAAAGGATACGCTCTGTCGTCGTGGTCTTACCCGCGTCAATGTGGGCAATCACCCCAATGTTTCTTATATTTTCAAGTGAATGTTCATTAGCCATCGCCTAAACCTCATGCACCGGCGACAGCCCTGCTACGCCGCCTGCAAAACCATCACAGACGGAATCAGTTCACCAACGCAGGTGAGCAAACGCGCGATTCGCCTCTGCCATCTTTAAAGTTTCTTCGCGTTTCTTAACAGCGGCACCCACACCACTGGCAGCATCCATCAGTTCCGCTGACAATTTTTCAGCCATACCACGACCACCACGCTTACGGGCTGCTTCCAAAATCCAACGAATAGCTAATGCGAGCTGCCGATGAGATTCCACCTCGACAGGGATCTGATAAGTGGCACCACCGACACGACGAGGACGAACTTCAAGCGCTGGCATTACATTTTGCAATGCAGCATTGAAAACTTCGATTCCCGGTTTGTTGGCGCGAGCTTCAACTCGGTCAAGCGCGCCATAGAAAACACCACGAGCAACGCTCT
Source organism: Anaerolineae bacterium (assembly GCA_034429675.1). Taxonomy (GTDB): domain Bacteria; phylum Chloroflexota; class Anaerolineae; order B4-G1; family SLSP01; genus JAKQHY01. Next base: position 15,267 of record DAOUFX010000184.1, on the reverse strand, counting down.
TCTTACCGCCGTGCATCATCCGGTTAATGAATTTATGCACCTCAACGCTGCCATAACGAACATCAGGCGAAACTACACGCTTTGCAGGACGAGATCGTCTTGACATACCTGTATCACTCCGCTTCCTAATTACTTCTCAGCACGCTTGGTTCCATACTTGGAACGCTGCTGATGACGACCCTCTACACCCGTAGAGTCTAAACTGCCACGAACAATGTGATAGCGCACACCGGGCAAGTCTTTTACACGACCACCACGCACCAGAACGACAGAGTGCTCCTGCAAGTTATGTCCCTCGCCAGGAATATACGCCGTCACCTCAATACGATTAGAAAGTCTCACGCGCGCTACTTTCCGCAAGGCAGAGTTCGGTTTCTTCGGGGTCTCCGTGCGTACGACAGTACACACACCACGCTTTTGCGGATTGCCGCCCTTGACGCGAGTCCGTCGCCCACCCTTCTTTGTATTGATGTTATATAACATCGCGGGAGACTTAGACTTCTTCGCCTGAAGGTTACGACCCTTGCGCACCAACTGATTAATTGTGGGCACTTTTTCCTCCTGTTGAATGCCTTACTAAGGCACGACTATACTAATTTTCAGCAAACAAGGCCATCCTACGCTGCGATGGCCTCTTCATTGTAGACCGGTTTTTGTTAAGATGTTGGAAACGGGGTTTGTAGCCGCTTCCATCAACAAAGCAGGATTCTACCACAAAGCACAAAAAGGTCAACCGCTTTATTGCTCTCTGGGTGTCAATCCCAACAAGCCCATCCCCAGTTTCGGCAGTTGCATACGACGCTCGTCACGTCCAAAGCGCAACACCTCCCCAGAATCGGTAATGGCTTCCACAGCTAATGCCAGGCTCTGCAATTCTTTCACCAACACTTTAAAGGATGCCGGAATACCCGGCTCCTCAATAGGCATGCCCTTAACAATCGCTTCGTATGCCTTCACACGACCCTGGACATCATCGGACTTAATCGTCAACATCTCTTGAAGTGTATAGGCGGCACCGTAGGCTTCAAGTGCCCAAACTTCCATTTCACCAAACCGCTGACCGCCGAATTGCGCCTTTCCTCCCAAAGGTTGTTGAGTAACCAGGGAATAGGGGCCCGTAGAACGAGTGTGAACTTTATCTTCCACCAGATGGTGCAACTTCAACATATAGATAATGCCAACGGTTACCGGCTGATCGAAGGGCTCACCCGTCTTTCCATTGTATACAATCATCTTCCCCAGTGTGGGCAGAGGAGCGCTAAACTTATAACTATACTCCGTAGCCGCCAAAATGATTTCTTCATCAGAAAGGGCGGCAACATCCTGCCCCTGTTCTTCCATCCAGAGTTGCAAGCAGACTGCCTGAGCCTTCTGATCCACAGAGTGGCGTTTCCCTGAAGGACGGCGATCGTCTTCAAAAGAAAGCAACGTTGCCGGATCATACCCCTTTTCTCTTAGCCATTCCCGCAAAACTGCACGGCGGGCATAGTTTTGATCGGCACGCAACATGTTAACATCATAGCTCTTGGGTGACAGCCACGAGACGATATACAAAAGGCGGGCCTCTTCATCATCCAACAAAGTCTCCAGCGGGTATTCCTGAGCCTTAAGCCAGGTCCAAGTGCGCTCCATAATATCGGCCCAGGCTTTGTCAATTAACCAGGCGCGCGCCAGCTCTGCCGCAATCTCGATCTCATTTGCCCCGTCAAAAACGGGAGTAATCGTGCGGAAACCCAAACGGAAAGAGGCCCACCCCAGATGCGTCTCCAAAATCTGCCCGATGTTCATTCGGCCAGGAACACCAAGCGGGTTCAAAATAACCTCAAGAGATGTTCCATCGTGCAAGAATGGCATATCTTCGATGGGCACAATCTTCGAAATCACACCTTTGTTCCCATGACGGCCGGCCATCTTATCACCCTCGGTGATTTTTCGACGTTGGGCAACGCTGACCCGCACAATTTTCTCCACTCCGGCCGGCAGGTCACGATATTCCTCACGATCAAACACTTTGATTTCCACAATCTTACCGTGAGCGCCATGAGGCATACGCAAGCTGGTATCCTTAACGTCGCGCAGCTTTTCGCCAAAGATTGCCCGCAAGAGTTTTTCTTCTGGGGTAAGTTCCTTTTCGCCTTTGGGCGTGATCTTTCCCACCAAAATATCCAATGGGTTGACCTCAGCGCCGATGCGAACGATGCCCTCTTCGTCGAGATCGCGCAGGGCATCATCAGAGACATTGGGGATTTCCCGTGTTACTTCCTCTGGTCCCAATTTTGTATCGCGGGCGGCAAGCTCGTGCTTGTCAATATGAACGGAGGTAAAACGATCCTCGCGTACCAAATGCTCGCTGAGCAAGATAGCATCCTCATAGTTGCCACCTTCCCACGACATAAACGCTACCAACACATTCTGGCCTAAGGCGAGTTGCCCACCTTCAGTCGAAGAGCTATCGGCCAGAACATCACCCTTTTCAACACGCTGACCCTTGACGACAATAGGACGCTGATCTATACAGGTGCTCTGGTTAGAACGCATGTACTTCTTCAGGTTGTAAGTCATCACCTCGCCGTCATCCTGACTCACAACAACGCGATCACCGGTAACACTGACGACGACTCCGGCGCCCTTTGAAAGCATGACCAGGCCCGAATTCAATGCTGCGGCGGGTTCAATTCCTGTGCCGACATAAGGAGATTCCGGTCGGATCAAGGGAACGGCCTGGCGTTGCATATTCGATCCCATAAGAGCACGGTTCGCATCATCGTGTTCAAGGAAGGGGATCAATGCTGCCGAAACGCCCACAATCTGGATAGGAGCCACGTCAATGTAGTCAATACGGGAAGGGTTGGTCAGCGTAAACCCGTCGCTCTTGCGTACAGCGACACGATCATCAATAAAATATCCATCGTCATCCAACGCAGCATTGGCCTGTGCAATCACGTAGGGTTCTTCGCGATCAGCCGAGAGATAAACAACCTCGTCGGTGACACGCGGCATAATACGCACCGGCTCGGTTAACGAAAGTGCAGCGATCGTTTCGGCGACATCTTGTGTGATCTTGGTACCTGCCGCCACGACCACTTCACCAGTAGTGGGATCGGTGACGTCTTCGCGCAGCTTCTCGTCGAGCAATTGATCAACTGTGTTATGCACCGTACGGACGACACGGCGATAGGGAGTTTCAATAAACCCTAAATCATTGACCCGCCCATACGTTGAGAGGCGCCCGATCAAACCGATGTTCGGTCCTTCAGGGGTTTCAATAGGGCAGATACGACCATAGTGGCTGTTATGAACATCGCGCACATCAAAGCCGGCGCGTTCACGGCGCAACCCGCCTGGCCCCAAAGCCGACAAAGTGCGCTTGTGAGTCAGGCTAGAGAGAGGATTGGTCTGCTCCATAAACTGTGAAAGCTGGCTGGAGCCAAAGAACTCACGAATCGCAGCAACCACCGGGCGAATATTAATCAAATTTACCGGTGTAGGAGACTCTTCGCGGATACTCATCCGCTCCTTGACCACGCGCTCCATGCGCACCAGCCCGACCCGAATCTTCGCCTGCACCAATTCGCCGACCGTCTTGACGCGGCGATTCCCTAAATGGTCCATATCGTCTGGTCCAGCAACCCCGTTATTGATATGAATCATCCGACGCACCAAAGCGATGATATCGGTCTTGGTGATTGTGCGCACAGACATCGGCACACTGATCTGCATACGTTGATTCAGCTTGTACCGCCCGACTCGCTGCAAATTATAGCGTTGGGGATCAAAAAGCTGAGAAACCATATATTCCTGAGCATTTTCCAATGTCGGTGGATCGCCAGGGCGCATACGGCGATAAAATTCGATAATGGCCTCTTCAGCTACCGAACGCCCAGATTTGGATTCCCAACTTGGCTCTTGCCGGATCGTATTGGCGATCCAGGGATGATCAGGATCATTGTCTGCCTCGCCGAACAACTGCAACAACTCTTCGTCGCTCCCCAACGACAGGTCCTCGCTGTGGAGTTGATCGCTGACGGCAGCCAGGGCGCGCAAAAAGATCGTGACTGGGATTGTGCGTTTGCGATTAAAGCGCAACGTCAAATATCCCGACTTGCGCGTTTCGAACTCCATCCAGGCTCCACGATCAGGAATCAGCTTCGCCGTCGCCAGGCGGCGCCCGGCATCATCATCCACGCCGAAATAGACACCAGGAGAACGGATCAGCTGGCTGACAACAACACGCTCAGTACCGTTGATGATGAAGGTTGCATTCTCCGTCATCAGCGGCAAATCCCCCAGGAAGATTTCCTGCTGAACCAGCTCACTGGTTTCACGATTGACCAGGGCAACTTCAACGTAAATCGGGACCGCGAACGTCAAATCACGATCTTCACATTCCGCCTGGCAATGTTTGGGTTCCCCGAAGCGATAACCCAAATCAAATCCATTCTCTTGGGCCTTTGTGCTAGGAAAGTACAGACTAAGGAGGCCGTTGAAACTATCAATCGGCGAAATTTCATCAAAGAGCTGATACAAGCCCTCGGTCAATAACCACTCATACGATTTCAGTTGGACTTCGACCAAACCCGGCAGCGGCAAAGCGCTCAGAATACTCGCGTAAGACTTAAATCCAAGATCAGCTACAGCCATTCTACTCACATTCCTCCCGGCAGTCTTCCTTTAATAACCACGAGATTATGCCCTCGTGGGGCCAACCGACTTGCGCCCCAATTTATACCATACCCAAACAAACAAATCGGTTAGGATAAGCGACAGGTCATTATACCACGAGTTGCAATCTAGTCAAAAACAAGTGGAAGGGAAACGCAAATCGGTTATTTCCAAAAATTGAGAATAAACTATGAGGAGAAGCTGATTTCCATGCGCAACAAGACCAACAAAGCGACCATAGAATCTGGCATTTAAGAAGGCCAACGCCGGGGGCCACGTTCGCCCGGTCCTTCCGATGGTGGATGTCGTTGAAAAGAGATATCAGACCAATCGTCAATATCTGGGCCGAGAATCAGCTCCAGGCGAGTAAGAGCGGCGGCGTCATAACGGGTATAGTTGCACGAATCACAACGCCAGGCTGAAAAATTGGGCACCGTAATAAACCTGGCTCCCCAGCGACGCACGTAGGTGACCTTGATAGGCTTCAGATTTCCAAAAGAACAATTAGGACAAGGATAATTCATTCAAAGGCCTCTTCAAGCACCCTGTTATTATGGCGCGGCTTCAAGCTCGGAGAATTGATAATGTGGCATTAACCCCAACTTAGCCGGTGGCCAATAACGGAAAACAGATTTCCCAATAATATGATCGCGCGGCAAAGCTCCCCAAACATGTGAATCACTGGAATTGTTGCGGTTATCGCCCAATACCAGATACTCATCGGCACTCAATACACGTGTCTGCTGATAACTGGGCGGACTACTGATATAGGGCTCATTAAGAGCAACACCATTGATCCAGACCCGGCCATCGTGAATCTCAACCGCCTCACCGGGTAAGCCAACAATGCGCTTAATATATGGAATCTCACTCTGTCCGTTAGGAGGATCGAGAACTACAATATCCCCACGTTCAGGAGAGTGAAACCAATAGGATATCTTGCTGACGATCAAATACTGTCCCTCATATAATGTCGGTTCCATACTGACGGATTGCACTTCGTAACGTCCTGTAAGCGTATTCACCAGCAAGAAAATGACGGTCGCCAACAAAAAGGTTTCCAGAAGATCACGAAGCCAAAACCGCAACGCCGCACCACGTGTTTGAAAAGAAGTCGTTTCACCGCCCTCTTGCGGATACTCTTCCATAGTATGTGAAGAAGACCCTTCGCGTAGACGCCCCGCATCGGTTTCACACTCTGACTCTGTTCCGCGCACAAAATCTGTACTCATCATTCACCCACAATATCGGTTCAGAGATGAACAGCTCGCTAACGGGCCGACTCAAATTCCCCGTAACTATAGTGCGGTATGGCCCCCCAACGTTCTGGAGGCCAATAGCAGAAGATAGCTTTTCCCAAAATATTCGATTTTGGCAACAACCCCCAGGCATGAGAATCGCTGGAATTGTTGCGGTTGTCGCCAAGCACCAAATACATTTCCTCATCCACCACCCAATTACCGGTGTAATTGGGGGCGGCTTTGATATAAGGTTCAGCAAGAGATATCCCGTTTACCCACACCCGCTGGTCGCGCACTTCTACAACATCGCCCGGCAGCCCAATCACACGTTTAATATACGGAACTTCACTCTGCTGATTAGGAGGATCCAAAACCACGATATCTCCACGTTCGGGCAAATGGAGCCAATAAGCCACTTTGCTGGCAATCAAATATTGACCATCGTACAAACTAGGTTCCATACTTTGTCCATGAACTTGATAACGCCCTGTCAAAGTATTAATAGCCAAAAAGAGTATGATCGCCAGAAGCAATGTTTCCAACGCATCCTGAAGCCAGGAACGGATACCAAAAGACCGACTTAGAGAAGTTTCTTCCTCCTCTTCTGGTTTGGGCGACGGCTCTGTAACCTCTAAAGGTTCCTCAGACAAAGTTTATACCTCCTACCCAGTATCGTAAGCGATTATAGCCTATCTCAACGCAGGCGCAACCAAGAATCTCTACGAACCTTAAATTCCTATTTTAACGGAAACACCCCCACTCTCAAATTCGGGGGTGTTTTCGATATAAGAGCATCCCAAACATTGGCTAACTTTGCGACTCAACCTCTTCTTCTTCATCTTCCCAGCCAATAATCCAAATCGCCAACCCGGCGACGCCAATGGTTGCAACAATTAGCGCGACCCACTGTCCGGGCAAAAGTCCCACATCGCGGGCCGACCACACCAGAATTACCACCATTCCAATAGCCAGCACAATCCACGACGTCAATTGTGGGTGCTGCTCAATAAGTTGCTTGACTCTTTCCATACCGTTTTTCTCCTCAAAAAGATCAACCGCCCCTACATTGGCTTACGGGCAATTTCATCGCGCAATTGCTTCGTGACTACTTCGGTTGTACCCGCAGACCATTCGGACGCGGCTTCGCGCCACGCCCGATGCTGAAAATCGGACACGGCGCGCGGAGCATACCCCAGAGACTTCCAATAGCTGATCAAACCGGCGCTGGGATTTTCGGGGAGGTACAACATAGCCGCCTCGGCCTGGAGATCCGTCCCGGCAGCTTCCATGGCAGCCACCAAGGCTTTCCCTACGGCAATCCGATCTACACCCGGCGCAAGCAGGAAATCTGTGACACGGATCACCAGATTGTCCACCTGAAAACCGATCAATCCGACCATCTGCTGCGCCTCTTCGGCCACCATAAACCCAACCTGGCTGAAACGTTCCGCCACACTCAAGCGTGTAACCGCTGAGTCTGGGTGCGCCCGATTAACGAAATTGGCAATGACCTCTGCATCCTTAAGCCTGGCTTTGCGGACTTCTATGTTTCCCGCCATGTTTTCACCTCCGGCAAAAAATGAGTCAGATGTTATTAAAGATATCCCTGGAGTCTGTTTCCAGAACGCGCTTCTATTATACTCGATTCTCCATGCAATCCCAGCAATCCCTGGATGGGGAACACTCATAGAGGCTATAACAACAAATCCAGCCCTATTGTATCCCTGTTTAAGAATATACAAAACCACAAGCAGATTCGGATGCAAAACCAAAACACTTCTATCAACCGACATGCGCAATTTACTGGAAAACATGCTACAATTTCCCTGTGTCGGAAATTGAAATTATCGTATAGACTACAGCTAGAATCACAACTTTCCAAGCGTCAATTTCCAGTTCCCGCCTTTCAAAAACCGGTTTTCATCATTCGTTCGATAGCGGAGGAAATCATAGATGTCAGACACAATTCTTGTCGTTTACGCTACCCGGTATGGTTCAACACGAGAAGTCGCCGAAAAAATTGTCACCATGTTGATGGAGAGTGGGTTGAAAGCGGATGTCCAACCTGCCCGACAGGTGCGACCGATGGGCGAGTATCGCGCTGTGATCCTGGGGGCGCCGCTCTACATCGGCCATTGGCTTAAGGATGCGCACCGGTTCTTGACACGCAATCAACAGGTTCTAACCAGGCTGCCCGTTGCCATCTTCACGCTCGGCCCAACACGCCCAGATGAAGACACATCAGCCGTGCGCCCTCAGATGGACGCCGAACTGGGCAAGTATCCCTGGCTCAAGCCAATTGCAATTGAACTGTTCGGTGGAAAATACGATCCGGCAAAGCTGCGTTTCCCCGACAATGTTTTGACCATCCTGCCGGCCAGCCCTCTTTACCATGCCCCGGCCAGCGACGCGCGCGACTGGAATGCGGTCCGCGCTTGGGTCAATGATCTGGCGAGAAAACTTTAAAAAGGAAAACACAATGGACGGCACCTTCGAACTGATTTCTGTAACTGCCGAAAACGTAGACAAGCTGGGGTTCTTCTGCTATATGAGCAAGCGCAAGGCGCCGGGATATAGCCAGAAACGAGATTGGCTTGAAGCGCGCTTTGCCGAGGGATTAAGACTTTTAATGATTCACGAAACCGGGGGGCGGATGGTGGGGTTCATCGAATACATCCCCGGCGAATATGCCTGGCGCGCCGTCAATGCCCCCAATTACATGGTCATTCACTGCCTGTGGGTGGTGGGAAAGGGAAAAGGTAAAGGTTACGGACGACGCTTGATTGAGGCGTGTCTGGAGGATGCCCGCGCTCATGGCATGCACGGAGTCGCGACGGTTGCCACCGACAGGGTGTGGATGGCCAAGAAAGACATCTTCATCAAGAACGGCTTCGAGGAAGTTGACCAGGCTCCACCCTCATTTCACCTGTTGGCGCGCCGTTTCGATGACGCGCCGACTCCGACCTTTCCTGCCGACTGGGAGGCGCGCCAGGCCAGGTTCGGTGCCGGACTGACGATCGTGCGCACCCCACAATGCCCGTACATTGACGATGCCGTGAACGGCGTAGCACAAATCGCGGAAGAAAAAGGAATACCCACAAAAATCGTGGAGTTGCACTCGGCGCAGGAGGTCAGGGAATTATCCCCCAGTCCTTACGGCGTGTTCGGCATTGTTCTGGATGGCAAGCTATTTGCCTACCATTACCTGTTACCCAAAGATTTTGACAAGCTCCTGGCCGCCCGGTGAGAAAACACTCCCAGGAACACAAAGATGACAGCAACGCATTTATTACACATCGCAGAACACACTATCAGGAGGGCGTGATGACGTCTGTACGCTTATTGCACATAGATGGACACGATCTGGCATCCATCGCGTTCAATGCCGACCGGCCCGGCATCCCGGTCATTTTGATACACGGCATCACCGGCTCGGTCCATTTCTGGGAGCCCGACCTGATTGCCCCTTTCCGTGATTATGGCCCCTGCTATTCGTTGAGTTTACCCGGCCATTACCCGGCAGTTTTTCCTCCCCGGTTCACACCGGGCGATCTGACCGCCGAAAGTATCGCACACGTCTTGACGCTCGCCATCCGGGAACTGGTGGGGGAGCGTCCGGCGCTGCTGGTGGGACATTCGACCGGCGGATTTTCTGTGCTCACGATCGCAGCGACCACACCGGAGATCGCGCATGGGGTAATCAGTATTTCCGGCTTCGCGCACGGCCAATGGACCGGCGGGTTAGGGCTATGCCAGAAGTGGTGTCGCAGCGGCGCGCTGGGCCGGATGGGGTTCAAATTACTCCTCAATCCAAGCAAGATACACTATAGTGTTTTCAGGCGATTTATCCGTATGTACAGCCCCAACCCACAACGAGCCCTGGCCTATCCCAACATTGATGCAACGCTACAGGCAAGCTCTTATCCGGCCTACCGGAAGCTGGATCTTGATGCGATGACTCTCTACTTCCGGCGCATGCCCGACATTGACATCACACCGCTGCTGCCGCGCATCACAGCGCCGACGTTGGTGGTTACCGGTGACGCCGATCCTATCGTGCCGCCGGCGCAGGCACGTCTCATTGCGGAGCATGTTCCTGGGGCAAAGTTGGCCGTTCTGGAAAGTGGGGTCGGGCATTTCACTTTCTACGAAGTCCCTGACGTCTACCGGCAAGCCATTGCAGGCTGGTTGCAAACGAGCTGCACTCGTCAACCATAACGAGAATCACCGCTCGACGGGAGACGAGAAGTGTTTTTCGTGCGGGAGTACCCGCACGAAAAACACTCCTTCAATGACTTCAACGACAACCCCTGATCCTGCGTGGGAGTTAAACCTACGCCGGTTATGCCGGAAGGGTTGAGCCGGCCAACAAGTCAGCCACAACCGCATCCAGCGCCAACGTTTTCCCGTTTTCAAGGGCCGACTCAAGCTCATCCGGGGACAGCGTCGTTGTCAGATCCATGTGCAATTCTTGTATATGGCTCTCGCCGTCGGGATGGAGAAACGGATGGGAGCGCACCACACCGAGCAATTCCGCGCTCTTGTGGTGCGCTCCCTGCCGCCAGAGTAATCGGGCAAGGATGAGCACCGCCATCAGAATGTCCGGCGCGAACCCCTGCCCCTGGGAAACAGACAGCATCTCGTAACAGTAGCGTCGGCTTTCCTCAAACCGGTCTTGTTGAAAACACAAAATGGCCAGTGCCAGCAAACTTTCAGAAATCGCGGAGCTGTGATTGATTTCGCGCGCCAATGCCAGCCCCGACTCAAACTGCTGCCGGGCGATCGCGTAGTCTTTCTTCTGGCAGGCAACATAGCCCAGGCTGTTAAGGCTTTCAACCACGCCGCGCTGATCGCCAATCTCGCGACGAATGGCCAGGGCCTGTGCGCAAAAATCCCAGGCCGCCGGCTTATCCCAGTACACAGTGATGTAGCCAAGCGTGCACAAGCTGAAAGCTTCGCCCCAACGGTCGCCGATGCTGCGTTTGATCGCCAGACTCTCCTGATGATAAGCGTATGCGGCGTGATAATCTCGCTGCCAGTACGCCAACAACCCCAGATTATTCAAACTGGCCGCCATCGCGCGCCGGTCGCCAATTTCGCGGCGGCTGGTCAGATTCTCGACGTAATAACGCTTAGCCGTGGAAAAGTCGCCCCGCTGAAAAAAGATACTGCCGAGATTTGCGCGGCTGTCGGCAATACCACGCCGGTCGCCGATCTGACGATGCAAAGCCAACGCTTCCTCCAAATACTGTTGCGCTTCGGCCGGCTGGCTCTGAAGATAGGCCGTCTTACCCAGATCATTAAGGTTCTCGGCAATGCTTTTCTTATCACAAGTTTTCCGCCAGATCGCCAAACTCTGAGTATAGCGCTCCTGAGCCCGGTTTAGATCACCTTGTTTCCAGGCTAAATCCCCAAGCCCACGATGCGCCCGCGCCTGTCCCGGCAAACTTTCAAGCTGCCGGCCGAGTTCCAGGCTTTGAACATAGCACATCTCCGCAGGCACATAATCGCCGAGTTTGTGGTAACAGTCCCCGGAAAGTTTGAGCAAGTCCATCTGACTGCGCCTGGTTTCCACTCCATCCGCCGGCTCGATTTGTTTGGCCAAAGATAAGGCATGTTGAAGAAGCAACATCGCAGTGTTGTAATCGCTTTGAGCCTCCAGGAAATGCGCCTGAGCCATCGAAAATCTGGTAAGCGCGTAAGTGGCAACCTGAGGCGCTTCTTGTAATCGTGCAACGGCGGCGCCAAACATTTCTGTCCCTTCCTGGAACAGCCCCTTGAGATCGTAGAAGCGCATCAATCCTTCCACACAATCCGCCAAGACGTCCGGCAAGATGTCGCCGGCAAACGGCTGCAGGTGAGCTACCGCCCATTGCCAGGCGTGACGCACATTGGACATCTCAAGCTGCACTTCGGCGACGGCCCGTTGCGGCTCTGCGCCGTAGAGCGCGGGGGTCTGCTCGACGATGAAGGCCAGATAATAACGCGCATGGCGCTCCCGAATTTTGTAAAGTGAATCCGCATCCTGCCCATCGGGCACCGCCGATTCACTATTCACCGGAAATTTCTCATCCGTCGCGAGTTTTTCAGCCGCGAATTGGCGCAACATCTCATGCACGATGTATCGTCCGGGCGCGCCGGTGTGAAGCAGCGATTTATCAACCAGACTTCCCAGTTCCGCAAGGTTGACGTGCGTGATGGCCTGCGCCGCCGTATAGCTAAAATCACCGCGGAAAATCGAAAGCTGGGACAAAGTCTGCTGCTCGGTTTGCGAGAGCAATTGCCAGGAACTCTCAAAAATAGCGCGCAGGCGCCGGTGACGCTTGGGAACGTCCTGGTGAGTAACCGACAAGAAATCAATGTCGCGCCGCAAATTCGCCACAATATCGGCCAGGGGAAGCCGGTTTACCCACGTCGAGGCCAATTCGATGCCCAAAGGCAATCCTTTCAACAGTCGGCATAAGCGTATGACGTGAGGCAAGGTGCTGTCGTCGAGGCGAAAATCTTCCGCAACGCTTTGACCGCGTTTGTAAAAGAGCTGCACGCTGCCATAGTCGGCGGCATGCGGAGCGCGCTTTTGGGGGACCGGCAACCCTTTTAGCTTGACTACCTGTTCGGCCCGGAGATCCAACCGGGCGCGCGATGTCGCCAGCACGGTCAGCCGGGGAGCGGCAGCGAGCATATCCACGACAAAGTCGGCGGCGCCGATCAAGTGCTCGAAGTTATCCAAAATCAACAAGATTTCCCTGGAAGCCAAAGCCTGGAGCAATTGCTGCTTGGGGTGGGCCTGACCGGCAAAGTCAAGACCCAGACAGGTTGCTACCGCAGTAGCCAGTTGATTGTGCCAGGTGTTCCGTTCAAATCCCCCAGGAGCACCTTGCGACAAGGTAATGTCAACGAAGGGCACAAACCACACCCCATGCTGAAAGTGAAATGCCATCTGCTCGGCGACCTTCAGCGCCAACCGGGTCTTCCCGACGCCGCCCGCCCCAACCAGGGTCAGCAGGCGGCAAGAAGGATCCTCCAACCGTCCGACGATGCGGGCCAGTTCTCGTTCGCGTCCGACAAACGATGTGAGTTGATTGGGTAAGTTGTGGGGCGGGGTCACTTCTTGCGCCAATGTCCCGTCGCGGATTTGAGCCAGAAGTTGCTCAGTCTCATCGGTAGGTTCTACACCCAGCTCCTCCATCAGGGTGTCCCGCACCGTTTTATAGTGCGACAACGCCGCACTGCGCTGGCCGGACAAAGCCAGCGCGACCAGCAACTGGCGGTGAGCCTCTTCGCGCCAGGGTTCCAGGGCCAATTGACGCCGGGCATAGTGTTGCATCTGCTCGTAGTTGCCGTGAAGGTGGTGATAGGTCGCCAGATGATAGAACGTGTCCATCGCCTGCTGATGCAGTCGCTCGCGCTCCATCAACACCCATTCCTCGAACGGCAGACTGTCGAGCATGAAGCCGGTCAGAAAATCGCCGCGATAGAGATTGGCGGCCCGTTCGAGTTTTTGCATACAGCGCTGACAGGCCTCCAGGCGCCGATGGCGATGGCTCTGAACGGCGGCAATCTGCTGCGTGAAGGCCGCAACATCCAGCCGGTAGTCGCTCTCAGCATTGAATTCGATGGATTGGCGGGTAATGGTGAGGAAAGGAGGGTCGGCGCCCGCGTCATCAATGGCGCGGCGCAAACGAGCGAGGGTCTGGCGCAGGGCCACCAGCGAATCCGAACGCCATTGTTCGGGCCAGAGCAGATCGGACAATGACTCACGCGGGAAAGCGAGAGCGGGCTGCATCGCCAGATAAGCCAGCAGAGCGCGGGCCGTGTCCGCTTCAAATTGCGTGATCGGGACTGCGTCGTTGGTTACTTGAAAGGGGCCAAGTAAGGTGATATTGAGTCGGGACATGATTTTCCTTAAGATCCGTCACGATTTCGTCACGATCATTTTCTATACTGTTGGCAAATGAGAGTGAGTTGCCTGCTGCCTGAATCCGGGCCGGCAAACACACATTATAAGTGGATTCCTCCCATGGACAATATCAAGGGAGTTTCCATCGTTGCGCTCGCCGACTACCGGCAGCGCAATGCAACACTGAAGTGAAGGAAGGTGTTTGTGCGGGCGGGGGGTACGCGCTCGCACAAACACTCCCTTTTCTACCTTTGCCGCCGACGCGGCAGGCTATGAGTGAAGGAGGAAGTGAAGACGGATCGGATAAGCAAACAATAACGCGGCAATTGCGCGCGAACACGGGCGCGCAGGTATCTCTGACAGTATAACTATCAAAAAATCCAAATTCAAGAAAAGGAAGTCAAAGGAAATGAAATTTACAAAAGTATTCTGCGTAGCAATGGGGCTTCTCCTGATGTTCAGTCTGGTCGCTTGTGGCAGCAGCAAACCAACCGCAGCGCCGGCAACAACCGCAGCAGTTTCAGACGATGCCAATAAGACGGCAGCAACCGTCGAATCTACGGGGTCGGATTCGACCGCACCGGGCGAGTTCGGCAATCCGGCGGGCGCTCTCGACAGCGCCGATAGCTACTCGTTGCAGATCAACGCCTCAGGAATGGAGACCACCTTCGAATTCATCAAGTCGAAAAACCAGTACCACATCATCAGCGGTGTGGAAGGCGCGACGCAGGAAATGTACGTGATCGAGGACAAACTCTATACCTTGACCGGTGGAATGTGCGTGGCCGTGGACGCCGGCGATCAACTGGCCGGCCTGGAACAGATGGGCGACATCTCAGGGTACACCGCCGGTATGACGGGCGAAGAGCTGGTAGGCGCCGAGGAAGTCAACGGCGTCAAGGCCGACCACTTCCGTTCGGGGACCGAAGGCGCCACTGTAGACACCTGGGTGGCCCAGGAGGGGAACTACCTGGTGCGGATGACGATGGACAACCAGGGGCAGAAAGTTGAAATCAATGTCAACAATATCAACACTCTGAGCGCCTTTGAACTGCCGGAATCTTGCAATAGCACCACGGGCATCGGCGGTATCGAGATCCCCTCAGTGCCTTAATCCTAAACTCGACAAGCACAACTCGATCGTTACTGAAATTGGCCCCCTGGTTCTGTCACAGACCGGGGGGGCCAAAACTTGAATGGACTCAATAATAATGGAAAGTCCTCGCTCACAATACCAATCGTACCTTTTACGACTATGGCGGTCAAATACTGCGGATCCGCTGCGGATACATTTGGAGCAGATTGGAAGCGAACGCCGCTACGGTTTTGTTGATCTGGAAAGTCTGTTCGACTTTCTGCGAGAGCAAGCGCAATGCCCCAAGAACGCTTCGCGAGAAGAAATCAAGGGGCAGCATTGACCGGTAAAAGAAACCGTGTTTTTTCGAGCCGGGGTACCGGCTCGAA
>DAOUFX010000183.1:0-5467 GCA_034429675.1 Anaerolineae bacterium | reverse complement strand
GGCGGGGGAACCCCCCCCCACTCCCCCCTCCTTACCCCCCGCGTCAGCGGGCTATTTTTAGAGAAAACCATGCGTATTTTGAAAATAGACCTCGACAACGTCAAAAGCTACCGCCGCGCCAGCATCACGTTTGCGCCCGGCGTCAACGCCATTTGCGGCCACAACGGCGCAGGCAAGAGCACGCTATTGGAGGCCATCGGCTTCGTGCTCTTCGATTTTCTGGCCGTCAAACACGACGATTTCGTCCGCGAAGGCGAGAAGAGCGCCGCCATCACCGCCCACATCGCCGACGCGGACGGGCGCGTGTACCAGGTGACGCGCCGCTTTGGCGGCAGCAACCAGTACTACGTCTACGACCCCGAACTCAACCTGCGGCTCACCGAAAACAAGGTCGAGACGGTGACGTGGCTGCGGGATTTTCTGGGCGTGAATCCGGCGATGGACCTGACCATGCTCTTCCGCGACGCCGTCGGCGTGCCGCAGGGCTTGCTGACTGCGCCTTTCCTGGAAACGGCGTCCCGGCGCAAGGATGTGTTCAACCCGCTGTTGCGCGTGGACGAGTACGAGCGCGTGTGGAGCGCCCTGCGCGAGCCGCGCCATCACCTGGAACAGCAGATCACGGCCAAAGAGAAGGCCATCGCCGGGCTGGAAGCTGAAATCAAGGCGCTGCCGGAGCTGCGCGAGCAGCAATCCACCCTGACCGACGCAATCGCCCGGAGCGCGCAGCGGCAGAGCGCGGCGCAGGCCGAATTAGACGAAACGGCGGAGCGCAAAGCGCAGTTGGAAGCGCTCAAGGCGCAACTGGAGGCGCAGGAGAAGCAGGCGACCCAGGCCGAGGCCGATCTGCAAACCCTGACCGCCCGGCGCAACGACGCCCACGCCGCGCTGACACGTTCCGAGGCGGCCCAGGCCGTGGTGGACGAGACGGCAAGCGCGCACCAGGCGCATCGCGCCGCCGAAGAGCGCCTGGCCGCCCTGGAAACCGAACGCGGGCAGCGCGACAAGGCGCGGGAAGCACTGCAAGCGTGCATCCACGCCCAAGAACTGGCGCAGCAAGAGGCAAGCCGCCTCGAACAATCGCTGGCCGACATCGCGCAGGCCGAAACGGAGGCGGCGCGCCTGGCGCCGCTGGCGAAAGAACAGAAGCGTCTGGAAACGGAACTGGACGAGGCCAGGCGCGCCGTCGAGCAGCTCAAGAGCGCCGAAAAGACGCTGGCGCGGGAACAGAAACGCCTCGCCGAGGCGGAAGCCCGGCAGGCGACGCTGCAAGCACAACTGGCAGAAAGCGCCGCGCTTGAGTCCGCCCTGCAAACGGCGCAAACCGCGCTGGAAACCGGCGCCGCCCGGCGCGAAACGCTGGCGGCGCAGCTCGCCGCGCAGCAGGCGGACTGCCGACTCGTGGACGAACAGTCCGGACAGGCGGCGCGGCGGCTCAAGGACGCACAAAAAGCCTGGGAGCAGGCGCGCCAACGCCAGGCGGAGTTGCTGGCAAAACAAGAGGAAGTCCGGCGCGGCCTGGAGACGCTGGCCGGCGTGGAAGCCCAAATCGAGGCGGCGCGGGCGGACATCGCGGCGTTGGATCAGCGCGACCGCACAACCTCGGCGCAGATCGCCGCAGACGGGGCTGAGCTGGAACGCCTGCACACCCAGAGCGAAGTCTTGACAAAAAGCGAGGCCGCCGATTGCCCGGTGTGCGGCGCGCCGCTCTCCCCCGAACACCGCGATGAGCTGCTGGCGCAAAACCAGGCGCGGGTCGCCGAACTGGACGCGACGATCGCCGGGGCCCAGACGCAACAAGACACGGCAACCAAAGAGCGGCGCAAAGTCGAAAAGACGCTGCGCGCGCTGGAAAAACAGGCCAAAGACCTGCCGCGCCCGGCAGAGGCCGAGGCGTTGGCGACGCAAGTCGCGGGGCAGCAGCAGGACGTCGTCGCGCAAGAAGCCAACGTCGCCGCCGCCCAGGCTGAGGTCGCCGACCGCACAACGCAGCAAGCCGCGCTGCGGGCCGCGCTGGACGCCGCGCGCCCCCAGGCGGAAGCCGCCGAAGCGGCGCACACTGCCGCGCAGAACGCCGTCCGCGAACTGGAGACGCAGCTCAAGACGCTGCCCCGCGCGGCGGAAGGCGAGGAACTGGAGAAGCAAATCGCAACACAACGCCAAATCGTCGCCGAAAACGAGCGCGCCGTCGCCGCTCTGAACCACGCGCCGGAAGAGACGGCGCGTCTGGCGGCGGCGCTGGCGGCCCTGGGCGATCCGCAACACGAGTACCGGCGCGCCTGCGACGTGACGGCGCAGCGCGAGGCCATCGTCGCCCAACATTCGGACAACGCCGCGCGACTGGCGCAACTGGCGACGCAGCGCCGCGAACAGGAGACACAATTCGCCGCCTACGGCGACCTGGACGCCCGCATCGCCGCCGCGCGCGCCGACCGCGAGGCGCACGCGCCCGGCCACCAACGTTACCTGCAACACGAACGCGAAGCGGCGGCCCTGGCCGAGCGCCGCGCCGCCTGGGAAGCTCTGGACGGCCAGACGCAAGCCGCTCAGACGCGCCGGGACGCTCAAATCGCCGCGCGCGACGAGCTGGCCCGCGGATACGACGCCCCGGCCTACGCGCGCCTGGCGGCGCAACACGTCCAGCTGCGCGAAGAGCTGGCCGGGTTGCAGGCCGCGCTGCGCCACCAACAGGCGCAGCAAACCGAAAAACGAGAGGTCATCGCGCGCCTGGAAGCGCGACAACTGGATCTGAACGCCGCCCAGGCCGAACGCGACGAACTGGCGGCGGATCAATCCCTGCTGGAGACCCTGCGCCAGGTCTTGCGCGACGCCGGGCCGGAAGTGACCCGCGCGATGGTGGACATCATCTCGACGCACGCCGACCGGCTCTACGCGGACATCATGCAGAGCTACGCCGGAAAAAATCCGCCGGCGCGGCTGCGCTGGACGCCGGATTACGACATCGTACTCACCAGCGAGGGGCGCGAGCGCAGCTTCCGCCAGCTTTCGGGCGGGGAACAGATGGCGGCGGCGCTGGCGGTGCAGCTGGCCCTGCTGCGCGAAATTTCGGCGGTGGACGTGGCCTTCTTCGATGAGCCCACCACCAACCTCGACCGCGACCGCCGCGCCAACCTGGCCCGGCAAGTCCTCAACATCCAGGGCTTCGGGCAGCTCTTCGTCATCAGCCACGACGACACGTTTGAACAAGACACCGATCACGTGGTGCACATCGAAAAGATGGATGGGGAGAGCCGGGTAGCGGCATAGGGGAACCATGGCGAAAGATTCCACGCCCCTCCTCGAATCCCGCAAGCGCGGACGCAGCAAGCTGTTCAAGACTGAAGCCGCGCCGCAAGTCGCAACCGCCCAGGACACGCCGCCGGTTGCGCCGCCGCCTGAAGCCGCGTCCGAAATCCTGCCGCCGGCCAATCCCACGGCGGAGGCCGCCGCTCTCCTCACCGCCGAGATGCGCAAGCCTGTCGCCTGCCCGGCGCTGGATGCGGTGTTTGCGGCGGGCGGCGCGGTGGCGTCGTTGCTCGGCGAGCGCTATCGCCCGCGCGCGGGGCAGATAAAGATGGCGGCGCTGGTGCGCGCATCCCTGCAGACGGGGCGACACGCGATCATCGAAGCCGGCACCGGCATCGGCAAGTCGTTCGCCTATTTGATCCCCATTCTCTGGTCGGGCGCGCCGGGGATCGTCAGCACGTCCAACAAGGCGCTGATGAACCAGTTGTGGGACAAGGATATTCCCCAATTGCGCCGCATCGCGCCCCGCCCGTTCAAGGCCGCATTGCTCAAAGGCCGCAGCAACTACCTGTGCGTGCTGCGCCTGGAGACCTTTCGCCGGCAGCGCTGGCTGCCGGGGATGGATCAGGAGCTTGAGCTGGTCGAGCGCGCCTTGCAAGCCGAGCCTACCGGCGACTGCGAGCGCATGGCGCTGCCGGCGGACCTCGTCGCCCGGCTGACGGTGAACAACCGCGATTGCGCCGGACACAAGTGCGAACGTTTCACCCACTGTTTCTACGAGCGCGCCAAGCGCGAAGCTGCGGCTGCCGATCTGGTGGTAACCAACCACGCGCTTCTGTGCTACAACGCCCTGCTCTCCGAAAACCAGATACTGGCAGTGCGTCCAATTCTGGTGGTGGACGAAGCGCACCAGCTGATGAACTACGCCATCAACACGCTCACGCTGCTGCTGGAACACGACCTGTTCTGGGGGTTCGTCAATCACAAGCTGACGCGCGAGATTGCGGCGGAAGATGGGCTGTTGGAAGCAGCCCGCGAGTCTTACGATACCTTTTTCCGCGCCGTCGCGGGGCAACGCCCGGCGGACGCGGAGGCAGAGACGGCCAATCGCTGGGCCTTGCAGGGCGAGATTCAGGAAGGGCTGGCGCTGTGGCAAGCGCTGAAGCGTATCCAGGACGAGCTGGGACGCCGCGCCAAAACGCAAGACAACGCAGAACTGGACACGCTGCGCAACCAGAGCGCCGAGCTGACGGCGACGCTGGAAGCGTTGGCGCGCCCGGAGCCGGAGGATCACATCCGCTTTTGCGATTTCGACGCCGGGCTGCCGCTCCAGGACCCGCGCGCCTACCAGGCGCAGCGCCGCCCGCTGGAGGCGGCGGAGGCGCTGGCGCGCAAGCTGTTCGAGCCGTGGCCCAGAGTCATCTGCGCCAGCGCCACCCTGGGCATAGACCGCAACCTGGACTGGTTCCGCCGCCAGGTGGGCGTGGCCGATGCGCCGGAGCTATTGACGGCGACGCTGGCAAGCCCGTTCGACTACGCGCAACAGATGGTGTTGTACACGCCGTGGGGGCTGGAACCGGCCTACGACGATGAGGAAGAGATGTACGCGGCCAGGCTGGCCGGCGAGGTGCAACGGCTGGTGGAGACCAGCCGGGGACGCGCTCTGGTGCTCTGCACCAGCCGGCGGCGCATGGCGCAGCTCTACACGCAGCTGGCGCCGGCGTTGGAGGCGCATTACCCGTGCTTCTGCCAGGGAGAACTGCCCCAGCCGGAGATCGTCGCCAGATTCAAGGCGGCGGGCAACGCCGTCATCTTTGCCACGCGCAGCTTTTGGGAAGGCATTGACATCCCCGGCGACGCGCTGGCGCTGGTGATCCTCGACAAGATTCCGTTCCAGCCGGTTCAGGACCCGGTGGTGCAACGTCACGAGCAGCTGATCCGGCAACGGGGCGGCAACCCTTTCCAGGAATTACAGGTAGGGACGGCCATCCTGACGCTGCGCCAGGGCGCCGGGCGATTGATCCGCGCGGAGACCGATCGCGGCGTCATCGCGCTGCTGGACTCGCGTGTGCTGACCAAACGCTACGGACAACAGATCATCCGCTCGCTGCCGGGCGGCTGCCACACGACGGAATTTGCGGCGGTAGCGGTATTTTTCGGCCAATCCAATGATGAGAAGTAACAGCCCCACCTATGACCACAACAAGGGGAATATAAAAAAGGG
>DAOUFX010000182.1:0-6277 GCA_034429675.1 Anaerolineae bacterium | reverse complement strand
ATCCGCAGCGCGGGCGGGGGCGATGGGGGTGGAGAGCGCGTACATCGGCAGGCCGTAGAGCGTCATTTCGTTGAGCACCTGGGCGTCGTAGGCGTCGAAGCGCCAGGCGGCGAGGTAGTAGCGGCGTTTGGCATCGCGGAGGGCCTGGCCAATGGTAGTGGAGCTGCCGGGCGAGTGGGCGAGGGCTTGAGAGAAATAGAGAGCGAGGCGCTCGGTGAGGCCGACGGTGTAGCGGGTGGCCCAACCGTAGCCGGTGTTGCCCAGGAAGGGCGCACCGCGCCGGGCGAAGGCCTGCGGGAAGTCCAGGCCCAGGCTGCCATTCGGACCGTCGGGCAGGCTGAGTCCGGCGTGGCAACCGTTGGCGAAGACCAGCGTTTGCTTCAGATCGGCGGCGGCGCTGAGGATGTCCTGCGGCGTGATGTAGGTGTTGTCCGGCGCAAGCAGCTTGTCGTGGTAGGCGTGCTGGTTGAGCGAGACGAGGTCGTGTTCCTGGGCCAGGAAGGGGAGCGCCAGGTCGGAGGCGGTCCAGTCGTTGCCGATGAGTTCGGCGGTTGCCAGGTTGCCGGCGCGGAGGGCGCCGGCGATGGCGAAGGCGCCGTCCATCAGGGCGTAGTCCGCGCCGGAGACGAAGGCGAGGGCGTGCTCGTTGACCTCGCTGCGGAGCAAGAAGGCGTCAATGGCGGCGATGATGTCGGCGGGGGATTCCACCAGACGGCCCACGGCGAGGTCGGGGACGTAGAGCTGGTTGCCGTCGGGAAGGGTGAGCGGGTGGAGGCTGGCGTAGGGATCGTCGGAGAGGGTGAGCCCCTCGGCGAGGGCCAGGGCGACGGTGCCGGTGATGGGAGCGTAGCCGGCGTAGGGGAGGGCCTCGGCGGCGGTGCCGTCGGGGAGGCGGTGGAAGGGGATGATTTCGTCGTGGCCGGCCAGGACCAGGTAGTGCAGATTGGGGTAGGCGGCCACGTAGGCGCCGACCACGTCGCGGATGGCCAGGGCGACCTGATTGGCCAGAGCCGTGTCGCCCAGGAGCAGCGTGCCGGGAGGCGAAGAGGCGTCCCAGGCGGCGTAGGCGGCGGCCACATCCGGGTAGGCGCTGGCGTCGCCCAGGTCAACCACCAGGCCGGCGACCGCCGGGTGTTCGGCCAGGGCGTAGAGATTCTGCAGAAGATCGTCCGCCGCCGCGCCGTAGCGGTCGCGCATACGCCCCTGGTGGGTGAGGATGAGGGTGCGCACGTTTTCCGGCGCGGGGAAGGTATAGCGCCACACACCGTTGGCAGTGGCGGCGAACAGCGTGCGGGATTGCCCGTCTTGGGCGATGCCCAGGGTATTTGCTGCCAGCCCTGAGCTGAGCGCCGTCCAGGTGACGCCCTCGTCGGGGGATTGGTAGACGTCGCCGGCGGCGACGGCGTACAGCGTGTGGTCGGCGGGGTAGGTGGGGGAGAGGATGAGGTCGGTGGCACCGGTGAGGGTCGCGCGGAGATCCCAGTTGGCGCCGGCATCGGCGGTGTGATAGAGCTGGTCGGCGCTGACCAGGAAGAGGGTGTGGTCGGTGGTGAAGCCGGGGGAGGCCACCAGGAGCGATACCGCCTGATTGCTGAAGTAGTCCTGGCTGTCGAGGATAGCGGCATCTGTGGGCAATTGTGCCCAGGAGGGCGACGCTTGCAGATCCAGCGCCCACACATCGTTAAGATAGTGGTCATGGGGATATTCGCCGCCAAAGACAATCATGCGTTCATTCGCCGCATCGTAAATCGCGCTATGCCTGTAGCGATCTGATGGCAATGCGCCTGATAGGCCGAGTTGCGTCCAGGCCTCGGCCTCCGGCGTGCTCAAATCCAGCGCCCAGACGTCGTTTTCGGTATTATATCCACCGAAGACGATCATGCGCTCATCCGCCGCATCGTAAACCGCGCTATACCAAATGTGCGCCTCAGGCAACGTCCCTGACGGGCTGAGTTGGGTCCAGGCTTCGGCCCCCGGCGCGCTCAGATCCAGCGCCCAGGCATCGTTGTTGGGGTAGCCGCCGGCGATTCCGCCGAAGATAATCATCCGCTCATTGGGTGCGTCATAGATTGCGTTGTGGGCATAACGCGATGCCGGCAGTGTCCCTGAAGGGTTGAGTTGGGTCCAGGTCTCGCTCCCCGGCGTACTCAAGTCCAGCGCCCAGACGTCGTTTTTAATCCATCCGCCAAAGACGAGCATCCGCCCATTTGTCGCATCGTAGACTGCGCTATGGGCATAACGCGATGTCGGCAGTGTCCCTGACGGGTTGAGTTGGATCCAGGCTTCGGCCCCCGGCGTGCTCAGATCCAGCGCCCAGACATCGTTCAGTCCCTGGTTATCGTAGTCATTCCCGCCAAAGAGGATCATGCGCTCATTTGCCGCATCGTAGATCATGCTGTGCTTTTGCCGCGCCGCGGGCGACGGCCCCAGCGGGTTGAGAAGCATCCAGGTTTCGCTTCCTGATGCACTCAGATCCAGCGCCCAGGTATCGTTCAGGTAGCCACCGTTGCCGCCGCCGAAGACGATCATCCGCTCATTTGCCACGTCATAGATCGCGCTGTGGCTAGCGCATCCTGACGGCCAGCCCTGCCAGGATTGGTCTCCGGTAGTGGCTAACCACCCCGTCTGCGCCGCCGACCAGGCGCGCTGGTCGGTGCCAAAGTTTGGCGATAGCGCAATGTCATTTGCGGTCAACCTGTGCAGTTCAGGCGATGACCAACTCCCGCCGGCATCGGTCGAGCGTTGTACATCTTTGCCGTCAGCCACGACGGCGAACAGGCTACGATCCGTGGCGAATTGTGGGGACAGGGCCAGATGTTTCACGTGGCCGGCTTCCAACCCGTTGCTGAACCGGGTCCAGCCGCTACCACCGTCCCCGGAGCGGAAAACTCCGTCATCGGTCGCCGAAAAGAGGGTTTGGTCGCCGGAGTAACCGGGGGAGAGCGCAATGTCATAGACCTGGCGCGTCGTGAGGCCATTGTTGACGCCGGTCCACAGCGCGCCGGCTGCGGTAGATTTGTAGACGCCGCTTTCCCCTGCTGCAAAGACGGTGTGATCGGTGGGGAAACCGGAAGAAATGGCGACCCGTTGCATGTTAACTGCGACCAACCCTACGTTGGCAGCGACCCAACTCGTCCCTCTGTTAGGGGACCGGTATAGACTACTGCTGGTGCCGGCAAACACGGTACGGTCATTCTGGTAGGAGGGAGAGACGGCTAAAGCCTGCGCCTCGATGATTTCCATGCCGTTGTTCACCGCTGTCCAGGTTATGCCGGCGTTGGTTGAGCGGTAGACACCCGCCCCAGTACCCGCAAACACGGTGTGATCGGTGGAGTAATGCGGAGAGAAGGCCAACGTTTGAGCTGTAATGCCGGTAGGGATACCGGCGTTTCCGGGGGTCCAGGACTCCCCGCCATCCACCGATTGTAAAATGCCTGCAGAGGTACCGATCAATGCCACGCCATCGGCAGAAAAGGAAGGGGACAATGCTACGCTCCAAACATTGTTGGGTACGTTCCAATAGGTCTGTCCTGGCGCGCTCAGATCCAACGCCCAGACCTCGTTTTCGCTTTCTTCTCCGCCAAAGACGATCATACGTTGATTGGATTCGTCATAGATCGCGCTGTGGACATAGCGCGCTGTGGGCGGCGTTCCTAGCGGGCTGAGTTGAGCCCATGTTTCGCTCCCCGGCGCACCCAGGTTCAGCGCCCAGACATCGTTGAGGGGATTAGCTTTGCTATGCCCGCCGAAGACAATCATCTGCGCATTCTGCGCATCGTAGACCGCACTATGGAAGCCACGCCCTGTGGGCGTTTCTGACGGAGTAAGTTGGGTCCAGGTTTCGCCTCCTGGAGTCTCCAGACTCAGCGCCCAGACATCGTTAAGGAAGGGGGGAGTAGTACCAGTCCCGCCAAAGACGATCATTCGCGCATTCTGCGTGTCGTAGATTGCGCTATGCCGATAGCGCGCTTCAGGCGGCGCGCCCGACGGGCTGAGTTGGGTCCAGGTTTCGCTCCCTGGAGTCGCCAGACTCAGCGCCCAGACATCGTTGAGAGGATCTATACTAGCGTCAACCCCGCCAAAGACGATCATTTGTTCATTCGATGCATCATAGATCACGCTATGCCACAGGCGCGCCACAGGCGGCGTCCCTAAGGGGCTGAGTTGGCTCCAGCTTTCGGCTCCCGGCGTGCTCAAGTCCAGCGCCCAAACGTCGTTGAGGGCATTCTCAAAACTATCGATTCCCCCAAAGATGATCATCCGTTCGTTCTGCGCGTCGTAGATTGCGTGATGGATATTGCGCTCCGTGGGCGGCGTTCCCAGCGGATTGAGAAAAGTCCAGGTCTCGAGCCCCGGTGTGCTCAAGTCCAACGCCCAGACATCATTAAGACTGTCGTAATTAACGTCAGTCCCGCCAAAGATGATCATTCGTTTATTCTGCGCGTCATAAATTGCGCTATGGCCGATATGCACGTCAGGCAGCACTTCTGCCAGACTGAAGGTGGCCCATGTTTCGCCCCCCGGCGTGCTCAAGTCCAACATCCAGACATCGTCAAGAACCCTGCCGCGACCCCATCCGCCAAAGACAATCATCCGCTCATGCAGCGCGTCGTAGATTGCGCTATGCTCAGAACGCGCCGACGGCGACAAATCGAGTGTGGTCCAGGCTTCGGCTCCTGGCACGCTCAAATCCAGCGCCCAGGTATTGTTGAGGTATTCCCGATCGCCCCATCCGCCAAAGATGATCATCCGCTCATTCGGCGCGTCGTAGATGACGCTTTTGTATCCATAATACGGTGAGGGCGGCGTTCCCGACGGGCTGAGAGCAATCCAGGTCTCGGCCCCTGGCGTATTCAGATCCAGCGCCCAAACATCGTTAATCTCGCGCCCAGCATCGAACCCGCCAAGGACGATCATCCGTCCATTTGATGTGTCGTAGATTGCGCCATGTTCAGAACGCGCCGCCGGCGGCGTTCCTGACGGGCTGAGTTGCGTCCAGCTCTCGGCTCCCGGCGCGCTCAAATCCAGCGCCCAGACATCGTTCAATCTTTCGTAATCGGCGTCACTCCCGCCAAAGACGATCATTCGCGCGTTCGGTGCGTCGTAGATTGCGCTATGGTAACTGCGCGCTGCTGGCAACGTTCCTGCCGGGCTGAGTTGCGTCCAGCTCTCGGCTCCCGGCGTGCTCAGGTCCAGCGCCCAAACGTCGCTAAACCTTTCGCCTTGAGCACCGTACCCGCCAAAGACGATCATTCGCTCATTCGCTGCGTCGTAGATCGCGCTATGGCAAGACCGCGCCGCCGGCAACGTTCCTGCCGGGTTGTATTGCGTCCAGGTTTCACTCCCCGGCGTGCTCAGATCCAGCGCCCAAACTTCGTCAAGCTCTTTGTTATGAGCATCGGCCCCGCCAAAGACAATCATCCGCTCATTCGGCGCGTCGTAGATTGCGCTATGCTCAGAACGCGGCGTCGGCCCTACCCACTTTCGCGCGCCTCGGTCAGAGCGCCGCGGCCCGGCGGTCGTGCCCAACCACACCGTCGCATCACCGGCATAGTCGGGCGAGAAAGCAATGTCATGGATCAACGGCTTGGAAATGCCGTAGGGTCTGTCAATTTGCCCGCTGTACTCCCAGGTTGCGCCGCCGTCGCCGGAGTAATACAACCGCTCCATTGTCCCGGCCAGCAGCGTCGGTGTGAGCAGGTAAGTGGGCGCGACGGCCAGGGTGTTGACGTTCAAATCGGCCAGGCCGGCGTTGGTCGCCGCCCAACTTATCCCGCCATCCAGCGACTTGAAGATGCCCCCGCCGGGCGTGCCCGCAAACAGCGTGGAATCCGGCGCGATTGCCAGCGCGGTTACGTGGGTCGGCGAGAGGCCCTGGGTGGCTTTGATCCAGCTGTCCCCGCCGTTGGTAGACTTGAACACCCCCTGGGTCGTGGCCGCGAAGACGGTGTGGTCTTCGGCGAAGCCGGGAGAGAAAACGATATCCTGGATGTTGCCGCCGTAAGGCCCGTCGCTGGTCCACACGCCGGGGCCGGACGGGGATTCATCCGGCGCAGCCAGGGCCGGCGATGCCGGCGGCGCAACGATTCCCGCTGGAATCAAAAAAACGAGGGCAAGGATTATGCGAAGCAGCGCATAGCGGTTGGGTTTCTGTGTTTCGTACATTGTGCCTCCTCTGAAAATAGTCGAAAGTCAAAAGTTAAAAAGTTGAAAGTCCGGAGTCGCCTTCGACGGCCAGGGTAAGGGGGGGTGTTTTTCGCACACGGTACTCCGTGTG
>DAOUFX010000181.1:0-22861 GCA_034429675.1 Anaerolineae bacterium | reverse complement strand
GCCTCGCCCCTACCGTGGTTTGCCCAGGAATTAAAACGCCCCCCTTCCTTTTTCGTTCTTGACAAACCGTGAATTATCAGGTATTATTAGAACATACGTTCTAATGGCGGAATTGATTGCTGCTCGAATTTTGCCGCAAAGGAGGGACCCCCAATGGCTCGCGCATTGCAACCCTATCTCGAATATCAAGCTGATCGTGTGGAAGCCGTGTTGGCCGCCCACCGCTCGCCGGGTCGAGTGACGGGTGGCATGGTGGGGCCGCAGTTGATCCGGTTTTTCCTCAACCCTGCGCCGCACACGCGCTTTGCGACCATCCGGCGGCTGGCGGATGACCTGGCGTTGGCGTTGCGCGTGCCCAATTTGCGCATTGCGCGGGACGCCGACAACATTGTGCTGGAGTTTGCCAATCCCGATCCGCAATCGCT
Source organism: Anaerolineae bacterium (assembly GCA_034429675.1). Classification (GTDB taxonomy): domain Bacteria; phylum Chloroflexota; class Anaerolineae; order B4-G1; family SLSP01; genus JAKQHY01. The sequence continues at coordinate 22,436 of DAOUFX010000181.1, read as the reverse complement.
GAACTTGTTGGCTTTGCTGCAATCGGTGATGCCGCTGCCGGCGGCGACGGCGCTTTTGGGGCTGACGGAAGATGGCGTCCCGTTGTTGGTACGGCTTTCTTCGCCGGATGTGGCGCACATTCTGGTCGCAGGAACGACGGGATCGGGCAAATCGGTGTTGATGCGGAGCATGGCCGTTTCGTTGGCCCTGGCCCACCGGCCGGATGTGCTGCGGATGGTCTGCATTGACCCGAAGAATCGCACCTTTCGAGCGCTGGCAGGAATGCCGCATCTGTCGCGCCCGCCGGTAAAGGACATTGCAGAAGCCGCCGAAGTCCTGGGGTCTTTGGTGCGGGTGATGGAAATTCGCGACCAGCGCGGCGAGACGCCCGATGGCGCGACCGGCGCCGTGGCGCCGCGCGTAGTGGTTTTTATTGACGAACTGGCGGATTTGGTCATGCAAGGCGGCTTTGCGCTGAACGAAGCGTTGACGCGCCTGTTGCAACGGGGGCGCGAGGCCGGCATTCACCTGATCGCCGCCACGCAACGGCCTTCTTCAGCGGTGCTGAGCGGCCTGATGCGCGCCAACTTTCCGCTGCGGCTGGTGGGGCGGGTGGTTTCGGCGGATGACGCGAGGGTGGCCAGCGGGCGCGCCGGAACTCAGGCGCATCTGCTCAACGGGCACGGCGATTTCCTGGCGGTGGCCGGCGGCGACGCCCCGTTGCGGTTTCAGGTTGCTTATATCGAGGAAAGTGAATTGCAGGAGACCCTAGCCGGGGCAATCAGGACAGGAATTCGCGCACTTCCTCAACCGAACGCGGGCTGAGCGCGCAAAATAATCTGGGATTTATCGGCTCTCGACTGAGGGCAAGGATGGTGAAAATGGAAAATCGTGAACCGATCCGCAACCGACTGGGGCGTTTCGTGCTGCTCGTGGGCGCGGTCGCTGTGATCACACTGGTGGTCATCGTCACCCAACGCCTGAGCGACGACTCGTTGGCGCTGCTCATCGGACTGGGGGTTGGCATCGTCGCGATGGTTCCGGCGTTGGGGCTGGCCTGGCTGATGCTGCGGCGCGAAATGAATCGCCAGCCGCAGACCGTCGCTCCCAGCGCGCCATCCGCTGCGCCGCCCGTCATCGTGGTCACGCCGCAGATGCCGGCGTTGCCAGGGTACAGCGTGTCCCCGCCGACCGTCACCGCACAGGCAAGCATCCCGTGGCCGGCGACGACTTCCGGGCGCACGTTTACTATCGTGGGAGGGGAAGAAACAGAACGGTGAACTCCCCTGTCCGAATGCGCCGAACGGCAAATCGAGCGTCGCTCAGATTTGTGCAAGTTTCGGGAGAAAGGAAGGTCGTAGGGGTCCAAAGCGGGCCATGAAGCACCCCAGCAAATTTTCAATGAGGTCCAACACGCGCTGACCTAAACACTTTATAAAATCGGGTGACTTTCAGAAAACTACGATACTTCCGCAAAACGCTCCGCCTTGCTGGCGGAGCGTTTTGTTATGGGATTGAATCAGCGGCCCTCATCGTGAGTTGCAAGAATCGCTTCTGCCGCACCGTCTTCTGCGGAAGGGGCCAGGCCAGGCGCGGAAAACGACAAAGTGGCCGGTTCGAGTTCGACTTTCAGTGTGTCAAAAAATTTTGCGCGCCAGCCGCCCGTCAACCAACCCGGACAGGCCGTTTGCGGCGTGCCGGTGTGGCGCGCAGACCACTCGCGATGGCCCTCGACGTTTTCAAGTGGAATATTCAGCCATTGCATCAAGTACGCCGCCAGTCTGGCCGTCGCCGCCAGCTGAACTTGCGGCGGCGACACCTTATCCCATTCACCCGCGATGCCGACCGCGACGTGGGTGTTCTCGTCGCCGCAATGGTCGTGCCAGGGGGCTTCGGTTAGATCAACACAGTATTTGATCATACCGTCGGCCTGAACCCAAAAAGCATATTGCGTCGTCGGATACCCCTTGCCGCCCTGCTTGACCGGGCGGGTGATGTAGCGGGCGCACGCCATCATGTCGTGGGTCATCGTGTGATGGAGCGTGATGCCGTTGATCTGATCGAGCGCGCGCTTCCACCAACCGCTGCGGCCCTGTTCAACCAGCCATGCGGCGTCCGGCTTTGGATTCACCGGCATTTGCGCGCGCACGTCCACCCACGGCACGGAGATGGAATGCCCCAAAACGGGAGGGGGCGTGACCGCCACCACCACCGTGTCGTTGTAGGCAAGGGTTACGCTCTTTTGAGAAGAAGCGGAGCCGGCGTTGGGAGCGTTGAGGATCAGACTCTCTCCCGGACCCAGGCAAAATTCTTGCTTCATTGCGCATACCTCCTGTATCCCATGCTGAATGGTATGAATGACACTAACCATTCCCAGTATATTCCAGGTTTTGGGCTTTGTCTACAAAAGGAGAAACGATGAAACTGACAATGGCATCCCCGAACACTCTCGCGAATACACAAAGGGGCAACAAGGAACCGCCCACGAGTACACCCATCAGTGCTACAAAACTACCCCAAGGTGAGAATCCAATCGGCAAACATGTGAGCCAATGCAGGCGCAACGACGTTCTCGGTACGCAACATAACGTACCCCAAAAACAAACTGACCGGAATTATGCTCAATGAACCGAAAAACGCATCTATCGCAGGCTCACCCTGAAACACTACGCGACTTACAACGTGAGCCAATGCCATCAAAACAGACGACACCACCCATCCTCGCCATCGCCCCAGCCAGATAACGAGACGGCTTTGCAGGTAGCCCCGGAATGCAAATTCTTCGCCAAAACCCACAATCGCATAGGAAAAGAGCGCCCAGAAGTTTCTGATCCCAAGCCCGCCAATAACCTGCCCCATACTACGACCATTCCCTAAGATGGTCAAAAGTACAATAATCGCCGCCAGCACAGATCCAACAATCAGGGATCCGCCCAGGTTTTGCTTTGAAACGCCTGCGCTGGCTGGTGGCTCCTTTCGCAGCCACATCAACAACAAAGAAGGGGCGACAAAGACCGCATACACGATAAGTTTTGTCAACACTTCTGCGACATCGTATTCGCGAACAGACGGCGAGGCAATTTCTGCCGGAGATAGTCGCCCAGCCAAACCGACAAACGCAGTACACCAGACCATAACAGCCGCAATTGCCCACAACGCGGACGCTCGTGCGTTCGTGAGTGTCCAACTTCGATACCGCAGTCGCAGTGCGCTAGTGAGGAAATAGACGAGGCCACCGACAATAGCGAAACCTGAAATCTGAATCAGTAATTCCAACAGCAATCCTAAAATTCCCATCTGCGTCTCCTCCTTCGAAAATAGCTCGCTTACGCCTGTTGTGCGTGAGCGGCACAGATACCGATCAAAACGTTGCGGCCCACCCTCTAGGTGGGTGCGACAACGAAGACGCCGGGTTGAAACCCTGGCGCTAAACCCACCAAGCCCATTGGGCTGAAGAAGCGGAGTGTGCCGGGCCGTTACGGACCTTCCGGCTCCATAACGGGACTTCTGGAAGCCCTGTTCACAGGGCGTGGGATCGTACCCGGCGATTGATCGCCGGGCCTCTGCCGTGAGCCGCTGCTTTCGATGGTCAAGGTTCGACGGTATCGGATTTTACCGGCGACACGGAAATTGTACACCCGTTTGGAGGTGCGAGGCAAAAAATAGCGCGGGGAGTTGGCGCTCCCCGCGCTATTTTTATCTTACTCATCGCGAGACTTCGTTTCTCACACGAAACATTGGATGATTAATCACAAAGCCAATGCGATACCAGACGCCCATAAAAAACCGGTGCCTATTGCTTCGTGCAATTCCCCTTCCATTCTCTCTCCTACTGCGATTGTCCGCATTTGAGATATTCTTCAATCCATGATGTTGCACCACCCCAAAAGGTTTTACCAACTACTGGCAATGCGAAGTTTCCCCGATTCCAGAATAATTCCGATGTCGCCGTATGAACTTCAACAGGGTTCCATACATAAGTTGGAAGAAGTATTCCAAATGCGCCGAAAGCTCTCCAGATTATACCAGCGCGCAAGTTTTGTCCGCGGGCATCGTAGGCCCGTTGCACTTGACATCGCGCCTAGACATAGTATAGTCGGCAATGTTCGTGCTCCATAGATCAGCAAAAAGATTTGTACCCGTTTGGTTTTGTGAGCAATCCACCTTATCCGCTGCGCGCCCAGGTCATAAGAGAGTTTCGATAGGGTTTTATCGTTGGCGGGCGTAGCACACCAGCAATAAAGTTTCCATTTCTCTGTGGCGTTAGCCTGCTGTCACCACTGACAGCACCGTTACTTACAAAACTAAACGCATGCAAAGAGATGAATAAGGAGATAGCTGTGCCAGAAAAAAAACCGCAACAAAGACCCGACGTAAAGCCGACATCAGAGAAGTCCTCTACCTTGCCAGGCATGACTGCCGACATAGTAGAAGAAAATTTCCCGGCCAACGAAACCGCTATAGATGTGCAAGCTGCCTACTTAGGCGGCGACCATATCCAAACCATCCAACAACAAAGATATGCCTCTCGACTTGGGCGTATGGCTGGAAACCAACATTTACAACGCGCTTTAAACGGCGTCAAAAATGTAAGGAACACGGCACAGAAGAAATCTCCGACTATTCAAACCAAATTAAGCGTCAGTAGTCCACAAGATGTATATGAACAAGAAGCCGATCAAGTCGCCGCCAGCGTGATGCGGATGTCAGCGTTCGCCGGCGGGACGCCCTCTGACAACACCGAAGAGGATCAGGGAACCGGTAAGCAAGCAGTGCAGCGTGCGACGCCGAATTTGTCCGCAGCAGGACAATCCCCAGCGGGCGAAACCGTCAATGCGGAGATGGAATCACGTATCGGCAGTATGCAACAAGGTGGGCAGCCCTTGCCGAAAGCTGAACGCGCGTTCTTCGAGCCGCGGATGGGTGCAGATTTAAGCGCGGTGCGGGTACACACCGACGCCGACGCCGCACAAACGTCCGAGGATTTGAGCGCACGCGCCTATACAGTGGGATCGCACATTGCATTTAACGATGGCGAATACCAACCCGGCACCACGGCGGGGCGACAGTTAATGGCGCATGAATTGACCCATGTGATGCAGCAAGGGGGTGCGCCACAAACGGAATCCGGGCAACAGAACGAAGAAGCGACGACCCAAACGGCCCAGGCTCAACGCCAAACAAAACCTGTGGTGCAACGCACCCCCAAAAACGGCGAGGAAAAGAAACCTGAACTGTCCCCTAAAGATATGGTGGATGTTTCTCTTACGAGATTCCTGGATGATGCCAGCGGATATGCCCCGCAACGGTTGGGGATCGAAAACTGGACACTTCCCCCTCTCAGTCTCGATAATGCGCCTTTTGCCGAAGGGACAGCGATCTACGAGTATGCAAAGCAACAAGCGCTAGGCCTTAACAGCGCGCTCAGCACGGCTCAAAACTCCGTCAGTCAAGAAAACGTTGAAGACATGGATGCGACGCTGGAAAAAACAGCTGAGACTGTTGAGCAGTTAGTGCTGGATGAGACGCTCAATCAAAAAATACAACAATTACCGGAATGCATCCAGAAGAGCATCAATGCTTCGCTATCCATCGAAGTGGCGGCAGAAAGCACCTATCCGGTAGGTTTGCTAAAAGGTATGCCTGAGATCACATCCGACGAGGATTTGCTAACTATCGTCAATGAAAAAGCCGGTGAACAGATCCAAATTCTCAGACAACTATTTTCTGAATTTGGTGTAATTTTTGCTGACACCGGGATCAACCAAAACGGCTTGCTTGACCCACAAACCCCCTACGACGAAGCGCTCGCCGACCTGGACCGGCGGGTCGCAGAAGCGACTGTCACACAGGAAAATCAATCCGACCAGTATTTAACCGCTATACAAAGCCTCGCCGCAAGCAAAAGCGGCTTCTATCAGATGGTCGTGAAAGCAAAACAATCCGGCCAGTTCTCTGAAGAAATCTCAGCGGACGGCGACTCACCATCGAATACTGATGAAAAATTGTTTGAATGGGCCAGTACCAACGTTCTGGCGGTTGAGGCAGAGCTGAAAACACTACAGGAAGCGGTCCGGGCACAAGATCAAGCGTTTGCCGAACAATTGCAGCAAAAGGCGGCTGAGGTAGAGGGCGAATTACAGGTCTGGAAAGAAGAGAACGCGCCAGAAAAGAAACAAGGCATGTTCTCATCGTTGCTCGAACAAACTTTCACGGTTGTGGGGCGCGAACAGGCAAAGCAGGAAGCGATCGAGAGCATGCGCGCCGAAAATGAACTGCGCGATCTGGTGAGTAACTTTTTACGCTCTGGCGTGAGCAAGATAGACACATGGCCAGCCGGCGCCGCGCAGATGATCAGCATCATGGTAGGAGGCGCCGGACGATTGCAGGAGACCATCAAACGCAAAGTCGAAGCGCTTGATCCCAAAGAAGATTGGGAAGTGCTGAAGCAAATTGCACTCACACAGACGCCGTCCTGCGATCCGGAGATGGTCGCGCGCCAGATACGCAACGCTATATCCAGTTGGTGGGGCACCGATGAAGAAGGGCTTTTTGCCGCAATGGGCGGTAATTATAGCCAGTTACAGTGGCGTGCAATACGCGGTGCGTATGCTCACATCTATGATCGCGATATGGATAAGGATCTGGATTCCGACCTGGACTCCAGCGAAATGGATCGCGCCCAGGCCTTGATGGAAGGCGCTTCAGCAGAAGATCGCGCCGCAGCAGAACTCCATGACGCCATCGCCGGGCTGGGGACCAACGAAGAACTGGTGTGGAAAACCCTGCGAAACAAGCAACCTGACGAGATTGCAAAAATTAAGCAGGCATACGAGAAACGCTATGGAGAATCCCTGGATGAGGCTCTGGAAGGAGACATGCGGGGAACGGAATTGGAACGCGCCCAAGCCTTGCTGAGCGGCAAGACAAGAGAAGCCGACGCCATCGCCATCAATGACGCGCTAACCGGTTTCTGGGGTCCAGATGAGGATGAAATCGAGGCCGTTTATAATCTCAATCGCGAGGAAGTTGAAGCGTTAGCCAAAGAAAAAGGATTAAACACAGAAGAACTATACACGGCCATCCGTGAACGCAACCAGGAGGTTGAGGCAGGCTACAAAAGCGCCATAGGAACCGGATTACGCGATGACATGGCGGACGAGTACGGCATTGACCCGGCCAATAGAGACAAATCAACCGCCGACGACGACTACAACTTGGTGCGCGGTCTGGCCGATTATGACCCTGCCGCAATCGACGCGGCCAAAATCCAGGATGATATACGCGATGGCGGGAGCAACCCTGACGCCATCAAAGCCGTACGCGCGCAATACGAACGAGCCCAAGAAGAAGTCTACCGCGACGAAATGCTCAAACTGAAAACACGGTTGCGCGCGGAGGGACGACTGGACGAATTCAACGTCGAGTGGGAAACCAAGAAGAAAGACCTGGAAGGGACGGTCGAGAAACGCGCTATCGGCAACCAGGACGCCCTGAAAGCAAATTTCGACGCAAATTACAAGGGTTATTGGGCGCAACAAAATGAAATGGAGGAGATGAGCCACCCTTCTTGCAGCCCCGAGGGCATCCCTACTCCTGCAATGAACACGGTCGGTCCCTACAATAGCTACCTGGAATCGGGTGATTTTGGCGCTCTATTGGGGGCCAACACCAATTCCCTCTCTGGGAACGACGAGTTGTTGGAAAAACTTTGGGCCGGACATGGGCATATTACGGACGTGCAGGAATTATATTATGCGATGCACGGCGCCGGCACCAATGAGGCCAAGATCAGGGAAGTCCTTGCGGGCAAATCGGCGGCAGAAATCCAACAGATCAAGGAAGAATACAAAAAGAACTATGGAGAATCCCTGGAAGACGCCCTCGAAGGAGATCTGAGCGGGCGTGATGAATTTGAAGTGGTCCACCTCCTGCTCCAGGGGCAGCCCAAGACTATGGAACAGAAATGGTTGCTCATGCAACAGAAGATCTCCTACGAACTTGGCGATTACGAGCTGGGAGCAGGAGAGAGTTCCGAAGGATTGCTCCAAAACTACGCCTATGCGGGCGATGGCTCAACCGGATTTGGACGATTTTTTGTCGTAGAGTCCGAGGATGTGCTCAACCAAACGCGCAAAGACGCAAAAGCCGTATACGATGAATGGGTGAAGACCAAAGAAGCTGTCGAAACGCTGGAAGCCGATCAGGATAAGTCCCCAGCAATAAAGAGCGCCGAACTGAGCCCTCTGAAAGAGAAGCTCATCACGCTGGAGCAGGAATTCGACCGCATCTGCGGCTACGCCGAGCAGGACATCTCTGCATTCCGCTCGGACCTTGACGCAACCGCCGAAGCCGTCTCCACCGCTGTGGGGATATTGGTCTCTGTACTCATCATTGCCTTCACATGCGGCGGCGCGACGCCGGCCGTCGTTGCCGCCTGGAGTGCTGCTGCCGGCGCTGCAGGCACATTGGTCGGATCTGTCAGCAAATGGGCAGTCCGTGACGCCTCCTATGGCATTGAGGATTTCGGCATAGACATAGCCACAATGCCCCTTGACGCCGCCATGTCAGCGGTCACATTTGGTACAGGCGACAAGTTGTACGGCAAGTTGCTCAAGTGGGCCGTGCGCAAAGGTATGAAACCCACGAAAGTCGCCCGACTTTTTGGTGGAATGATCACAGAGTCCGTTGAGGATATCGCCTCCAGCTTGCCCGGGACGATGGCCAATAAAGCCATGGAAGAAAGCTTGTGGGATGGCACCGATGCTAATCCCTGGGAAACGTGGTTGCACCAGACAATGTTTAACATGGCTGTGGGTTTCTTAACATCGCGGACCATTGGATTCGTTCAGAATGCGAAGGGATGGGGAGAGAAATCCATTGAGATTGTCCGCTATGCGCCGGATAAGAACATATATTATACGGCGCAAGGGGTAGAGCTCAGCCCGGATGACTTTGCGAAGATGAAAGATATCCTGAGAGTAGATATCTCAAAAATGAATATGGGCGGCGCGACTGATGTGGATGTGTCAGCGAAAGGATTATCCGAAACAGAGCACAAAAATTTGTTGGCGCTATCTGAACCAAACATCAGACGAGTAACTGAACTCCCGGTACCTGCGCGAAAAATACTGCTGGGGAGCCTGTCAAACGAACAACGCGCCCTGCTCTTGGCACTGGATCCCTTGCAGTTCAAAAACGCCCTGGAGACGTTAGACGCACAGGGATTGAAAAATCTGGCAGCCGTCAACGATCTCGCGTTGCGACAAAAAGCCGGTAGTCTGGAGCCGGCGGCGTTGAAGAACCTCGTGGGGAATCGCAAACTTTTCGGAGGAAGCGATACTGGGCAGGTTAACAACCTCCTGGATGACTTAAGTATATCGCAGCTAAATACTGTCCTGACCACACTTTCCTCACTGGAAGTCCATTCTCTGACAAAGTTGACTGCGCCGGCCAAGAACAAGGCGCTAACGTTGAGCCTGGAAGCCCAAAAAGTCATGTTAAGCACGTATTTACAGCACAATGACGGAGCCCAAAAGCTAGTGCTGGAGCTGGATGTAGCGCAACTGGAGCAATGCGCTAAAAACTTGGGGCTGCGCGACCTAGCTTATCTCAGTGATCTGAGCCTGGAAGCTAAACGTGAGACCCTTAAACTTACCCCCGAAGCTCAAAAGAAGCTCCTGGCGCTGCCCAAAAACGAAGCGCAATCGCTGGCGTTGGACTTAACCACACAGCAATTGGAACAAAGCATCAAAGACTTGAGTGAGTTTAACCTGCGCACCTTCAGCCAGTTAGCCGCGCTAACAAAGATTAAGTTGCTCAAGGTGGATCTCAAAGAGCGGACGCAATTGCTCGAGCGATTCTCCTATTTGGGACAATCGGACTCCCCTGCTATCCTTGCCAAGTTGATGGATATGAATGTAACGGCGCGACGGGCGCTCTTGTCGAAAACGATCACGCAAGATAGGGTTCTCATAAACACGCTGGATGTCTCAGAGCTTACCGTAATTTCCCAACTCTCACGCGAAGATATAAACAAGTTTGCAGTTAATCTGGCCACTGGAAAGGGATGGGCCATCATCCAAAAGTCGGGCCATCGCTATATGAACAGCAAAGGGCTTTTCATGGATGAGGGCGCAGTAGAGCTTCTGAAGAAGTCCGGCATTATGGTGGTCAATGCCACTCCCCCCGCGACGCTTATTGCGCCATAAAAGAGAAATCCATGCAACCGATTACCTTAACCCAAGCCGAAATCAAGCAGTTTATCCACGAAGTATTAGACACACCGGAATCTATACAGTCCTGGCAAAGACTTGCCGCACTTTGCCGGCGGCAGGCTATCCGCCAGTTGCCCGCCGAAACCACCTTGCCGCGCGCCAATGTAATCCGCATGTTGCAAAATGGTCTGAGCGACCCCGACTGGGAAGTGCGCGCCGCTGCCATGATCATCGCTGTGCGCAGCCATGTTCCAGAGGTTGCCGACCTTATCAATACGCTGAATTTGCCCCATACACGCAAGGAAGGGCTTAGTCATCTGGATTTGAGAATCGTACATGATTTGCACCAGGCGGCGAAGCAATGCTTGGGTAAACGCCAGATTCCAGAGGACACGGCGGAACCGCCAACAGATCGCGAAACGATGGCTATCCACATGCTGCGCTGCGTCGCTGGGCTGCCCACGCGCTGGCACGACCAGATCTATCTTTGGAGTATCGCGCTGACGCAGCCCCTGGATGTCATCCGTTTACCCGAGGCTCTGCCCGCAGGCGTTGTGCGCGAGGATACGCGTTTCTACCTGGAACGTACACGCCTGGAGTTAGCATGGATAGCGCCGGTGGCACATTGGCTCGGCAGCGATGCGGATAATCTCACTTTTGGATCGCAACAGGCTTTGCCCAACACTATCCGCCAGTACCGTAGCAATGAAGGATTCTTCATCAGCCGTTGGCCCGTGACTGCAAATTTCCTGCGACCGCTGATCCCTGCATCCGTCTTCGCCGAGTACCCCGAAATGCCGGAATACGCCGCAATGACCTGGCTACAGGCGCAGCAAGTCTGCGCGGCGTTGACCGACCGCGAGGGTATCCCGATCACCCTACCGACGCCGGAAATGTGGGAAATGGCCGCGCGCGGGCCGGATGCGCGACGGTATCCCTGGGGAAATGGGTTAGTCAGGCATTTTGAGGAGTACCCCTCTCCGTGGGGAGCTATGGCCATGTTTGGAATGTTAGCGCAGTGGACGTCTGGCCAGACAGCGGAACAGCAACCTGTTTTTTGTGGAAGCCCACAACATCGTCATTGTGCCTGGCATACAAGCGCCTCGGACCGAACCGTTCTGGCAGTACGCCCGGCGGTGGTGGTATGACCCAGCGGCGCCCGCGCGCGAGAAGAGAGATATCCAATCTCTAATCGTTGTCCACCTTCGAACGATCCCGATAAAACGGCAGGTGCCGCCACCACTCACCGGGGATACTGCCGGCAATATCCATTCAACACACCATCCTTGCCGGCAACACCAACACTGACTGCCGTTCGCGCTTCCAGATGTGGCGGAAACAGATTATTTAAGCCATACGGATGCTGAGTCCTTGTCGCTCTGAGCACCCCCGCGAACGGATCCACCTGCGTGAACCCGCGCGCTCCCCAGATCGTACCGGCGCGCGCGCAGGTATTGTAGACCCGTCGCGCCGGTGCGCTCGCTGGTGAAGCCGGACGGGTAGTTGTATTCGTAGACCCAGTCGCCGTCGTAGGTCAGGTTGCCGCGATTGTCGTACTGATTGGGTTCAGGATGGATCGAGTCAGGCAAAAAAATATTCGCACGATACGCCCGGTGCTTTCACCCCATCAATTGGATGGTATAATGCCCCCTATGAAAAAGAAAGGCGTGCAGATCACCGTTACTCTCATTCTCAGCGCGTTAGCGCTCTACGTAGCCCTCAAAGGCGTGAAATTCGGCGAAGTCGCCGGCGCTCTCCGCCAGGTGAATCCGGGGTGGATTCTTGTCACCGCCGCACTGATTTTCCTCACGTTGCTCATCCGGGCGGAACGCTGGCGCATTCTGTTGGGGCGCAAAGTCTCGCTGTGGGACGCCTTCGGCTTGATCAATATCGGGTATCTGGTCAGCGGGGTGCTGCCGATGCGCGCCGGCGATCCTGCCCGCGCCGTCGCGGCCAGCTTGCGCGGCCCGGTTTCGCCGTTGGCGGCGCTTTCCGTCGTTGTGGTCGAGCGCGTGCTGGACATGGTCCTCATCATCTTCATGATGCTGGGGACGTTGCCCTACGTGGAGGGGATTCGCACGTTCGTGACGACGGGCAATGTCAACGGTGTTTCCAATCAATTAGCCATCACATTGAGCGGTGTGATGGCCCTCGGACTGCTGGCCGTCTTTATGGCGATCGCTTTTTTCCCTGGCTTGGTTGAGAAAATCGTACGCTGGATCCTCGAAAAATTGCACATCGGCGACCCGGAGCGCTGGCTGCGCCCGTTGCGCAGCATGTTGGACGGATTGGCCGTCCTGCGCTCCCCGCGCGAGGGCCTCGCCATCATCCTCTGGTCGCTGGCGCTGTGGGTGGTCACCCCGGCCTACTTCTGGACGGTGATGCAGGCGTGCAGCGCCTTTCTCCCTTCCGGCAACTATGCGCTGCAGAGCATCGTGGCGACCTGGGCCAGCGCGTTCGGGATGATCTTTCCGGCAGTCGGCGGGCTCGGTTCGTTCCACGCGGCAGTGTCCGCAGCGCTTTCCTGGGGCTTTGGCGTTTCTACCGATCTGGGGGTGACTTATGCCATTGTCGTCCACGCGCTGCCCTATCTCGCCGGAATCATCTTGGGCGCGATCACACTGCTGGTATGGGGCGTCTCCTTCAAGAGTCTGGTCAGCCAGGCGCAAACCGTCGAAAAGAAACCCAGCGAATAACCAACACTCAGCGCAAGGCCCCACCTTGCGGGACTCGTGGAGGCATAAACATGCACTACCTTGTCACTGGCGGAGCCGGATTCATCGGCACCAATTATGCGCAGCGGTTGTTGCAGCGTGGCGAGCAAGTGACCCTGTATGACAATCTTTCCCGGCGCGGCGCCGCCGCCAATGTGGAATGGCTGCGCGCCGGATTCGGGCCGCAAGCCTTCACGCTGATTCAGGCCGACGTGCGCGACGCGGAACGTATCCGGGAAGCTGCCGCCAAGGCCGACGCCATCATCCACCTGGCGGGGCAGGTTGCCGTCACCACCTCGGTCGTCAATCCCCGTGAAGATTTTGAGATCAACGCCCTCGGCGCGTTCAACGTTCTGGAAGCCGCCCGCGCCTCTCAGAAGCGCCCCATCGTGATTTACGCCTCGACCAACAAGGTCTATGGGGGTATGGACGACGTGGTGATCGAAGAGCACGAGACGCGCTACGCTTATCGCGACTATCCCCACGGCGTCCCGGAGACCTACCCGCTGGATTTTCACTCGCCGTACGGGTGCTCCAAAGGCGCCGGCGACCAGTACGTGCGCGACTACGCCCGCATCTACGATCTGCCCACGGTGGTCTTTCGCCAGAGCTGCATCTACGGCCCGCGCCAGTTCGGCATCGAAGACCAGGGGTGGATCGCGTGGTTTATCATCGCAGCGTTGACCGGGAAAGCCATCACCATTTACGGCGACGGCAAACAAGTGCGCGACGTGCTGTACGTCGCCGATCTGCTGAACGCCTACGATGCTGCCATCGCCCACATTGACCGCGCCGCCGGGCAGGTTTACAACGTCGGCGGCGGCCCTGCCAACCAACTCGCCGTCTGGAAGGAATTCTATCCGCTGTTGACAGGCCTGATCGGGCGCGAAATCCCCACGGGACACGGCGACTGGCGCGCCGGGGATCAGCGCATCTACGTGTCGGACATCCGCAAAGCCATGCGCGACCTGCAATGGGCGCCCAAAGTGGCGGTAACGGAGGGAGTTCCGCTGCTTTATAACTGGGTGGCCGAAAATATCGGACTCTTTGAAAAACACGAAATTTAAACGACAACAGGCTTTGCGTGGCAATACGGAGCTAAATCATGCACGTCTTAATTGTTCTTACCTACTACCGCCCGCACACCAGCGGGTTGACGATTTACGCCGAGCGAATGGCCCGCGGCCTCGCGGAGCGCGGGCATCAGGTGACCATTCTGACCTCCCGTTACAGCCGTGAACTGGCGGCGACCGAGGAACTTCACGGGGTGCGGGTGGTGCGCGCGCCGGTGCTCTTCCGTGTCAGCAAAGGCGTCGTCATGCCGACGTTCGGGTTCCTGGCGTGGAAATACGTACGTGAGGCCGACGTGATCAGCCTGCATCTGCCGCAGTTCGACGCTGCCGGGGTCGCGCTGCGCGGGCGGATGTTGCGCAAACCCACCGTCCTCACCTACCACTGCGACCTCAAGTTGCCCGCAGGAAAATTCAACGGCGTGGTCAACGGTGTGATCAATTTGATGAACGCCCTGGCGGGGCGGTTCTCCCATCGGGTGGCGGCTTACACCGAGGATTTTGCACAGAATTCTCCCTTCTTACAGCAATTTGCCGAAAAACGGGTCGTCATCCCGCCGCCGGTGGACGCGCCGCCTGTGAGTGCCTCAGGCACGGCGGCCTTTGCCAAGATGCACAACCCGGAACGCCGGCGCCCCATCATCGGCATGGCCGCGCGACTGGCCGCCGAAAAAGGCGTGGAAGTGCTGCTCAAGGCCTTCCCGCGCATTTTGGAAGTGTATCCAGACGCCCGCATCTTCTTCGCCGGCCAACATCGGGACGTGCTGGCCGAAGAGGCGTATGCGCATCAGGTGCTGCCCGCCATTCGCCGCTACGAAGAGCAGAAGAAGTGGAAATTTCTGGGAGTGCTCGACGCGGTGCAGATGGCAGCCTTCTATCCCAACCTGGACGTTCTGACGGTGCCTAGCCTGAACTCGACGGAATCTTTCGGGCTGGTGCAGGTCGAAGCGATGCTCTGCGGCGTTCCCTGCGTGGCCAGCGACCTTCCCGGCGTGCGCCAGCCGGTTCTGCAGACCGGTATGGGCGAGATCGCGCCTGTCGGCAGCGCCGAGGGATTGGCCGACGCTATCTTGAAGGTGTTGGAGCGCCGCGACAAATATGTGCGCCCGCAAGAGGACATTGCGGCGCAATTCTCCACCGAGCGCACGGTGGACGAGTATGAAAAACTGTTCCAGCAGTTGCTTCAAGAACTCAAGTGATCGAGGGGAAAAACCAATGACCATCCCGGACAAACTCTACTTTGAAGATTTCGATGAAACCGTCAACATCAACAGCGACGAGCGGACGATCACGCGGGAAGACCTGGAAACGTTTACCCGGCTCTCCGGCGATTACAACCCGCTCCACACCGACGAGGAATTTGCGCGCAATTCGCCCTTTGGCGCGCTCATCGTCCAGGGCGCGCTGGTGCTCTCGATTGCTACCGGTCTGGCCAACAGCATGGGTTACATCAGCGGCACGGTGGACGCTTTCCTTGCACTGGATTGGAAGTACCGCGCGGCGGTCAAGGTGGGGGACACCATCTGGGTCAATCTCAAATTCAAGGACAAACGCTCGATGCCGGGATACAAAGGCGGGATGGTAACGCTCAACGTGACCATCTACAACCAGGAGCACAAAGCTGTCCAGAAAGGCACCTGGACCATCCTGGTGCGCAGCCGCGAAACGTCAGGATAGCCGCAGAGGGCACAGAGAACAGAGAAAAAGGAAAAAGCAGCGCGGCAAGCCTCTGATTTTGCGTGGAGGCGGCGACGTTTCTTTCCATCGTCAAATGTGTGAGAAAAGCGTTATCTTTGTTCTGCCTCTCTCGCAGAGAATTCTAGTCCGCTTAATTATATGTTAGCCCGCCCAACCCAAAGGACAAACTGATGTTGAGTTATGACGAGGCCAAAAGCTTGATGATCCAGAGTCTCTCGCAGGCAGCTGATTACCACGAGGCGGGAACCTACAAGAGACTCAGTGACCGATTTGAAGAGATGGATGGCGGACTACCCAGAGGTGAGGGAGTCGAATTTTCGAAGCTGCACACAGCACTCCGCTTCTGGGATAGCTGGATAGATGCCAGCGATCACAAGTGGAAGTACTATCCAGGCATTGAGGCCGACGATTGGCCGGTTTTAGCAAGGCGCATTGTAGTTGATCTACAAGCAGACCGAGATATCACAGATTCTCTAGTTCTTCAGTGGTTTGCCCCTCGTTAGCTCTCTCCGTCTTATTGTTGTTTCTTCCCGGCCTCGCTTCTTGGGATGCCCCGGTTATTCGGCGAGTTGGCCGTCTTTGAGCTGGATGATGGCGTCCACGTATTCGTCCACCAGCGGGTCGTGCGAGGCCATCAGGATGGTGATTTGCTCTTCGCCCACGATGGTCTTGAAGAGGGCGAGAATCTCGCGCGCCGTGGTGCTGTCCAGCTCGCCGGTCGGCTCGTCGGCCAGGATCAGTTGCGGGCGATTGGCCAACGCCCGCGCGATGGCGACGCGCTGTTGCTGGCCGCCCGAAAGTTCGTAGGGCCGGTGATCCATCCATTTGCGCAGACCGACGAGGTCAATGCAGTACAACGTGCGCTCGTGGCGGGCGCGGGCGCGCTCCCCTTTGATGCGCAACATCAATTCCACGTTTTCGTAGGCGGACAGGGTGGGTAGGAGGCCGAACGACTGGAAAACGAACCCCAATTGCTCGCGGCGCCACACCGTCAGTTGATGATCGTTCATTTCGGCCAGGTCATGGCCTAGCACCAACGCCTTGCCCTTCGTGGCCTGATCCAAACCGCTCAGGCAGTTGAGCAACGTCGTTTTGCCGCTGCCGGAGCGTCCTTTCAGGGCCAGAAATTTGCCCCGGGCGATTTGCAGGTTGATGCCGCGCAGCGCCGGGACTTCGATGTTGGCGCCGACTTTGTAGATGCGCCACAGGTCTTGCGTTTCGACGGCCCAGGCGGACGGCTGCGGGTCGGCCGGAGCGACGGTCTTCTTCTTTGCCATTGCTACCATTACTGTTTCTTCCTTCCCTTGAGTTCACCGCGCATCAGGCGGTTGACGAGCCCGCTCAGGCCTTTGGCCTTTCTGGCTTCGACAAATTCCGTCGCCAACACCCCGGCGTCGTGGAGGTGGGCCGAGTGCTCCACCGGCACCACCAGGATGCCCTCTTCTGTGATCTCCAGGCGGGCGCGGCCTTTGATGCCAAACTTCTCCAGATACTCTTTGGGAATCTGCAGCCGTCCGGCGGAGTCGAGCACTGTCAATTCCTCGAAAACTTCTTCGCCGTGGGCGCCGGCGGCGACCGTTGTCCCGTCGGCGGACATGGAGCGCACCGTCTCGGTGGCCATCTTGCCGTCGCGGATGGCGACCACCCGGTTGACGTGGCGCGCAATTGTGGGGTCGTGGCTGACGATCAGCGTCGTCACGCCCAGGGTGCTGTTCAGATGCTTGAACATGTCGTAAATCGTCAGCGCCGTGGCGGAGTCGAGCTCGCCGGTCGGTTCGTCGGCCAACAACAGCTTGGGATCGTTCGCCAGCGCCACGGCAATCGCCACGCGCTGCTGCTCGCCGCCGGAAAGCTCCGAGAGCCGGTGCTTCATGCGGTCCTTCAGCCCCACCAGCTCCAACAGCACCACGGCGTGTTGGCGCATGGCGCGTCCGGCTTTCCCGGCCAGGGTCATCGGCAACTTGACGTTTTCCAGCGCGTTGAGATACGGGATGAGATTCCGCGCGCCGTGCTGCCAGACGAAGCCCACCTCGGAGCGCCGGTACTGGTTCAGTTCGGCGTTGGAGAGCTTGAGCAGGTCCTTGCCGCCGACCCAGGCGCGTCCCGCCGAGGGGCGGTCCAACCCGCCGAGGACGTTCATCAGCGTGGACTTGCCGCTGCCGCTCGCTCCGACGATGCCCATCAGCTCGCCCGACTGCACCACCAGATCGAGACCCTGCAAAGCCACCACTTCCAGCTCGGCGATCTTGTAAATCTTGACCAGATTATCGCAAACGATGAATGGCGTTGCGCCGCCTGACTGCGCTGCCGCGCCGATTTGTTCAGCCATACCCTGCACACTCCATTTTCAAAATAACACTCAGGCCGTCTCACCCAATTTGACCGCTTCGAAGATGCGCATACGGCGCAACATCGCGATCAGGGTGAACAGCGCCACGAAGAACAGAATTCCAAACAAAGCGTAAATGCGGAAGATTTCCGACCAGGCGATGTCCACGACGTAGGGCGGAATACGCGACGCCTCATCCACGCCCACCTGCAAGAAGGGGATGAAGAAAGCGCTGACCCATCCGCCCAGGACGGTGCCCAATCCGCCGCCTATCACGATCAGAAAGGCCAATTCCCACCCCAAAAAAGCGATCATCTGGCCCGACGAGAGCCCGATGGCGCGCAGAACGCCAAACTCGATGAAGCGCTGGCGGAACGAAAAGAGCGCATACAACAAAAAGCCGAGCACCGTGAGCACCGCCGCCGCCGCAAAGCCGACCGACAGCAGGCCAAACAACCCCTGGCGTTCGGGCGATTTCTGTTGAACCTGCGCGGCCAACAAAGACGACGCGAAATCCGGGTAGTACTCGTCGAGCTGTTCCGCGCTCAGGCTCGAAAACTCCGCGTCGGGCGTGATCTTGACCCACACGTCGTAGGGGAACGTCCCGCCCGCCTGTTCAAAGAGGTATTCGAGATTGCCGACAAACAACGGCCCTTCAGAGGGATACCAGGTCGGAAAGAGATCGAACGTGCCCACAATTTTGTAATCCACCGCGATGGTCTTGCCGTAGGCCTCGACGTCCAGGCGGATCGTGTCGCCCACGTAGAGCGCATTGTCCCGCATAAAATCGTCCGGGAGCAGAATGCCGTCGCGGGTCAACGCCAGCTCGTTCATCAGCGCGCGCAGACTGGCGTCGGCGAAATCGCGGCGCCAGAAGGCGATCTGGTCGAATTCGGCGCGGTCAACGCCCAGGAAGACGCCGGCGGGCAAGCCCTCGCTGAACCGGGGCAGCGCCTCGTAGCGTCCCACCCGCGTCACCGCGGTAGCGCCGGGGGCGTTGAGGTATTCGCTGACCGGCAGGAAGTACCAGCGCGGGCCTTCCTCTTTTTCCCCCCCTTCTTCCGCGGCGGAGGAAGCGTCGCCAGCGAGCCCGGTGTAGCTTTTGTCTTGCCGGACGCCCTCGCCCAAATCGGTGAAGCGCAGGTCGGCGCCCAGCTGGTAGTAGAGCTGATCGTACAGGTGCGCATCGAGCGTGTACGCCAGCGAGGCGGTGAACGCCGACAGGCTGAGCGTCAATACCAGCAGGATCAGCGGGGTGACGTAAGAGCTGGGCGTGCGCGCCAGATGCCGCAGAGCCATCAGCAATCCCACCGAGCGGCTGTGCGACGCAACCCACGACAGCAGCGACATCACCGGCGGCAACAACCGCAAGAAGAAGAGGGTGAGCGCAAAGATGCCCAACGCCGGCACCAGGAAGAGGAGCGGATTTTGCAGCGGGCCGTTTCCCAGCATATCCTGCAAGGCCACGACGCTGCCCTGTTGGCGCAGCAGATACGCGCCATACCCTGCCGGAATCAGCAGCAGGACGTCCAACCACATGCGCTGCCACCAGGGCGGGCGCAACATTCGCGCCACCTCGCGCTTGTACGAAACCACCGTGTGGCCGGCGGCCCCCAACGTGGGGAGCACCTGCGCGGCGATCACCAACGCCACGCCCACCAGGCCCAATTGCAATGTGGCCGGCGTCACTGCCACGCGCAGCTGCGCCGCATTGGCGCCAAAATCCAGAAAACTGCGCGCCTGCCCGATAACCTGCGCAATGGACATCCCGGCCGGGATGCTGAAAGCCAGCGCCGCCAGGCCCAGCAGCGCGCCCTCGAACACGGCAATTCCCACCATTTGCAAGGCCATTGCGCCCCGGCTGCGCAACACGGCCACCTCGTTGCGGCGCCGGTCCACGGCCAGCCCCGACGTCAATGTGATGAAGGCCAGCAGCAGTCCGAAGATGGGGACGCTGAACGCATACAACAGGATGGTCAGCAAACTTGACGAGCGGCGGTAGTCCGTCATCGCCGCCACCGGCGACTCCGGCAGGCGCGTGTCCGGCAAAAGCCCGACAATCTTCTGTTGCGCCATAGCCGAGCGGCGAACCAACGTATCGGAATCGGCGTGCGTCACTTTGGAACCGTCAAGGACCAGGTACCAGACCGCGGTATACACCTCGCCGTTCATACTTTGCGCGAGGCGTTGCGTGAAGGTTTCCATGGGAACCAGCATCCGCTCGGAAAAGGCGGTGGGCGGGAAAAACCAGAAGGGGTCCTGCGGGTCGGTCGCCATCCAGATGCCGGAAATTTGCACCGGAATCTGAATGTTGCTCACCGAGCCGTTGGCGCTGCGCTGCTTGAAGAAAGCGATGTACTGCTCGCCGGCCTGAAGCCCCAGCTTGAAGGCGATCTCTTCGGAAATCATCACCTCCACCGGCGCAGCGGCGCCAACCGGCGCGACGGACGGGAAAGCGCCTTCGATAACCGTCACGTGCGCTTGCAAATCGGTGAGCGCCGAGAAAGACAGCCAGATCAGGGGGACGTCGGAGGTGTTGAAATTTGTTGTCGTTGCGGCGTAGAGGCCGAACGGCTCCGTCGCGAGGTACTGCGTCAAAAAGCGCTGGGGCAGGCCGATGACGGAAGCGGCTTCCTGGGCGATGTACCCATTGACGTCGCCCAGGGCTTCCCACTCAAGCGTGCCGTAAATGCTGCCGTCGTAGCGGAAAAGATAGGGGAAAGATGCAAGCCCGTCTTTCCCCTCTGAAGCCATCGTTTGCTGGAAAATGCGGTAGTAGATGGCATCCGCATACATCGGGATGCTGATCAGCAACGCAATCGCGATCACCAGTCCCAAAGCCGTCACCGCCATCAGACCCGGCTGCGACAGCAGGCGACCGGCAACGACCACGAAGACGGCGCGTAGGCGATTTAGAAACCGCATGGATTTAATCCAGCCTCATCCCGGTCATCACGGAGCGATGATGACCTGGCCTTCTTCCAACCCGTCGAGAATTTCGACCCACTCCTTGGATTGAATGCCCAGGCGGACGTCCATCCGGCGTTGCCCGCCTTCTTGCTGGATGACCACAAAAGTGCGGCCTTCGAAGGTGCGCACGGCCTGAGCCGGCAGGCGCAACGTGTTTTCGGCGCGCTCCAGTTCGATGGTGATCCGCAGCATGTCGCCGACGTCGTATTTGTAGCCCGCTTCCTCGGGATTGGTCAACGTGATGCGGGTGGACTTGTCGTCCTCCTCGTCGGAGCCTTCGAGCGGTTTGGTGCTGCCATAAGGATAGGGCAAGCGACGAATAACGCCCTGGATCGTCTTTCCGGGCTTGTTGACGAACTCCGCCGACACCGCCATCCCTTCCGTCAACTCGCTCATTTCGCTTTCGGATAAATCGGCGCTGACTTCCAATGCGCTCAGATCGGCCAATGTCATCAGTTCCTTGTACCCTTGCACTTCCTTGCCGTCCACCACACTGAGCTGCAAAATCACGCCATCGAAGGGCGCGACGATGCTGGCGTCCTTCAATTGATCCTTGAGGCGATCCAGAGAAAGTTGCGTTTGGGTGATGTCCATACCGATCTGGACTTCGCCTAGGGTCATGGTGGTCAGGTCGAGGTCCTGTTGCGCCAGCTCGATCTCGTAGCCGTTGCGCGTGCGCTCGTTCAGGGCATCCTGATAGCGCGCCTCGGCTACTTCGAGATTCCATTCGGCCTCGTGCACGTCGTTGGCGTAGTTTCGCCGCACGTCTTCCTTTTCCCATTGCCGATCCAACGACTCGTTGTACTCGATCCGGGCATTCTTCAAGCGAGACTGCGCGCGTTCGAGATCAATCCGCGCCGAAACCAGCGACGACTCCGATACGCTCAGCCTGAGAATCTCCAGCCGCAGTTCCTTCGAGCGGACGTTGGCCTGCGCTTCGGCCATCTTGCGATTGTAGTTCAACTGCACCGCCGTCATCTCGGCCTCTTTTTGGATGATCTGGTTCTTGAGGTCGGTCATTTCGAGCTCGGCCAACAGATCGCCGGTTTTGACCTCGGAGCCGCGCTTGACGTAGACGGTGTCCACGAACCCATTGATTTTGAAGAACAGCTCTTCTTGAACGACGGGCGCGATGCGGGCCGAAATCTGCATCTCGCTAATCACGTCGCCGCGCTCGACGGTGTAGGTGGGATTGGTGGGGACAACCGAAGTTGGAATCGCCGTTGGCGTGGGCTTCCCATCATTCCCGGATGGGGACGCCTCGCCGTCGCCGCCCGTCTTGCAGGCGCTCAATGAGAACGCCAACATCCCCGCCAGCAACAACACATTCAACCACAATCGCAAGGGCTTATGCGCCATACCTTTTCTCCTCCGAAAATAGCTGTTAGCCGTTAGCTTTTAGCCAGAAATTACTACTGAACGTGATGGGTTAGAGGGAGGTGTTCGCGCGGGCGGGGG
>DAOUFX010000180.1:0-3852 GCA_034429675.1 Anaerolineae bacterium | reverse complement strand
CGGGCGGGGATACCCGCCCGCGAAAAACCCCCTTTATGTCTCTGACATGTAAACCATGATTTTCGTGCTGGCAAGGAGTGCGGCAGCTCCGGCGTCTCTTCCTTTGGAAATAGCTTTTAGCCGTTAGCCAGATAGAAGGGGGTGTTTTTTCAACGCTTCGCCAGTTCGTCCAGGACGGCGCGCGCTTTTGCGGCCTGAGCGGCGAGATTGTCCCATTTGCCCTCGATGGAGATGGCGCCGTCGTAGCCGGCTTCTTTGAGAGCGCGGAAAAATTCACCGAAGTCGCAAGGCTCGAAGCCGGGCGCCAGGCGCGAGTCACGTGTGGCGATGTGGACGTGCCGCAGCAGATGGCCGTAGGTGACGATGGAGCCGGCATCGTTGTCGTCAAGCAGCCAATGGTAGGCATCCACCAGCAACTGCACATTGGGATGCGCTACCGCATTGACGTATTCCCCCGCCTCCCGCACCGAGGTCAGAATATTGCACTCCTTCTGGTTGAGCGGTTCGACGACGAGCGTCACGCCGTATTGCTGCGCAATGGGGCCGACGAGCCGGCCGAAGGTCACGAGCTGCTGCCAGGCGATGTCGCGGTCAAAGTCTTCGGGGATACGTCGGGCGGCGCCGGAGCCGAAGACGACCACGTTGATGCCGGCTTCCGCCGCGCGCTCAAAGGCGATCGTGGCATAGCCTTTCAAAAGAGTCAAATCCACGTTTGGGCCGGTAACTTTGAGGTCTCCCGGCAGAAAGCAGTTGGCGGCGATGGCCGGAATGGGAGACGCCTGAATCACCTTCAGCTCCTCCGCAAACTCCGTGTCCTCTTCCAAAGTCCTGAGGTGATTTTGAACGTGGAGTTCGACAAAATCAAAACCCGCTTCCGCGAGCAAAGCACCAGATTGTGGGTCAGCGCATACTCCGAGTTTCATAGGCAAAGCTCCTTCAAAATAGTCGAAAGTCCAAAGTCGGAAGTCAAAGGTCGGAAATCGAAAAATCGCGAGATCCGACTGTCCCTTGATTTTCGCCGTCTGCCTCCTGCAAAGTATACTTGTTTGTTCCTTCATGCAAAGGCGGCTGAAGGTCGTCGTCGCAGTCGCGCCAGAGACGATAGAGGTCGCGGGCGCGCCGGAACAGGTATTTGCCTTTGGGCGGCACAATGATGTGGACGTCGTCGCGCAGCAAGTCGTCGAGGCCGAACCACGCAAAACGGCTGCCGGCCATGTCGTCGCCCGGCGTCACCGTTCCACCGGCGCAGGCCAACAAAAAGCCGATGCTGAACATATACATAACCTGCGGGTCCAGGTGGAAATTGTAAGCGTGGACAACGCCCAGCGGATGCAGGCGCAAGTCCGCCCCGGCTTCTTCGCGCGCCTCACGCAGCGCGCACTCAACCAGCGATTCGCCGGGATCCATTCCGCCGTTGACCACCTCCCACCACCCCCGGCGCTGCGGGTGCGCCAGCAGCAGAAACTCCTCGCGCTCGTTGATGATGTAGCTCAATACGGCCACCGGGAAACAGGTGAACTGCCGCTGTCCGTCTGCGGTGGTCACAAAAGGTTGGATGGGATCGTCCATCGTCCGGCTCACTTTCATCGGGTGATTTGCCAATCGGCAGCCGTCCCGGAGAGAGGCGCAAAATACAATCCACCGTCTGTACCCACGACGATCTGGAATTCGCCGAGCGCCGTGGACCTATCGTGAAATGAACAGGTAGCCAACACAGTCCCCGGCGCAAAATTGACCAGCGGCGATTCCGGGGCGACGCCGTCGGCGTAGGCCACCGTCATCCCTCCCCAGGGCGCATCAAATAGAAAATTGAGCGTTCCCTCCGCATCTGGGCGCGTCTCGGCGGTCAACGGATCAAACGAATAATACAGGCCATTGACAAACGTCAGCGTACCTTTGAAGACAGGACTTCCTTCCACAGCATAGGTCTGTGCAACCGTCCACGGGCCGATCAACGCCCCCTCCACCGAACCCACCACAGGAGGCGTTGGTGTAATTACCACCGAGGGTGGATTCGCGATAACCTCAATGGTAGGAGTCTGGGTCGGCATTGCGACCTCCGGCGGGAAATCGCGAACTTCGATGGTAGATGTGGGCGTCTCCGTCCAGGGCGCTACCTCCGGCGGAGTCGTGCGGACTTCGATGCAGGCCGTCGCCGCGCCGATGACCGCCGCAGCCGCCGCGGCGCCCTTCGCCAGGCGCTCCAGCGGGCGCGGTTGAGCTTTCAGCGGCGCCGGCGCCGCAATCGCCGGAGCCGTTCCGTGGATGTGAATCCGCAAATGCCGCGATCCCACGTCCACCCGGTCCTTGTCCAGCAGGATCACCGGCTTGCCGCACGGCGCGTCCAGGCTCCGCCCCTCGCGTCGCACCGTCACCGCCGCCGCGCCCTCCGGCCGGTACAGCACCAGCCGCCCATCCGCCGACACCCACAGCTCACAGGCCAGAACCTCCGGCGCCATCCCCGCGTTCAACCAGGTCACGCGCCCTTCCGCATCCAGCCGTAGCCCCGGCTGCCGTCCCGGCAAAGCCACACACTGCACGTACTGTCCCGAACACGACTCCGCGTCCAGGTCTTCGATACAAATTGCCAGCGGATTGGACATGGTTGCCTCCTGCGGGTGAGCGGGTCTGCGAATTGCGAATTGCGGATACCCGATTACCGATTACCGATTACCGATTTCCCTTCTGCCCCCGTCTACCGTCTACCGTCTACCGTCTACTTCGTAACACTCCAAAGCTCGTTCTTGCCCATAAGATCGGTAAAGTAGAGCCCGGTGTCGCCTTTTTTGATCAGGAGGCTGCCGACGAAAGTGGCGTTGGCGCGGAAGTCTATTGTTGCCAGGAGCGTTCCCGGGGCAAAGTCGGCCAGCATCGCGTCGGGTGTAACGCCTTCGGCGTAGGTTACGACGATCTCGCCGCGCCCGTTATCGAACAGGAAATTCAGCGTTCCCGGCGCCGCCGGGCGCTCGACGTGGGAGAGGCCGACGACCGCATAGCCATTGCCGGCGAGCGTCAGCGTCCCCGTGACCGGAAGCAAGCCGCCGGTCTGCTGGTAATTTTGCTCAAACAGCCACTGACCCTGCAACGCCCACGCCACCGAATTTTCGGGTGCCGGCGTCACGGTCATGTCGGGGGCCACGATGGCGGGTGTGTCGGTCGGGGCCGCGACCAACGGCGGCGTCTCGCGGATTTCGATCTTTGTCGGTGTGGGGGTATCGGTCACCGGGTGCGGTGTCGCCGTCGGCGGGAAGTTGCGAACTTCGATGGTGGGCGTGGGCGTTTCCGTGAAAGGCGCAACCACCGGCGGGGTTTCACGCACCTCAATGCAGCCGGTCGCCGCGCCGATGACCGCCGCCGCCGCTGCCGCGCCCTTCACCAGACGCTCCAGCGGGTTCGCTGGGACTTTCAACGGCGCCGGCGCCGCAATCGCCGGGGCCGTTCCGTGGACGTGAATCCGCAAGCGCCGCGCCCCCACGTCCACCTCGTCCTTGTCCAACAGGATCACCGGCTTGCCGAACGGTGCGGCCAGACTGCGCCCTTCGCGCCGCACCGTCACCGCCGCCGCGCCCTCCGGACGGTACAGGATCAATCGCCCGTCCAGCGAAACACACAGCTCACAGGCCAGAGCTTCCGGCGCCATCCCCTCGTTCAGCCAGGTCACGCGCCCTTCCGCATCCAGCCGCAGCCCCGGCTGCCGGCCCGGCAGAGCCACGCACTGCACGTACTGTCCCGAACGCGACTCCGCGTCCAGGTCTTCGATACAGATTGCTAACGGATCGGACATCGTTACCTCCTTTGGAAATAACCCGCTAAAGCGGGGGGGTAAAAGGGGGTTTTTCGCGGGCGGGAGTA
>DAOUFX010000179.1:0-11180 GCA_034429675.1 Anaerolineae bacterium | reverse complement strand
TAGTCGAAAGTCCGGAGTCGCCTTCGACGGCCAGAGTAAAGGGGGCGTTTTTCGCACACGGGGTACCGTGTGCGAAAAACACCTTCCTTTTATCCTCTGCCATCGCATTGCGATTTTCATCCAACCGCTGGTGAACCGCCGGTTAATGATGAATTCCTTGAAAATGGGGGGGGTACCCGCTCGCGCAAACACTCCTTATATCGCTGATGCGTAGGCGAGTCTTACTTTAGCTGCCAGACCGTCAGGTTATCCAGGCAGACGTCCACGTTGGCGTCGTCGTAGGAGGCGCCGCCGATGCCGAAACGGCCCGTGGGAAAGATGTCTACAGTGACCGAGTCAAGCATGCGCCCGTTGACGTAAACGGCCACGACGCCGTCAACCCGGCTCAATGCCAGATAATTCCCACCGTAAGGACTGATCCATTTGGACTCGGCCCAATCCAGCAAGGGGTCCTGCCACTCGCTATCCTCCAGCAGGAAAAGCTTGTAAGACTGCGCGGAGGGGTCTAGTTCGAACCAGATCAAATTGCCCCCATCCGGGCCAAAGCCGATACCGCAACTGGCGTCCGTGTCCGGATCCACCGTGCAGTAAACCTGACCGTAGAATTCATCGGTGCGGAACGGTTCGTACCATTCCCAAGCCGTCATGTCGGTGGACTTGATCAACATACAATATTCGCCGTCATCCGGCTCGCGGTAATTGACGTCTTCGGTATCGTCATTCCCCCAATTGTTGCGGTTGTCGGTGAAGTCCTCCTCAAAACGCACCTGGGCGTTATCAGGCAAGTCCACAAACGGAACGAGATCCCAGGTCGTCGGGCCGTTGATCTCCACGCTGTAGAGGGTTTCGACAACATTGCCGGCGGCGTCCTTGACGCGCACATCGTAAATGCCGGCAGGAATATCTTCAACCACATAAGAGTTGCCTTCAGCGATAGTGTCGCCGCCCAACCAGTTATCGCCCCAGGAATCGGCGCCCGTCTCGGAAATGTACAGAGTGGCGACCTCGTAACCGGAGCCGTTGGTAATCTCGATGGCCCCCTCCCCGCTGTTGGTAGTACCCGGATCCGACGAGGCCCCCGGCAAAGCACCCACCACGGTAAAGGTGTTGAAAACGTGGTCGGCGGCGTCGAGGTCGGCCTCTGTCACCGCTTGCAGAATGATCACCGTCACGAAATCCCGCTCCTCCGGGGCGGCCACCATCACGAACATCACCGCGCCGGCGTCGCCGCAATTTGTGTAATAGTCGTAACGCCCGTTGTAGAGCTCATCCGCGTAATCGAAACGGCCTTCGTAGGTGCAGCTATCCTGCTCCCCCACCGCATCCAGCAAATCATCGGGTTCTAAGTCCTCCGAAAGAGCCGCCGCCGAGAAGAAGACTCCCGGCGTGCCATAGTCTGAATGGAATTCATCCAGGTCCGGCGACGCCGACAACGAAGCGCCGATGACCTCATCGTCATTCATCCACGCGCTACCGTCCTGATCCGACCAGGCGGTAGGCACCTCCATGACAATCGCGCCCGAGTCATCCTCGATCTTCACGTAATCCGTGTAAGTTTCCGCATCGCCGGTGTCCTCGACGTCCTCCCCGCCCTGTTGGGCGAAAGAGAACGACAGAGCCAGCTCGCGCCCGTTGATCTGCCCTGCCCACATTTCCTCGGTGGCAAAGCGCACCACTTCAATATTGAGCGTATCGTCGGGCTTGTGAGTGCGCAGAATGTCGCAATAATCAGACATCGTGCCGTCGGCCGCCAGGTCTATGTTTTCGAGCTTCACAATGATGTCGCCCCCCTGCACCCCGGCCTTGTCGGCGGGCGATCCCGCCTGCACCGACGCCGCCCACACACCGCTGAGACCCTCTTCAAAAACCACCGCCTGCGCGTTCACCCCCAACGAATCCACATCGTCGTCCGCCTGCAAGGCTTCAACCACATCCGCCGCCTCTTTCCAGGCAATAGCGAAAGATTGGCGCGCCTCGCTATAAGAAGCGTAGTTCACGCCGACAATTTCCCCGTCCTTCGTCACCAGTGGGCCGCCGGAGTTCCCCGGATTGATCACCGCATCGTGCTCCAAAACTGCATCCACCGAAGCCCAGTCGGTCTCGCCGTTGGCGCGCTCCTTGGAGATGATGCCGCGCGTCAGGGTGAATTCAGGATCACCGAGCGGGAATCCCGCCGCGTAAATGTCCAATCCCGTTGTCACCTTGCCGGTATAGGGAGTCAGATAGGAATAACCCTTCCCCTCCAGATCAATCACCGCCAGATCGTAACACTCCGACCCGCCCAAAATCTTGGCGTTGCGCGACTCGCTCTCGCCGCCCACCCAGACCTTCAACATCGCGGCGCCGGCGACGACGTGATAGTTAGTCACCGCAATTCCCGAAGGATCAATAATGAACCCCGACCCGCGCCCGGCGGAGCTCGTCTGAGCGCCCTGGGGATCCACGAACGTCCCTTCCGCCTCGATCTGAATCGTCGCCGATTTTACCGCGTCCAACGAAGTCACCGCGCCGGACTTTTCCGGCTCCGGCGTCTCCTTCGTCGGTTCCGGCCTCTCCGTCGGGGTAGCCGCCGGCTTCTCCGTCGCTTCAGCCGTGGGCGTTGGTTTGGTTGGGCCACAAGCTAAAGAAAACACTAACAGCGCCACCAGCGCCAATCCGACAACACTTCGCTTGTCCATTGCGGCCTCCTCTTGTTATTTCGGATTTTGGATTTTGGATTTTTTGCGCCATTCCGGCAGTATCATCTCAATAGAAAGAGGAGAAGTGGGGGGTTAGGGGTAGACTGCGCCCGCCCCCAAATCTCCACCCCCTGATTTTGAGAAGATACTTCCGGCACCTATTAGGATAGTGCATGTTGCCGGTTTTGGCAATGGATTGGCAGCGCATCCCCCGCCGGCGCGCCGGCTCCAAAAAGTCGGAGCAAGAATCGGAGCGTTCCTGCCACTTTGGAGAGCGATGGCGATATATGGTAAATACAAAGTAGAGGTGGTATGTTAGACGATTTTCCACGGCAAAAACTGCGCACACTCATTCTCGAATACGGGCCGGCCCTCACCGAGGACGCCAGACGTTGCCGGGCGCTGCTGCTGGACTACTGCGGCAGCTATCCTCGCGAAATCAACGTGTTGATCAAAGCGCTGGAAGAGGGCATCCCGGCAAGCCTGCGCGCCCTGACGTCGTGTTCGGCGTTGCCGACGGCGCTGCGCATCGCACAGCTGACGCAACAATTGATGGACATGTGGATGCTGGAAGAGGTCGCCGCACAGTGGGCCGTGGAGACGTGGGCATTGGCGCTGGATGTCATTCAGCCAACCGACGTAGCGGGTCCAAAAAGAGACGGCGTCCCGCTAAAAGAAGAAAACGCGCAACAGGAAAATAGAAACCGCAGGAAAACCGAACTCCCCCGCGTGCGGTGCGCACCTCCTTTCAAGAGCACGCCATTTCACAGACCCGAAGAGAACACCGATTCCCGGAAACTTATCGTGGTCGTTATGATTGTGGGCCTCCTCCTGACCTGCGTGAGCACTATGAACACACTATCCCACACCGAGACTCGCCCGACCATAGATGCGCAAGCGCTCGCCGCCCAGACAACGGCAAGTGCGGAAACACTGCGGAGGCTACTCTCAGGCCCGGCCACACCGGCTTATCAACTCGCGCTCCATGCCCCAGATGGGCAGATCCATTGCACCGACGACGGCATCACGCTGAACTTGACCTGGAGTCTATCCAATACGGAAAAACTCGATGTGCACTATCGCTACGAAGTATACTCAGGGGACACAGGAGAAATCGCCAAACAGCGCGTCGCAGAAGGACTCGTGGCCGCTCCGGCGATAAGCGTCACTTTGCCGTGCGAACCGTACGCCCACTATAGCTGGCGGGTCAGCGCCAGCAACATGGTTGCGGAATGGTCAAAGGTGGGATATTTCACAGTCCGCTGCCAGGAACGTCTATGCAAGGTCACATCGTGGTAAAAATCAATGACGCCCAAACCGCGCGCATCGTCGGCATTGGGGCCATCGTCGCCGGATTATTGCTGCTTCTAAGCTGCCATGTTGCCGGGTTACTGGTCAAATCGTATTTCGACATAATGAATGAATGGTAAGTGAACAAATGCTGTGATAGAAACCGGCGAAGGACAAAGATAACCATGTTGAACAATTCGCCCCGCCGAAGGTTGCGGACCCTTATTCAAAAATGCGGACCGGATATTGTGAGGGACACACAACGATGCCATTCCTTGCTGCGAAGTGCGTGTGTCGCCTACCCGCGCGAGGTCAACCTGCTGATCATAGCCCAGGAAGAAAGCATCCCGGAGCAGCTAAGGATGCTGGCAACCGACAAATCGTTGGCAACACAGATCACACGGTTGGCGCGGCGTCTGAGCAACGTGCGTCTGATCGAAACGGACGACGCGGAATGGGCCGTGGAATCGTGGGCGCTGGCGTTGGATATGGAACCCAGCGCAGCCTAGTCCGTCGTGGCCGTTCTGCGGCTTTGTTTATCTACACGCCCGACCGCGTCAAATGCACCAGATCGTACTCGCTTTCGATGCCGCGCAGCTCGGCGCGCAGGGGTTGCGCCTGCCAGGGGCTGTCCGCGACCACCGCAGCCACGGAGGGGCCATCGAAAAAGGAGCGGGTCAACATAATATCTTGCCCGGTCGAAAGCCCCTGAACGCGCGCGGCGATGTTCACCGTGCGGCCGAAGTAATCCAGACGGTCGTTGGAATTGACGGCAATGCACGGCCCGCGATGCCCCCCCACCTTGATGATGATATGCCCCTCGGGGATCTTCTCCTGCACATTGAAATCCTCAAACGCCTGCTGCATCGCCAGAAGCGCCCGCATGGCATCCGTTGAAACCCGGAACGTCGCCATGACCGCATCGCCGATGGTCTTGACCACCGCGCCGTTGTGCCGGCGCACCACGTCGGTCAAAATCCTGAAGTGCTCTTTGACGAGGGCATAAGCATCTGCGTCGCCCAGGCGCTCATACAACGCCGTCGAGCCCTTGATGTCGGTAAACACAATGACCATATCGCGAATGGCGAAGGTCTCATCCGGCGAAATCAATTCCGTCGAGAACAAGTCGCGGAAATCTTGCAGCGACACAATATCCGCCGCCGAAGTCCAGGAATAGGGGCGGCGACGCATGTAACTGAGGACGGTTGGATTATCCGTGCCATTCACTGCATGCACAACGCAGGGGCCGGGATGATAGACCGCCTTGTTGCTGCGCGACCACGTCTCACCTTCCCAGACCACCTCAAGCACCTGAGTATCGGCGGTCGGCGTCTCATCCACGATCAACGGGGGATAACCGATATAATAATTGCCCGCCTCAAGCCGGAGAGGCACGTCCACCGCACCGTGCTCCGCCACCTCCGCCTCTCCCAGCGGCTCCAAATAATCCCAATGCTGCACCAATTCGTACCACGTCGCCGCGCCGGTATCACGCACATTGTCGTTGACCTTGAAAGTGACCTCAATGGATCGGTCAAAGCTGGCGTCAATGTGAATATCACAATACTCGCAGTGCGCATCGGGTCTGAGCTGCGACAAATGCTGGACATAATCGGTCACGCCGGTGCATGAAGGGCAAAAAACATTCCATTCGAGATCAAACAATCCCAGGCGCGTGCCGAAAAGAAATGCCGACAAAATTTCGGCGCGGGGCAATTGCCACTCGTCGGCCATCCGGTAGGGCGACATACGCTGTAAACGCTGCGGCGCCGCGCTCGACACGTAAGTACGAATCTGCTCCAGAACGGCGGGGGCAAACCCAAGCTGTTCCAGGTCGGCCAATTTTTCATCCAAAACGACCAGATCCATCGCTCACCTCCCAGGGTCATCAACAGAAAGTCCACAAGAAACTTAGTTCGATGGCGCGACACCCACCACCGCGCTGCGGCGCTCGACCAGCACCGTATTCCGCCAGACGCCATGCAACTGTCCGATCCGCTCCCGATAACCGACAACCCGAAAACCACACGCCGTATGCAACGCCAGACTGGCCGCATTCTCCGGGAAAATACTGCCCTGCAAAGTCCAAATGCCGTGGGTTTCTGAATCGGCGATCAGGGCCGACAACAAGCGCTTCCCCACCCCGTGCCCGTGCACCGAAGAGGCAACGTAAATGCTGACCTCGGCCACGCCCGCATAGACTTCACGCCGGGACGTTGGGCTCAGCGCCGCCCAGCCAAGAATACGCGTCGCGTTGTCCCTGGCAACGAGCCGGCAAACCGGCAAATGAGCGGCATCCCAGGCATCCCACTCAGGCGCACCACAAGCAAACGTCGCAAAGCCGGAGCGCATTCCTTCAAGGTAGATTTCCAACACAGACGGCCAATCTTCAGGTCGCATGGCTTCGATTTTTATGTCAATCATCGCAAAATATTATACTAACGCACGCGCAAAACAACAAGAGGGTAAGTTTCCCCCCCCCCTTTTTCATTCTGCTCTTCCTGAGTAGAATAGAAGATATGAACGATCAAACAACGCATCTTTTGCTAATCGAAGAAAACACCGGTGATGCCGCCCTTATCCGCTTTATGCTGGAACAAGTCCACGCCATGCCGTTTACGGTGGAATATCAAAAGCGCCTCGCCTCAGCGCTAGAGTACATGGCAACACACACAGTAGACATTGTGCTGCTAGATCTGGATTTACCCGATGAAAAGGGGCTGGAGGCGTTCCACGCTCTCTATTCCCAGGCACCGCATCTTCCCATCATCCTGCTGACCCGATTTAACGACGAGACGGTGGCTTTGGAAGCCATACGGCAAGGAGCGCAAGACTACTTTGTCAAAGGACTGATCAACAGCGAAACCCTCGAACGCGCCATCCGCTACGCGATCGAACGCAAACATGCCCAGTTGGCTCTGGCAACACGATTGCGGTACGAAGAAGGCATTGCGGCATGTTCGCGAGCGCTCCTGACGTACACAGAACCAGAAACCGCGCTGCAGCAGGCCATCGAGGCGCTACGCTTCGCCACCAAATCCGCCTGGGTAGGGCTCTTTACCTGCCATAGCCATTCGAGCGACATCAACAGAGCGAGCCTGCTCCAGGAAGCCTGCGCCGCGCACATCTCACCGATGAAAACGAAACTGGACAAAGCGAACGGAATTGACTTCAAAGAATACCAGCAAGCGCTGGCTTCCGGGCAACCGGTATGCGGACTGATCCCCAACACCCCCGAATCCATCTGGTCCGATCTCTACGAGAACAACCTGCGCTCCATGCTGGCGCTGCCGATCTTTATGGGGAAATTCTGGTATGGCCTGGTCGTCTTTGCCGACACCGACGCGACACGGGCCTGGGGAGAAGAGGATGTGCGTTTGTTGCACACCGCCGTGGGCATGATCAGCGCCTTTCTGCAAATCCAACGCGACGCCGAAAAGCGCGCCGTCCTGCTGCGCGAAGTCAATCACCGGGTCAAAAACAACCTCGCCGCCATTGTGGGGTTCCTCTACGCCGAACTGCTCCACACCGAGACATCTGAACGGGTGCTCCTCCAGGAACTCATCACACGTATACAAGGGCTTGCCACCGTTCACAACTTGCTATCGGCATCGGAATGGGCGCCGCTATCCTTGACCCAACTCATCCATCAAGTTATCCATTCGGCCCTGGATATGACCCCGGGAGATTGTTTCATCAAGTTCCAGGTGACGCCAAGCCCCATCGAGGTATCCCCCACCCTGGCCCACCATCTGGCGCTCATCATCAACGAATTGACCACCAACGTCATCAAACATGCTCTGAAACCGTCCCAACCAGGACGGATTGACGTCAACATCGCCGAAGAAGAGGATACCGTACGCATTGAATTCCATGACAATGGGCCAGGATACCCCGAAGCGGTTTTACGCCTGGAGAAATACAATGTGGGTTTCGATCTGATCCAGCGCATTGTACAACAGAATCTACGCGGGAAACTGGCCCTGTCTAACCATCACGGGGCCGTGACCGTCATTGAATTTCCGACACAGAGAGAAGAGATGCAATGATAGAAAAACCGGTGCGAGTGTTAATTGCAGAGGATGATGTCCTGGTCGCCAAAATGATCAACGGGCTTCTCGCCGAGCGCGGATTCGAAATCGCGGGCGAAACTAGCAGCGGCAAAGAAGCGCTGGCAATGACTCAATCACTCAAACCGGATGTAATCTTGATGGATATTGCGATGCCCGACATGGATGGTCTGGAAGCCAGCACACGCATTCAAAACCTCTGCCCAACACCGGTCATTGTCTTGACCGCCTACGAAAACATCAAATTGGTCGAACGCGCAGCAGAATCCGGGGTGGTCGCCTATCTTGTCAAACCCGTCAGCGGGCGGCAACTGGAACGCGCCATCATCATCGCGCGCGCGCGCTTTGGCGACCTGATGCAGGTGCGTCACCTCAACCAACAACTACAACTCATCAACGAGGATTTGGAACGCTTCTCCTACATGGTCGCTCACGATCTGCGTCACCTCCTCAGCCCCATTATGGGATACGCCGAAGTCCTCTACGAAGAATTCCACAAAATCCCCCCCGAAGAAGCCCGCGAGGATTTGCTCACCATCCTCCAGGTCTCACGGGATATGAACAACTTGATTGACGAACTGATGACTCTGGCGCGGGCGCGACAGGAGGTTGTAGAGGTGTCGCCGTTGAATATGCAGCAAATCATTGGTGACGTCCTCCGTCGCCTCGACTACACTATCAAAACCCAAAAGGCGCAAATCATTGCCGCCGACAACTGGCCGGTTGTGTGCGGGTATGCCCCCTGGATAGTAGAAGTGTGGGTCAATTACGTCAGCAACGCCATCAAACATGGAGGAGAAACTCCTGTGATTGAATTGGGCTGGAGCGATACTCCCACCGACGCAATGATCTACTGGGATCCGCCCGATAGCAACAACACCATGACCGTCGCCGGCCAACAACAGGAAACGCCAACCGGCTCCGCCATCAAGTCCCGATACGTGGCCTTTTGGGTGCGCGACTACGGCGCGGGCATTGCCGGCCAAAAACTCCCCTATGTGTTCAATGCCTTCTCCCGCCTGCCCGAAACCAAAGTGCGCGGGCATGGACTGGGGCTCTCCATCGTCAAACGCATCACAGAACGCCTGGGGGGGCGGGTAGGAGTCAAAAGCGAACCGCAATTGGGCAGCACTTTTTATTTCACACTTCCCCTGTTCGACTAACCGGCGATCCTGGTTATAATTAGATAAGAAGTCGTTGCCATCAAACAAGATGCGCGAAAACTCACAGGATGATAAGGGAGGACTTATTCAAAGTGGAACGTGGACAATATTTTCAATCAAATCGAAAAACCCGCGTTTTCCTGGATGCAGTCGCGGACCTTACCGGCGCGCGCGGCCTGCGGGTACTGTTGCGACTGGCGGGACTGAATTCCTGGCTTGAAGAACTTCCACCCTACGATGATGAACTAAAGGTAGACTTCTGTGATATCACCCTGATAAGCAAGATGCTGCTTTTCATGTATGGACCGCGCGGCGGCGGCGGGCTCAGTATGCGCGCTGGGAGAATGATGTTTCGTACCGTCCGCGAGCAATTTGGCGGCAAGGAACTTGACGCTGCCTGCCTCGGCGCCCCTGATATCTCACAACGTGCAGAAATTGTGTTGCAATTCCTGGTAGATAGCTGGTCGCGCCATAGCAACGGCCAAACCGCATTGATCCACGCAGACAACAATACCTTTCGCTTCAGATTTGATCCATGCCCCGAACTTTGGGGACCGCACAGACCGGAGTTCTGCTACGGCACGCTCGGATTCTTGCAAGACGCCCTGGAGTGGTGCGATCTGGGTGATATCTATCAGGTGTCACAACTGCCGCCCACCGATGGGGACGCCAACGATTCCGTGTGCCAGTTTGAAATCCACCGCGTGATTTTCAAGTAAGAAGACCGCCTATCACGACGGCTTGAATCCCAACATACTATGTACCCACTGTCGCTGGATCTGATAGATTTCCTCATCAGTCCACCGGCGCAGAGAGTGTTAGAATGCCTCAAAGAAAGCGACTTGCGTGACGCGGAAATACTGGGCCAGCTAACCACGTTGCGCCGGCAGTTTTCTGCCGAACAAGCCGCCGTTTTGCTAGATCAGGCCCGTCTACGCAAAAAAGCCTTAACAAAATTTCCCCATGCAGAGCCCATGTTCTTCGACGAGGAAGCTCTGCAACAAGCCAGCAGCAGAGCCGTTGCCGTCTACCGCGCCCGGTGCTTCAATCGGTACCAATGCGTGGGCGATCTGGGATGCGGCATCGGCGCGGATATGTTGGCGCTGGCCGAAATCGTCCCCGTTGTCATCGCCGTAGAAATAGATCCCGTGCGCGCACGCCTGGCAGAACTGAATGCCGCGGCCTGTGGGCTCGCTCATCGTGTACAAATTCTCCGCGCCGACTGGACAACACTGAGCCTTGACATCGAGGCCGCTTTCGCCGATCCTGCACGCAGAGTGGATGGCCGGCGAGTCTTTCGTCTGGAAGACATCGTTCCCCCACTCTCGACCCTTTTGGCTCTGCAAATGCGCATCCCTGACATCGCCGTGAAAGTCGCGCCGGGGATAGACCATGCCGACATCCCCCCCGACGCCGAAGTAGAATTTATCTCAGAACGGGGCGAAATGAAGGAAGCGCTCTTACGTTTCGGCGCGTTGCGCAGCGGAGCACAAACGCGCGCGACGCTTCTGCCGGGCGGCCATCAGCTGGATAGCCAGGCACCCATCGCCGAGATTGCGGAACAGGAGCCGGACGGCTATCTTTACGAACCGGACCCCGCCATCCTGCGCGCGGGATTGGTGCGCCATCTGGCAACACAATTGGGCGCGGCCCAACTTGACGCAGATATTGCCTACCTTACCTCTAGTGTACTCTCCGCGACGCCGTTTGCTCACGTATGGCAAGTACTCCGGCACGGGCGCTTTAACCTGAAAACGCTCAATCGCTGGCTGCGCGAACTCGGCGCAGGAAGTCTGGTAGTCAAAAAGCGCGGATCCCCCGTGGACCCCGAAGAATTCCGCCGCCGCCTCAAAACCACCCCCGGCGGTCCCGCTCTGACCGTTTTCCTGACTCACGTTCGCGGCCAACCCTGGATGGTGATAGGAAAACCCATACAGCCGCAATCAGAGGTTTAACCTGCAGTATCTTCTCAAAATCTG
>DAOUFX010000178.1:0-7515 GCA_034429675.1 Anaerolineae bacterium | reverse complement strand
GCGGGTATCCCCGCACGAAAAAACACTGCCTGTTAACCCTCCGCCGCTTCAGCGGCGATTCTTGGCTAAAGGCCAACCGCTATTCTCGCTTTTACGATTTCTTAACAAGCACTTAAAACGGGCTTAATTTCAGGGGTTTACGATAGGAGGCAATCGAACAGGAGAACACAAATTGTGGAGTAAACAAATTTTAGAATCCTTTCGCCAAATCCAACATCTGCTGAAGAGTCGCTTGCGCACCTTACAGGCGAAGTTGCGTTTTTGGGTGGCAGGCTTGATGTTTCTTTCGTTTTCGGGCAGTCTGCTGGCCTTTGCGGTTGGAACAACGGCGATGCAATCGCAACTCCTCTATCAGCAGAGCCTTGCCGATAGCCGGCGCGTCTCGCAGTCGTTGGAGATGCGCGCCGACAATCTGGGGACTGCTGCCGGCCTGCTGTCCAACGATCCCATGGTGACGCGCGCTCTTGTCGGGGATGGCGACGCGGCGTTGGCGGATTTGAACAATCGCGCTCTGGTGATGCGCGACCGCTTTGAATTGGGATTGGTTCAGATTTATGATGCGCAACAGGTTCCGCGCACCAATCTGCTGCTTTCCACTCTTTCCCGCGAGACGCCGTTGTTGGACAAGATCGCCTCCGGTCAAACCATTGTGCGCGCCATCAATGGGCGCTTGATCTTGTTGAGCCGGGCGGACATCAACGGGGGGGGCGCGGTCATTCTGGGGGTTGATCTGGACAGCGAGCTTGCGCAGTTGGTGGCGCGCTACCGGTTGGTCGCCGAATTGGGACTGCGCCTGCCTACCGTCTCGCCCGGCCTCTCACAGACGCCGGTGAGCGTCGGCGCGGGGTCTCTTTTTGAGTCGGCGCCGGGCCGCCGCGCCGACGCTTACGTCTACCGGTTTGACGCCCGCCTGGGCGAGACTCCCGTGGAACTGGTTCTGGCGCATTCTACCGCTGCCGTCCGTCCGATCACGACGCTGGGATTGATCGTGTTGACGATCAGCGCGACGTTGACCACGGCGGCGCTCTTGGGGCTGGCGGTGATGTTGAGCAATGCTATCGTGACGCCCCTCCACCATCTTTCGACGACGGCCGAGGCCATCGCTGCCGGCGATCTGGACCGGCGGGCGGCTCTATCTCACATCGCGGGTTGGCCCAATCTGGGCCGCGTTGACGAAATCGGCGTGTTGACGCACGCCTTCAATAGTATGGTGGATCAGTTGCAAGAGCTCTACACCGGGCTGGAGTCGCGGGTGAATGCGCGCACCCGCGACCTGGCTATCGTCGCCGAGATTGCCGGCATTGTGTCTTCCAGCCTGGATTTGGGGGTGATTTTGCAACTCTCGTTGCACACGTTGCGCAAACGTTTGCATTTTCATCACGTCGGCATCTATCTCCTGGACCCCGAACAGAATTTGGTCGAGTTGTGTGAGATCCGCGGCGAAATCGGCGAGTTGCGTAAAGGCCATCGCATTGCCATGCGCCCGGATTCGTTGATCGGCGCCGCAGCGACGTTACATTCTCCTTGTGTGATTCCCGACGTCAGTCGGGAAACGCGCTTTGTCTATCGCGACGAGTTGCCCCAGACTTGTTCGGCGGCGGCCATCCCGGTCCTCGCCAACAAAGAGTTGTTGGGGGTTTTGGAGATTCAGAGCCAGGAACGCGACGCTTTCCCGCCGGGGCTTATTCAATTGATGAACACGCTGGCGGGTCAGATTGCCCTGGGGATCCAAAACGCGCAACGCTATGGCGAAGAACAAAAACGGCGTCGTTTTGCCGAGATGCTCGAAGTGACTGGACGTGTGCTCACCGGCAATCTGGACATTCGGGTATTGCCCGGACGCACGTTGGCGGCGCTCAATGCGTTGGTTAAGTTCGATCGGGGCTCGTTGTGGTTGCAACAAGGAGATGACCTGGTACCTCTGGCGCAATACGGTTATGTTGACGAGGGCGCTCTCCAGGACAAGCGCTTACGGCCTTCCGGCGATCTTTTCCAGAAACTGGCGCGTGAACGACAACCGTTGATTATCGAGGACGCGGCATCTGTTTCGTCATGGCAGCAGCGCCCCTGGTTGACCGGAGATCGTTCGTGGCTGGGTTCACCGTTGCTGGCCCAGGGACGGGTTATCGGGATGATTTGTCTCGTTCGCAACGCCGCCGGTTCTTTTACCGCCGAAGATGCGCTGTGGGTTCATTCCTTTTCTTCTCATGCCGGCATTGCTTTGGAAAACGCCGCGCTCTATGCCGAGATCGCGGCCATCAATGCGGGTCTGGAGCGGCAAGCCTTACAGCGAATAGCGGCGCCCCATGCGGCTTTTTAACGGAGTCGGGTTGATGGTGAGGTGTTTATGAAACGTGTTTTGGGCTTTTTATGGGTACTGGCGCTGTTGGTGGGATGCCAGCCGCTTACGGTTTCCCCTACGGTTTCCATGTTGCACGGCAATTTGACCTTTGCCGGCAGCAC
Organism: Anaerolineae bacterium; assembly: GCA_034429675.1. Taxonomy (GTDB): domain Bacteria; phylum Chloroflexota; class Anaerolineae; order B4-G1; family SLSP01; genus JAKQHY01. The sequence goes on along the minus strand of DAOUFX010000178.1, from coordinate 5,052 downwards.
GACGGTCCAGCCGCTCGTGGCAAAAATCGGCGAGGCTTTCAACGCGCGCTATCCCGACGTGGCCCTGGATATCGCGGCAGGGGGAAGCTCGGTGGGAATTCAGGCCATCCACGAGGGAACCGTGGACATAGGAATGGCCTCACGCAATCTCACGCCGGAGGAGGCGGACGGCGTGACCCGTTACCAGATCGCCGTGGATGTTCTGGCAGTCGTTGTCAATCCGACCAACCCGGTGGAAGCGTTGACCCTGGAGCAGTTGCGCGGCATTTATTCGGGGCAGATCGTCAATTGGCGCGACGCCGGCGGCCCCGATGCGCCGATTACAGTCGTCGTGCGCGAGCGAAACTCCGGGACGCGCGGCGCGTTTGATGAAATGGTCCTGGGGAAGGCCGAACCGGCGGCGCCTTTGCTACCGGCGGCGATCACGGCGAGCGAGATGTCGGCGGCGGTCGCCGCCGCCGCCAATGCTATCGGCTATGTGGGGTTCGGTAACCTCGACGCCGACGTGAAAGTTCTCGCAATAGAGGGCGTCCTCCCCACCGAAGCCAATGCTCAAAATGGAACTTACTGCCTGACGCGACCGCTGTGGCTGTTGACCGGGCCGCTGACGCAACCGATCGCGCAGGAATTTATTGATTTTGCGCTCAGTCCTGCCGGGCAGGCGGTCGTTGCTGAAAACGGTTGGGTCCCGGTGGAATAACTGAGTTTTTATCGCGGCGCCGCCGGCAGCGAGAAATAGAACGTGCTGCCCTTGCCCTCGACGCTTTCCACCCAGATACGTCCACCATGGCTTTGAACGATGTGTTTCGCGATCGCCAATCCTAGCCCGGTGCCGCCTGCCGGACGCGCGTGTTCTTTGGAACGCGCGCGTTCTACTTTATAGAAGCGCTCGAAGATGCGCGGGAGGTCGTCGGCGGGGATGCCGCTGCCGGTGTCGCTCACGGCGATGACCACTTCGCCCGCGTCGCCGCCGCGCGCCGACACCGCAATTGTTCCGCCTTCCGGCGTGAACTTGATCGCGTTGTGGATCAGGTTGCCGACGACCTGATGGATGCGTTGGGCGTCGGCGTAGACGTGCGGCAGGTCCGGCGCCAGGGTCACGCTCAGCGCGATTTCCTTGCGTTCGGCCTGCGGGCGCAGCCGTTCCACCGGCGCTGCGATGAGCTGCGCGACCGTCGCCGGCGCTCTGTCCAACGGCGCTTTGCCCGATTCGATGCGCGCCAGTTCCAACAGCTCCTCGACCATCTGGATCAACGCGGCCACCTCGCTCTCCATGTGCGTCAGGAAGCGCTGCGCCGCCGGTCTATCGTCCAGCGCGCCGTCTTGCAGCGTCTCGACCACCAGCGCCAACGAGGCCAGCGGCGTGCGCAATTCGTGCGAGATGTTGCTGATGAAGTCGCGCCGCACCGTCTCCAACCGCCGCACCTGGGTCAGGTCTTGCAGGACGACCAGGAATCCCGGCGGGGTCATCTCCGGCAGCGGTGTGACGATCACTTGCAGGAAGTTGCTGTGGAGCACGGTCTCGACCGTGGCGATCTGCTCCTTGCCGGTCTGGCGGCACTGCTCCCACAGCGCCGCCAGCTCGTGGTTGTAGACGACCTGCGCGAAGGTGCGGGCGACGTCGCGCTGCGGATCGCTGCGCAGGATGCGTCCCGCCGCGCGGTTGATCAAGCTCACGGTTCCCTGCGCGTCGGTGATGATGACGCCGTCGGCCATCGTGTCGAGCACTGCCGCGAGGCGGCCCTGCTCCTGCGCGAGCGTGACGACTTTGTCGTGGAGCTGGTCGGCCATCGCGTTGAAGGCGCGGGTGAGCTGGCCGACTTCGTCGCGGGTGGTTGGCAGCAGCCGCGCGCTCATGTCCCCGGCGGCGACGCGCTGCACCACCCGCGTCAGTTGTTCGATGGGGGCGATGGCGCGGGCGGCGATGAGAATCGCCAGCAGCCCGGCAAAAAGCATGGTGCCCAATCCGGTGAGAATAATGGTGGACGTGATCCGACCGATGCTGGCGTCAATTTGCTCCAACGGCAGCGCCAGCCGCACAAAGCCTTTGCGTTCGCCGCCCGGCGGCACGGCGACGGCGGCGTACATCACGTCGCGGCGCAAGGTCTGGCTGTAGCGGATGGCGACTCCCTGGCCGTCGCGCAGGGCGCTCTGGATTTCGGGGCGGTAGAGGTGATTGTCCATCGTCGCGGCGTCGGCGTGGGATTCGTAGCGCACCACGCCGGCGGCGTCAATGAGCGTCAACCGCTCCTCCGTCTGCGCCGACCACAGCCGGGCCGCTTCGGGCAGCGCCGGGCCGTCGGCGTCCCAGGCAGCGTCATCCTGAAGATACCCCGCCGTCCAGCGCGCCTCGGCCAGCAGGTGCGCCTGCAGGTCGGCCAGCTGGGCGCGGCGCACCGTCCCGGCGATGTAGCCGGTCAATCCAGCTGTAGCCAGGACGATGATCAAAATGTAGGGGATGGCGATACGCCAGCGGATGGACGTCATCGCTTAACCCTCGAAGCGGTAGCCGGCTCCGCGCACCGTCACCAGCCGCTGTGGATTGGCCGGGTCTTCTTCCAGTTTCTCGCGGAGCCAGCGGATGTGGACGTCCACCGTCCGGCTGCCCCCGCTGAAATCCCAGCCCCAAACCTCTTCGAGCAACCGGTCGCGCGTCAGGACGATGCCGCGATGTTGCGCCAGGTAGAGCAACAGCTCGTATTCCTTGGGCTTGAGCGGCAGCGTCCGGTCGTTGAGGGAGACCTCGTGGCGGTCCAGGTCAATGCGCAGATCGTCGAAGCGCAATTGCCGGGTAGGGGCGGGAGCCGTTCCGGCGCTGAATTCCTCGCGCAGCAGGCGCTCGCGGCGCAGGTGCGCCTTGATCCGCGCCAGCAGCTCGCGCATGCTGAACGGCTTGGTCAGGTAATCGTCCGCGCCGACCTCCAGCCCGACCACCTTGTCCACCTCGTCGTCGCGAGCGGTGAGCATCAGGATGGGGACGCTCATCTCCTGGCGCAGCAGGCGGCAGACCTCGAAGCCGTCCAATCCGGGCAGCATCACGTCCAGCACGACCAGATCGGGCTGCTCCTGCCGCGCCAGCTCCACCCCCGCGCGCCCGTCGGCGGCTGCGCTGACGACATATCCCTGTTTGGCGAGGTTGTACGTCAGCGTCTCGCGCAGCACCAGCTCGTCTTCAACGATTAAGATTTTTTCGGCCATGGGAGCCTCCAGAAAGTTCCTGGCTAACGGTTAAAAACTGATGCGTGAAACGTGAAACGTGAAACGTGAAACGTGAACTTGGTAATCGGTAATCCGGTATCCGGTATCCGGTATCCGGTATCCGGTACCCGCTCACCCGCTCACCCGCTCACCCGCACGAAAATGCACCTCGCTCACCCCCCGCAGCCGTTCCGCTGCCTGCTCGGCGGTGATGTCGCGCTGCGCCTCGGCCAGCAGCTCGTAGCCGACCATGAACTTGCGCACGGTAGCCGAACGCAGCAGCGGCGGGTAGAAGTGTGCGTGGAGCTGCCAGTGGCTCACGTCGTTTTCGCGCATGGGCGCGCCGTGCCAGCCCATCGAGTAGGGGAACGATGTCTCGAACAGGTTGTCGTAGCGCACCAGCAGCCGTTTGAGCGCGTCGGCCAGGGCGTCGCGCTCCGCGTCGAGCAGTTCGGGCAGCCGCAGGATGTGCCGGCGCGGCATAAGCAGCGTCTCGAAGGGCCAGATGGCCCAGTACGGCACGACGACCAGCCAGTGCTCGTTCTCGACCACGATGCGCGTCTTCTCTTCGGATTCCAGCTCGGCGTAGACCTGCAACAGCGGGCGGCTGTTCTCCTCGAAGTACTCGCGCTGCTGGCGATCCTCTTTTGCCGGCTCGTTGGGCAGGGTGTTGAGCGCCCACACCTGCCCGTGGGGGTGCGGGTTGGATGCGCCCATCAGCGCGCCTTTGTTTTCAAAGACCTGCACCCAGCGATAGGTCGCGCCCAGCTCCTCGACCTGCTCCGCCCACACGTTGATCACGCGGCGGATGTCGGGCGGCGCCATCTCGGCCAGCGTCAGATCGTGGCGCGGCGAGAAGCAGATCACGCGGCAGGTGCCCTGGACGGTCTTGCCGCGCAGCAGCGGGTGAATCGTCAGTGCGCCCGCCGGCGTATCCGGCAAGACGGCGGCGTAGTCGTTGGTGAAAACGAAAGTGCTGTCGTAGGGCGGGTTCTGCTCGCCGTTGGCGCGTGTGTTGCCGGGGCACAGGTAACACTGTGGATCGTGCGCCGGGCGCGCGTCGGGCGCCGATTTTTCGACTTGCCCTTTCCAGGGCCGTTGCGTGCGGTGCGGCGACACCAGGATGGATTCCCCGGTCAGGGGGTTGTACCGCCGGTGCGGGTGTTGGGTGGGATCAAGGGTCATAGGTGAGTCTCCTAAAGATAGTTTCAAGTTGAAAGTTTCAAGTTAGCCAGTTCGCAGCCACGTTTTGGTGATGTGTTACCACAGTGACAGGATGCCGGATTTGTTGAGGGCCAGCAGCAGCAGGACGGCCAGAACGAGGCCACGTTGCGCCAGTTTGATGGCGGTGGCGCGGTTTTTGCGGATGTCTACAACGGTGTAGCCCACTGCCAGAAAAGCCACGATTCCAAAAATCCACCAATAATAGTTTATCACGGACACTCCTTAACAGCTTTTAGCCGTTGGCTTTTGGCTTTTAGCCGGATTAACTGCGTTGCAGTGAGGGTCAAAAGGGGTGTTTTTGCGGACGGTACCCCGACCGCAAAAAACACGCTTTTTTATCCTTTTGGTATTCTACCGGGGAATCGCGATTTCACCATGAAGGGTGAAGGGGTGCGTTTTAATTTATAGGCGTAGGGGCGAGGCATTCCTAAAAGGTTCTGTGGATACGCAGGCTTTATGAGATATGACATGCCGTATGGATAAGGCGCCTACGCGGAATGCCTCGCCCCTACCGTGGTTTGCCCAGGAATTAAAACGCCCCCCTTCCTTTTTCGTTCTTGACAAACCGTGAATTATCAGGTATTATTAGAACATACGTTCTAATGGCGGAATTGATTGCTGCTCGAATTT
>DAOUFX010000177.1:0-26127 GCA_034429675.1 Anaerolineae bacterium | reverse complement strand
GCTCGCGAAAACCCCTTGTATATTTAACCCAAGTTGCCACCTTACGCCTCAAATGGGTTTGTAGTAACAGCTTTAGCCGTCTCTTAAGGCGCAGGACGACTAAAGTCGTCACTACAAACTTCAGATGGCAGCTTGCGTTATCTATGAAATCTCTGCGTCCTTTGCGACCTCTGCGGTAAATTTTCGCCCGTTTGCGTAAATCCCGATCTCACGGATTGCGCAGCGCCTCCCAGAATTTTTCCGTGTCCTGGGGCAGCATTGGATTGAAATAACCCACGTAGGTAGGGAATGCGGCAACCTTGAAGGTCAACTTCTTCAGGGTGTAGCGCCCCTGGCGATCGGGATAATTCTCTAACACCGCTCCCAACGGATCGCCAAACTCGTCGAGAGAAAATTCCGGGTAATGTTCCTCAACCAACATCTGAATTTCGTCGAGCGACTGCTGCGCTCCCTGCAAACGCCCGAAGAAGTAATCCCAGACGGCGTCGCGCTGCGCCGGGCCCATATCGTAAATGGCGGCAAAGATCTCAAAAGAGATACCCTCTCCCTGGCTTTCGTCGCTCACGTGGCGGTTGTTCATATCCATAAACGCGCTGCCGTCCCAGCGCCAGTGATAGCGTGTGTCTACGTTGGTCAACGTCTTGGTCGCGTAAGTCCAGGCCGACTTGCGCGTTCGTTCCTCTTCGGGGACGTGCAGGTTGATGTAGGCGCGTTGCACCACGTGCGTCATCTCGTGGTAGATGAGCTGGCGGGTCCCCATGTCGCGTAGTTGCCGTTGGTAGTCCAGGCGCGCGTCCGCGTCTGTCGGCTCCGGCCCCAAAATCCCCGATCGCTGCAACATATCCACGCGGTTGTAGATGTCCACCGGGTACACGTTCATTTGTAGCCGCGAATAGTCCTTGCTGCCATCGCTTCCCACCACCAACCCCTCGGTGGCCGTCGGCGGCGCTTCGGGGTCGCCGTCGGGGTGGTAGAGCATCCGCTGCGGATCGGCGGGCATGACATTGTCAATTTCGTCCACGTATTGCTGCAATCCGCCTTTTGCCTTCAGGTAAGCCAGGTACTCATTGCGCGCCTGGAGAATGAGCTGCTGTAGTTCTTCGGCGGCTGCCGGCGTCAGGTACAGCGATTCCAACTCCGGCGGAATGGCCAGCGATTGTGTATCCCCGGCCTCGTCGGCGATGTACGCTTCCAATTTGGCTTGGTCGAAATCATCCACGGTGATGGGCAGCGGCGTGTCCTTGTCGCCGTCCCAGTTCGTGGCGACGAGCAGGCGCATCGCATCCAACGCCAGCTCGACCTCCGAAATCATAATACGGTTGGCCGGCGTGAAGGTGAAATCCTCGTCGCGCAGCGAAGCAATGGGCTGAAAACCGGGCGGTATGACGCCTTCGCCGGTGTCTATCACCGTGACTTTTTTGACTTCCATGGTCGCCGGCGCATCCCTTGTCTCCGGGGTGCGGGTGACGTCGTTGTCACTGCCACATGCCAGAATCACGGCCAGACAGGCCAGAATTACCACGAAACGTGTGAGTGTTTGCATAACAATCAGAGCCTCCTTCGGACATGGTCAATGAGTGATTAGGGATTGGGAAAAGCGCCCAATCCCTTATTCCCCAATCACCCATTCCCTTCTTCTATTGAGTGTATCACGGGGCGATCGAAAAAAGTGCCGAAAAAGTGCCCGGCGGAGAGTTACCAGAGGCCGACTAAGGGGGCGGTTGGAGATTGTGTATATTCGACAATGCGCCGGCGGCTTCCGGGCGAGGTGTCTTCGGGCAGCGCATCCAGCGCAAACCACACAAAGCGTTCGATTTCGCGGTCGTCTGTCTGCCCGGTCAGGGTGATGGGCACGCTCGCAAAGACGATCACGTGGTCGCTCTTGGCTTCGTAAAAATTGGTGTAGACGCCGAACAGGCGCAGCGGTCCCAGGAGCGCCCCAACTTCCTCACGCGCCTCGCGCTGGGCGGCGTCTTCCAGAGTCTCGTGGCGTTTGACGCCGCCGCCGGGCAGGTACCACTGGCGCTGGTAAGTGTGTTTGACCAGCAGCACTTTGCCTTCGTGGGTCAACAACAGCCGCACGCCGACGGTGACGGGACGGGTGATTTGGTAGCGGAGCCGGTTGAGCAGGTACAAACAACGTGGAAACCATTTCATGGGCGATATTATCGTCCGTTGGGGAAAATCTACAAATAGTAGAAAAAGGCGTTGTTTGTTTGCGGTATGGCTCGCAAACAAACAACACCTTTCAGAGTAGGGTTAGCGGTAGACTTTAGAAATGCAGTCTGTCAGTCCCTCTATTTGGCAATATAGGTTGCGCGCGCGGCCTGGACGTAGGCGGTGAAGCGCGTCGCGCCGTCGCCGCTGAGGCCGGAGAAGACCCAGACTGGCTGCGCTACGGTAGACGGTAGACGGTAGACGGTAGACAGGGGAGGAAGAGGGGCGTATTCGTAGTAGTAGGCCAGTTCGGCGCGATCTACGGTGAAGGCGTTGCGGCGCACCTGGCTATCGCGCCCGGTCCGGTCCAGCACTTCCGGTCCTGGGGCTATCGGGCGCGGCGCATCGCAGGGCAGTTTGGAGATGTCGGAGCCGTGCATGGATGCCTCGATCTGCAACTGCGGCAGCCCGCCGACCGTCGTCAGCGCCGGCAACGTGCCGTGCACCTCAACTTGAAGGCTCGAATCCCCTTCCGCGCTAAAGTATTCCTGGGGGAACAGGGCCGGATTTGCATCCACGACGTAGCGTTGCCCACTGCTGCATTCGGTGAACACGGGCGCCAGCCGTCCGCCCACCGTCTCCTGGGTGAACGTTCCCAGGAAACGATAGCGCTTCTCAGCGGGCGCGATCTGCGTGTAGCTGTTCACCACGATGGCCGGTCCATCTCCACCCCAGTCCCGCGTCGCGGTGACGACCTGCCCCTGGACGCGCACGTGCAGCCGGTGCAACTGCGCCAGTTCCGCCATCATCGCGTCGTCGCCGACCAGCTTGTAGTCATTGAAATCGTCCGGGACGCGCTGAAGGTACGTTTCATACCACTGCCGATCGCTCTCGATGATCAACGTCGCATTCACCATGCCGGTCAACTCGACGCGCTCTCCGAGCGCGTACTGCGGCTCCGGGGTCGGCACCGGATCGGTTTGCGCCAGCACCGTAACGGCGGATTCGATACCGGTGGTCGTCCCCTGCGATACCCAGGGCGGCGACGCGATGGCTTCCCAATCCAGCGCTGCGCCGGGAGTCGCCTCGGCAGACACGAAGATCTCGACGCGCGCGCCGTCTTCCAATTCGGCGGGCGCGTCGGGCAGGGGATAACTGGCGTCGCCGTCGTCCACCACCCAGGCCGCGTCGCCGTCGCGGTGGAATGTTCCCAGCAGCGAGCTTGCATACGGCGTCGCCGGGCTCCACTGTTGCACCGACAGCCGCCAGCATTTCGTCCCCAGAGCCTCGCCCAGCACGCCGCTGACCTGGACGTTGTCATTGCCGCGGCGCTGTAGTGCGGCTGCGTCGGGAATATCGCTGAGGCGATAGCTTGAGCCGTCTGATGTGACCACCTGCGCCCACAACGGCAGCCCCACTTTCTCCGGCGCGAGCACCTGCACCCAACCGACGATGGTCACGGCGTCGCCCACGGTGTGTTGCGGCGCAGGGCGCTGGAATGTGCGGAAGGAAACCGCAGCGGACGGCGCCGAGTCGGTTTTCAGGAGGAAGGCGCCGCCGGCCAGCAATTCATCCCAGGCTTCTTGCGCCGTCTTGATCGGATAGGCGTTGGATTGGGTGAAGCCCTGCATCGGCGCGTAGGCGTAGGTCACTGCGCCGGCGCTGTTGACCATCACCCGAATGAGGGCCAACTCGTTGGTCAACGGATGCCCGTCCATTTCGGGGACGATAGTAACCATCCACGACCGCGCTCCCGGCATCCGGATCAGCCCCGGCTCTTCCTCGACGCGATAGTGTTCCGGCAATAACCGGTGTGCGCTCAAGAAAGCCACGGCCACGTCGCGAGTTTGCTCGAACGATGGCGGATCGCCGGGCAGCGATGACGCGATTTCGTCGCGATACTCGATGCCTGCTTCCGGCCCGTCCGCACGGAACGTCAGAGTGCGCCCGTCGCTGCCGACGACGAAGATATCCTCGGAACCATACGTATCGTGGTAAACCTGCGGATCGTCCAGGCCAAAGTCCCCGGCCCATGCCAGCGCCTCTTCGGGAGTGACGGGCAGGGTAAACGTGACGGTGTACACCGGCGCGCTTGCGGGCGCATCGGGCAAATCAACCCCCAGGACGACCTCAGCGTCGGAGAGCAGTCCATCCTGGATTACAATGCCGCCGCCAGCCGCAGAGGCCAGACGCGGGAGCAACGGCAATTCCCCGGCGTTGTTCCCGCCGCGCAACCACGAATACAATCCTACAGCTGCCACGACAATGGTCAGAGCCATTGCTGCAAAAGCTAATTTTTTGAACATCGCTTGCCTCCACAAGTTTGGGCGGATGTCCTGAGCGAGCGTTGCGACGCGACGGGCCAGCAAGGCGCTTTTGAGGCGCGCAGCGAAATTCGGGTCGGGCCGGGTTTGTCCGGCCAGGTCGTAGAGCGATTGTGCGAACGCCGCCTGCTGTTTCTCGGCGCGGCGCGCCGCTTTCCCAAATTTCGGTAAGCGTGATTTATTCATGCTCCAACCTCTCTTTCAAATCCCGCAATGCGCGGTGGATCAGCGACTTGACCGCGATCCGGCTGCGTCCCATCGCCTGCGCCGTTTCCTGGTGATCCAATCCGGCGAAGAAGTGCAGCGCGATGGCCTGCGCCCGGTCGGGCGGCAGCTGGCGCAATCCCTGCGCCAGGGCCGCCATCTGCTCGGCATGAGCCAGGACCGCCTCCGGCAACGGCGCCGGGTCGGGCGGATCCGCGCCGGCGTCAACGTCGGCGTGAGCCGGCGGTTGGCTGCGGCAGGCGTCGGCGAAGCGGCGGGCGGCGATGGCGAAGAGCCACCCTGCGAACGTCCCGCGTTCGCGGTACCGCGGCAGGCTCTCCAAAACGGCCAGCCACGTCTGCGCCGTCAGGTCCTCGGCCATCTGCACAACGCCGGTGCGCGCATAGAAATAGCGATACACCCGCTCCAGATAGCGCTCGTAGAGGATGGCCAGCGCCGGTTTGTCGCCGGTTTGCGCCCGCTGCGCCAACGCCGCGTCCGAAACCTCGTTCAGAACATCCTGATAACTATTATCTTGGGTCATAGATAGGCACGCGTGTTCCATCTATACACTAAATCGGGAGGAATGCGTTTTGGGTAGCACTGGCGATACGTTTACCACGGGTAGAGACGCAAAATTTTGCGCCTCTACGTGTCGGCGTTTTCCCGCAGCAAAACGCCGCCTCGACATTAGCAAGGCGGCGTTGGGATTTAAAATGAGTGAGGGCCTGGCTAATGCCAGGCCCCCGGTTGATTCTGACTGTGCATGATCACCTCCTCTTTTAAGGAGATACAGCACCTATGCGTGAGCTCCCACAGTAGATGCCGTCCGTTTTCATGATAGCATAAAAACGGGATTGTCAATACCCAATTTTTGGCTATTCGTTGGCGCTGCGCAGCGCTTTGAGCGCCGACGCGGCGGCCTCGCCGATCTTCTGGATCATCGCGGCGCGGTTGGCGACGGCGGTGTTGACCATTTCCTGGTGCAGGGTCCAGACGCCGGCGTCAATCGTCCCGTCGGCGGCGGTGGGCACCACCACGGTGGTGTCGCCGTCGAAGGAAATTTGCGTGTACGCCCGCAGCTGGACGTTGCCCTCCAACGCCAGCCTGGCCGCATCCGGTTTCTCGTTGAGCAAAACCTTGATCTGGTCATACGGCGTTGTGTAGGTGCGCACCTCGACCTCGGACATATCCTGAACGAACTTCTCAATTCGCTCGGCCAATCCATTTGCAAATGATTTGACTGCTGATTGTAAATCTGCCATTTTTGCGATCTCCTTTTGTGAGTTTGAAGGTTAGCGATTGAAGGATTAGGGATTAAGGGATTGGGGATTGGGGGATTAGGGGTGTGTTCTCCTTAATCCCCTAATTACCCAATCCCTTAATCCCCATCCCGGTAAGCTGCGGCCACGTCCGGCGCAGTTCGTCTAGCACATCGCGGACGTATTTCCAGGCGGCGGGCAGGAGCAAGACTTGTCCGCCGGGGACGCCGGCTTTGGCGGCCAATCCGACGGCGCCGCCGACCACCACCCCGACCACGCGCAGCAGCGCCGTGCGTGAGTCAAGCGCCACGCGGAGCGATTGCGCGTGCATCTTGCGCGATCCGCCGGAGAGATCGGCGCTCCAGAATGTGGCGAAGTCGCCGCCCCAACTGACGCGGGTCACGCCAACTGTCCGCCCGGCGATGACCGTCTCAATGCGGACGGCGTCGCGGAAGGTCTGCTGCACCTGCTGCACGAAAGAGTCCCACTGCGTTTGCGCTTCGCGCTCCTCGGCCTGCGCCTGTTGTTCGCGTTCTTCCGCTTCTTTGTCTTTGCCCTTGAACCAATCGCCCAGCCCGTAGGCCGTGATTTCAGATGGCTGGTGAAGCGCCAGCATGTCGCGCAGCGCGTTCTTCTGCGTGGCGTGTTCTTCTTCTCCGGCGAACGATGGAACCTGGCTGAAGGTCTCCAGCGAACGCTGGACGCTCGCCAGATCGGCCAGCCCGCGTTGCACGTCCGCCGCGCGGGCGGACAGGAGGCCCTGCGCCTCCGGCGGCGCGGCGGGCAATTCCACGCGCCACGTCAACTCGGAAGGCGCCGCCGGCGGGGCATCGCCGAGGCTGTACGCCACCGGGGCGGCCTCAGCGACCTCCCAGATGCCGAACGGGTCCTGTCCCTGCGGGGCGTCGACCCCCAACAGCGAGAATCCGTATCCGGCCATTACGTCAGACTCTTGAGCAGACTGGCCGCCATCTCGGCCATCGCGCCGATGAACTGGGCGCGGTTGGCCTGGGCCTCGCGCACCATCTCCAGATGAATTTGCCACAAGTCCTGATCCACGCCGCCGCCCTCGCGGGTGGGGACGAAAACTTTCATGTCGCCATCGAAATCAATGTGCGTCAGCGCGCGCAGCTCGGCGCCGGCCTCGCTGCCCGCCGTGATTGCGCCGAGATTGCCGGTACTGTAGGTCTTGACCTCCAGCGTGGTGATGTCCTGCGTGGCCTTGCCCACCGCCTCGGCGATCTTGTCGGTGAACGACTTGAGCGACTCTTTCAGACCGCCGATTTGCTCGCCCAGGCCGAAGTTGGCGGCGGCGAGGTCGGCGGGGACGGCCTGAGCCGTGACGGTTTGCGCCTGCGCCGTCGCGCCGGGCGCGAGTTCAGCCGACGGAGCGCTCACAGTTTCCAGCGGGAGACGCGCCGTTGGTTTTTCGTCTCCTTTGGCCATAGGGATGTAGACTGCCGGGTCGCCGATGACGACGTAGCCGCGAGCGTCGTTGTTGGCCGTCCAGGCGCGGGCCAATTTTTGATCCATGGCCGGCGTCGTCCCATACTGGTAGTCATTCAAAGTCGAACTGAGTTCCGAGGAGATGTCGGCGTAGCGCATATTGAAACCTGGATCCGTTGCGGCCCCTACCCGGCTGCCGTTGAGCAACTTCCGCAGTGTGTCTATAAATGACTTGTTATCCTTTGAGCCGTCGGGTTTCATGAACGAATATCCCCAAGCGCGCTCCACATGCCCGATGACGGCCAAAGCGCCTTTGAGCAACATTTGTTTGGGCAAATCGGCAAGGAACCCTTCAGGTGCAATTTCTTTCCGCTCTTTGAAGGCTTGCGCTGCAAACTGATCCATCTTGGGTGTGCCTGCGCCGTAACAGGCGAAGAACAGCGCCACCATGCCGAGCAAATTAGCATCTGCCGGCAAATCTTCGCCGGCAAAATAGTCCGTGCGCTTGATCCCGCCGCCGGACGGCCCGCCCCAGTCCTGGCAGACCAGTGCGCCCTGATACTTGCGCTGTCTATCAGGATCGGTGAGCTTGAACTCCATGCCGTGGCTGGCCGTGAACAGGAACGCTGGCGTCATTTTGGCGTCGCCGCCAAGCAACTTCCGCAGTTGCGCATGCGTGGCTTTTTTCTCCTCATAGGTGGAAAAATTCCACTCACCTGCCGGAGGCGGGTCAGTTGAGTTTGGCAGCAAAGGGGGGAGATCGGTCAGCAGCGCCGAAGTCAGATACTTCTGGCTAAGTTCGGTGGCCTTATCGCCTGGGTTTTTAACGGCGAAGAAGGCGGCCTTCCGCGCCAACTTCATCTCGTTTGATTCGGTCAAAACAACATTGCGCGCGTACTGCCGGTAGGCTTTGTAGTCATCACCAAAGTCAATACGCCCCACGCCGCGCATCACGTCCACCTGATACTGAAACTCGTAGGAGATTTCTTCGGGACTGCCCACCAACAGCAGATAGAATGGCATTTCGTCAGGCTGTGCTAAGCCCGCCCCAACGTGGTGGCGCAGGAAGAATTCGGATTTGGTTTCGTTGGGACGATAGCCGTCGCCACCTTTGTAAATGCGGTACAGTTTGCCGGCCTGCCGTTGACGCAATGCGATCAGATCGGCCAGGGCCTCTTCAATTGCCTGCACCTTTTCAGGCGCTATCGCTGCAGGGAAAATGATTCCCCAACCGGTCTGGGAAAGGTCACAAATATCATGGACATCTTCGCTACAGGGGGAAGAGTATATTCTCTCTTTCTTTTTATCCAGTTCTCCCCGATGAACCCTTTCATCCGCTAACTTCCAGGCATTTTCTAGCATTTCCTTTAATAGATATTTGCTTTGCTCATCGGGAAGGGCGGCGTAAAGCGTTTCTGCCTGTGCGAGAACCCATTGGTTGTACTGGTGCATCTGCTTATCAATAATTTCTTTGAACGCTTGTCGCTGTTTCTCCGGCAAAGCTCGAAATTCTTGCGTTTCCTGCAAGTTGTAAAGTTGCGCCGACCTTTCGACTAACGTGTAGTACAATTCCTGCTGTTCCGGGGTCAACATATTGAGAATGGCTTTCTCGCCCTGGCTCAGTTTTTCAAAGTGCTCGCGTTGTTTCTCGCCCTCGAAATCTTCCGGTGCAGGTTTGCCGGCGACCAGCCGCGCCAACTTCTCGATTTCCATCGGCGCCAGGCCATACTTGCCCTCTTCGGTGACGCCGTTGAAAAACCACTCCGAGCCGATGTCCTCGGCGATTTCGTCGGTGAACGGATCGAATCCAAATCCCATACGTGGCCTCCTTTGAAAATAGCTGTTAGCCATTGGCGGTTAGCCTTTGGCCGGAATCGCCGCTGACGCGGCCAGGGTAAAAGGGGTAAGTTTTGCGGGTGGGTCTCCTTGCCCGCAAAGTTGCTTTTGCTTTGTTGGGTTCGGTGGAATTCCTTCCTAATGATAATGAAATCTTGCCAATCCGTCAAGAAAATGTAGTGAAACAAAAAGGCTTTTTGGTTGACAATTGCCACCACGTGGTTCAAATTGATCATTGACCCGGAAAGTCCTGCCGGGCAAACCTGATCGGTTAACCATTGCTGGGTACAGCGTACCGGCAACTTGACGTATAATAATGAAGTCCGGATCTTTTGTGCGCACGATCAGGACGAGTTTGGGGAGTTGCGCAGGTTATCTGTGATGTAATTACTGGTACACTCACAAAGGAGAACCCATGAACTGTGCAGGTAAAGTCGCGCTCGTGACAGGCGCTGCCGGAAGCGGGCTGGGGCGTAGCACTGCTCTGACGTTGGCCCGGGAAGGCGCCCGTGTGATTATCAATTATCGCCATAGCCAAACTGAAGCCGAAGCGGTCGTAGCTCATATCGAGAACGAGGGGGGCAACGCCTGCGCAATTGCCGCCGATGTTTTCGATGCAGGGGGATGTCAAAGTCTGGTGGAGGCATCCGTTCAACGTTTTGGGCGCATTGACATTTGTGTTATCGGCCCCGGCGGCGACTGGCACGCCGAACCGATTGAGCAACTCAAGCCCGAAGACGCCTTGGATGACCTGCGCCGCGAAGTCGCTCCGTTGTTGTATCTGATGCCGCTGGTATTGCCCGGTATGTATGAGCGACGCTGGGGCCGTCTCATCGGCATCGCCACCCATCCGGTAAAACTGTCACCCGCCTATGCATACAACATGGCGAAAGCGGCACGGATGCAAGCGTTGCTCCTGGCGCAGGATCAAGCCTGGGGGCATGGGGTGACCGTCAATGTGATTGCGCCAGGCCCCGTCAATGGCCTGGCCGATCTGGAGAGCGCAATTGAGCAATCAAAGCACGGAATTGGCTGGCAGACACGGACGGACGTTTCGCCGCAGGACATTGCAGAGGGGATAGCGTTCCTTTGTTCGGAGGCAGGGCGGTTCGTTACCGGCTGCGTGTTACCCTATCTGTTTAAATGGTAAAGCGACCCCAAAACACGGTAAGACAACCTATGAAAATTCTTCTTACAGGACACAAAGGTCAGTTGGGGCGGACGTTGCTTCCTCTCCTGGCCCCCGCCCATGATGTTCTAGGATTTGACCTGCCCGAACATAACCTGACCGATCGCCAGGACGTCAACGCCGTCGTCCGCGAGTTTTGCCCCGATTTGATCATTCACGCGGCGGCGATGACCGACGTGGACGGCTGCGCCCGCGACCCGCTGCTGGCGTATCGCAACAACGGGATGGGGACGCAATATGTGGCCCTGGCGGCGGCGGAAATCGGCGCGGAGCTGCTGTACGTGAGCACCAACGAAGTGTTCGACGGCAGGGCCGCCGAACCTTACTGCGAATGGGCGACGCGCAATCCGATCAATCCTTACGGGCGCTCCAAGCTGGCGGGGGAATGGTATACCGAACATCTGCTCAACCGCTTCTACATCGTGCGCACGACGTGGCTCTACGCCGCAGGCGGACGCAACTTCCCCCATCGCATCATCCAGTTGGCCGACGAAACGGGCCAACTCAAGGTCGTCACCGACGAAGTCAGCAATCCGACATACGCGGTGGATCTGGCGCAGGCCATCGCGCAACTCAGCGAAACCCACGCCTACGGCATCTATCACCTCACCAACGTCGGCGCCGCTTCGCGCTATGAATTCGCCCAGGAGATCCTTCGCCTGAGCGGGCGGACCGCGGTCCCGATGGCGGGCATCACGGCGGCGGAATTCAAAAGGAGCAGCACGCCGCCGTTGTATGCACCGCTGACCAACCACGCCGCCGCCGCTTTGGGCATCCAACTGCGCCCCTGGCAAGACGCACTGGCCGACTTCCTGGCGCAAACGGGGAATGAAGGAAGTTAGAAGTCTACGCCATGATAGTTTGACAGATTACCTTCTTTTCATTTACTTGACTTTGTAAAAATAGTCTCCTATAATGAGCTCAAATGCATTACACGCGAACAACTCTGGATGCAGCAACAACTTGTTTAACAAGAAAAATCTTTTTCTGTAATGCAACACGATCAGACTGATTCACAAGGAGGATAGAATGTCAAAACGAACACGCTGTTTTGGCCTGGTCATGGGGATGGTCTTGCTGATGAGCCTGTTCCTCACTTCTGCCGCCTATGCCGATGCATGGGGTGACAATGAGGGCTCGCTGCGTGGGGCAACTTTCCTGGACGAAAACCAGAATGGGAAAATGGACCCCGGTGAGAAGGGCGTAGGTTGGGTTTACTTCACCATTTCGCAGGGCGACTACAGCCACACGTACTATTCCGAATGGCGTGAAAAACAATTCGGACATGATTATGCCACGGGTTATTTTGGGCCGGCCCCAATCCCGACCGGGTTCTGGAAAGTGAAGTTCACCGTTCCTGACGGCTATCGCGCGACCACCCCCACCGAAGTCGGTGTGGTGGTGCCCGGTCACGAGGGCGGACATATCGGATACGTGTATCTGGGGTTGGTGAAGAGCGGCACAGCGGCCAAGCGTGGCTACGCCCCCGGAACCATGCCGTATGCCGGCGCCCAACTCGACCCGGTCGTTCTGAGCAGCCTGGCGTTCCTCGGTATGGGCAGCCTGACATCTCTGGGCCTGGGCTTCAAGAAGCGCAAGTAGATTGCTTCCTTGTATGAGCGTAACGGCGCGTCGTCAGACGCGCCGTTTTTTTATTTCGCAAAAGGACGCTGTCTTTACCTGCCCGGAGTCTGTGTTATGATAACAGGCAGGCAAGAGGAGGCCACCTGAATGCAACATTACATTGTACACTACGGCGAACTTGGCCTGAAGGGCCACAATCGCGTCTACTTTGAACAACAACTGGTGCGCAATATTCACACAACGCTTAAGGTCTTGGGCGAGGTCGCCGTTGCGCGCGCCCACGGCTATCTCCTCGTCAATGCCGCAGACGACATTGAGGCTCAGTCGTTGGAGCAAAGTCTGCGACGGGTGTTTGGCGTGGCCTACTTTGCCCCGGTTTTCATCGTCCCCCAGGACTTCGAAGCAATGGCGGAAGCGGCGTTACGCCTGGCAGATGGCGTGATCACCACAGAAACAACCTTCAAGGTGGAGACGTCGCGCGGCGACAAGCAATTTCCGATGTTGTCCCAGGAAGTCAGCCGGGAGCTCGGCGCGCGCATTGTCGAAGCGACTGCTGCTCCGGTCAAGATGAAAAACCCCGACGTGCTGCTCAATGTCCAGATCTATCAGGATGGCGTCTATCTCTTTGTGCGGCGCATCCTCGGAGCCGGCGGGTTGCCGGTGGGGATCAGCGGGCGCGTACTGACGTTGCTCTCCGGCGGCATTGACTCTCCGGCGGCGGCGCACATGCTTCTCAAACGGGGCTGCACCACCGATTTCGTGCACTTTCACTTGTTGCCCACCGTGGAGCTGGTGCGTAGCTCCAAGATTGTCGCGATGGCGCAAACCGTGCTCGCGCCGCATCGCAGCCCGGCGACGCTGTCTATGGTCTCGGCGGCTCCTTTTGAAGCGGCGATGACGGCGTTGAACAGCCGCGTCGCAACGGTGGTGTTCCGACGGTTTGTGATGCGGATCGCCGAACGCCTGGCGGAACGCCGCCAGGCATTGGCGCTCGTGACCGGCGAGAGCGTCGGGCAGGTCGCCTCACAGACGCTGCAAAATATTCGACTCATTGACCAGGCTGCCACGATGCCGATTTTTCGACCGCTGATCGGCTTTGACAAGAATGAGATCATCGCGCTGGCCCAACAGATCGGCACTTACGAGCTTTCCATTCAACCTTACAAAGACCCCTGCTCGATCCATGCACGGAACCCGGCGACGTGGGCGCACGAAACCGACATCCTGGAGGTCGAAGCGGAAATTGGCGTCGCCGATTTGGTTGAGGAGACGCTGCAACGCTACGTGGAAACGATAGAAATCGTGTGGTAGGCTTTTGGTCGAGTCATCAGTTGCATAGTTGCCAGGAAGCGCTGGCATTTTGGCGGTCGGATGAGGTGGATCATGGATTTGCGAGCATTTTTGGAAGAACTGGAGCGTGACGGGGAGCTCGTGCACGTAACAGAACCGGTGTCGCCGGAGTTTGCGGTGGCGCGCTTTATCGCGCAGCACGACGGGCAGCCTTTGTTATTTGAGTCGTTGCCCGGCTACCCGGATTGGCGCCTGGCTTCAGGATACGTGGCGCAACGCGCGCACTTTGCGCGCGTGCTGCGCTGCGCCGTGTCCGAGCTGGCGCCGCGTATGGCCGAATCCCTGGCGCACCCGCAATCCGCGCCGCAGGCAGCGGCCGCGCCGTGCCAGGAAGTGATCGAGCCTGATGTAGACCTTGACCGGATTCCCATTCCACGCTATCATCCTTTGGATGGCGGTCCCTACGTCACTGCCGGGGTCGCGATTGTTCACGATCCCGACCACGGGCGCAATCTCTCTTTTCACCGGCTGATGCGCATCGGAAAGACGACCTTCGCGGCGCGCATCGTGGAACAGCGCGGCACCGACACGGCCTGGCGCAAAGCTCCGGAGGGATTGCCGATGGCCGTCTGCATCGGTCTGCCGCCGCACGTCTTGTTGGCGGCGGCCATGTCGCCGTCCAAAGGCGCCGACGAGATGGGCCTGGCCCAGGCAATGGCGCCCACACCGACCATACGCGCCCGCACGGCGCCGTTGGATATCCCGGCCAACGCCGAGTTGGTGCTGGAAGGCGTGCTGACCCACGAATTCACAGCAGAGGGGCCTTTTCCCGATTTGACCGGCACGATGGATTACGTCCGCGAGCAGCCGATTTTCCAGGTGACGGCCATCACTCACCGCCGCTCACCGATTTTCCACGCTTTGCTGCCCGCCGGCGCCGAGCACAAAAACCTGATGGGGATGCCGCGCGAACCGACCATCTTTGCCGAGGTGTCCAAAGTCGCGCGCTGCACCGGGGTCACCATCACCCCCGGAGGATGCTCCTGGCTCCACGTTGTCGTTCAAATTGAAAAAACCGGCCCCGATGACGCTACACGGGCCATCGAGGCGGCATTCCGTGGGCACAAGTCGGTGAAACACGTTGTTGTCGTAGATACTGACGTTGACATCTACAACCCCGCCGATGTCGAGTGGGCCATCGCCACCCGTTTCCAGGCCGATCGCGACCTGATGCTTCTTTACGACCAACCCAGTTCCAGTCTGGATCCGTCGGCGCGTCAGATTCCGGGGCAGAAAACGCTCACGTCCAAAATGGGTCTGGATGCCACCATTCCCTGGGATCACGACCGCGCAGGGTATCTTCGGGTCAGCTATTAAACCTTTGTTTTTTGGATTGAAGGAGGTGTCTTGTGAACATGTTCAATCGTATCGTCCTTGTCTTGCTCTTGTTAGCGTTGATGATCGTCGTGACTCTCGTCGCGATGTTCCCGCAAGTGGTTTTGGTCGGCGCGGGAGAATGGTTGCAATATGGCGGAAAATTCTTTGATCAGTTCAACCCTGTGTTGCGAATGGCCGGTGGGTTGGTCCTGTCCCTGATTGTGGACATTGCCCTGGCGATCCTGATTTTCTTTGAAGTCCGCCCGCAACGCAAACGCTCGATCCGGGTGCAGCAGGTGGCCGGGGGGATGGTGACGATCAGCGACACCAGCATCATCCAACAGATCGCCTACAAGGTGGATCCGATTGCGGGCGTCATTTCCGTCAAACCGCAAATCCGGGCCAGAGGCGAAAAAGTTCAGGCCATGGTTCAAGTCGAAGTCGGCGCCAATGTCAATGTGCCACGGATGGCAACCCTGTTGATGGAAAGGGTCCAAAAAGTGTTGGCAGAAGACCTGGGGTTGCAGGTCTACGGACATCCTGAAGTGCAAATCAAAGTCGCGCCCTCCCCGACCAAACTGCCGCCGGAGCAGGTGGAACTGGAACCGGTTCAGCCGCGCCCCTCGACTCCGCCGCCGCTGCCGTTGATGGAACCCTCCAGAGAAGAAAGACGCCGGCTCATTGCCGAAGCTGAACGAAATCAAAGCGAGACGCCGGA
This sequence comes from Anaerolineae bacterium, assembly GCA_034429675.1. Taxonomy (GTDB): domain Bacteria; phylum Chloroflexota; class Anaerolineae; order B4-G1; family SLSP01; genus JAKQHY01. The sequence continues at coordinate 10,740 of DAOUFX010000177.1, read as the reverse complement.
AGCTTGAACGAGACACTATCCATTGAAGCTCTGTTGGAAGCCCTGATTTTCGCTGCGCCTCAGCCGGTTTCGGTGGAGGATTTAGCGCGGGTGACGGGCGTCCCTGTGGAAGAGGTCGAAACTTACCTGGAGACCTTGTCCACCAACCTGATGTCGCGCGGCGTGCGCCTGCAACGCAACAAAAACCGTTTGCAGCTGGTCTCTGCGCCAGAGGCGGCGGCGCAACTCGAACAATTGCTCGGTCTGGAAGTCAACTTGCGCTTATCGCAGGCGGCGCTGGAGACGCTGGCCATCGTCGCTTATGCCCAACCTGTCACCCGCCCGCAGGTTGAATCCATCCGTGGCGTCAATTCTGACAGCGTCTTGCGCACATTGCTGGCCGCCGGATTGATCGAAGAGTTGGGGCGCGCCGATACGCTTGGCCGTCCCATGCGCTACGGCACCACCTTCGAGTTCCTCCAGCAGTTCGGGTTGGAAAAGCCCGAGGATTTGCCGCCACTGGAGAAACCGGAGACTGCGGCGGAAGGATCGTAGGAGTTTACAGGTTGTGCAACGTGTGTTGATGCGTCTTTGGAAGCCTTTGTTCGTCGTGTGCCTGATTTTAGGGAGCGGCAGCGCAGTGCTCCTGGCGCAAACGCCCACCGGAGCGGTGGGCGTTTATTATGATGGGCCGGACGACTCCATCAAAGAGGCTTTGCAGCTGGCGTCTCCCTATCTGGTGCTGGTGGATCAGCCGGATCTGGCGCAAGTGTTGGTGGTGAACGGGCGGGCGCCTCGCGAACGATCGCTGGACCTCACGCCGCAAATCCGCCAGGGGAATGTCGGATTGGTGCTCTTTTGCGGCGAGCAATTCCCCAAAACCGCCGAAGACATGGGACTTCTGTTGGGGTTGAGCGCATTCGGCCTGGCGCAAACGCCAACGCCGCAAAGTCTGCAACGCAGCGCCGAAGCCGACATCCTGCAAACTGCCGTGGCTTGGGAATCGGCGCCTGCGCTCAACGCCAGAACGACCATTTCGAATACCAACCTGTTGCGCCCGCTGATTGCTACAAACGCCGGGGAACCGGTCATCCAACGGGTGCGTGGGCGACCGACTTATCCCGTTTTCTTTGTCGGTGCGTGGCTCGATCATGAATCCAACGCGGAATGGCGCAGCTGGCCGTACTCGCGCTACCTTATCTATCGCCTGGTAGCCGAAGCCGGCGACGCTCCACGAATCCTCTCCTTTGCCCAATATCCGCTTTCCCCAATTCCGCAGGGGGCAGTGCGTTGGGGGATTTTGGGAATCGGCTCCTCTATTTTGCTACTGTCGGCAGTGCTGTTCTATCAAATTCAGCGCCAGCTCTATTTGCGTCCGCTCCCTTTCACCTATCGGCGCGAACCGGTGGATGCGGCGACGACCCCTGGTGTGGTTAAAAGCGGTTGGCAGACGGTGGGATTTCACCGGCAATTGTCCAGTCTATTGATTTTGATCTTGGTGAACCTGCCCCTGTTCGGGTTAGTGATCGGGTATCAGGCGCACACCCTGCCCAAAGTCTTGATTCCCTGGACGCAGCCGTTCGGATTTTGGGAGCAGGTAACGCGATGGCTGGAAATCGTGTGGATACTTCTGGATGCCGGCGTCGGCGTTGCCGTTGTTCGCTATTTTGCGCTGTACTGGCCGCACCAACCGCGTGAAGCATTCCGCTATTTTCAATTCTACGCCTGGTGGCAGTTGTTGAGCGGCGCATTACAGCTGGCAGTCATTGCGGCGCTGGCAACGCTGGTCTTCCCACAGACGGCGTTGGCGCACATCGGCTACTACTTTGTCATCCATGCCATCATTCAATTCCCGGGGTGCTTGCGGATTTTCCAGCTTTTCTTTCGCGCGACTCAGCGCCTGGATTACGAGCAAAGCATCACCGTGGTCTTAGCGGTGGGGAGCATTGCGCTTCAAAGCGGCGCGATCCTCGTGCTGCGGCGTCTGGGGGCGACGCAGCCGGCGGTTGGAGAGGCGCTGGGGGGCATTTTGGGGCTTGGCATTGGACTTTATCTCACGGAATGGCTGGCTTTCGGCGTGGGGTGGTTGCTCTACCGGCGGCTCGGTTACAAATTGCAAGCTCTGTGGCTGCCCATGTTCGATTCAAAGATTTCTACGGATGTGTTGAGCTTTGGCGGTCGCCTTGTCCTCAGCCAGGTCATAACGCCGTTGGGGGCCCTTGTCCAGATGTTGGTGTTGCCCATGATATTGAGCGGTTACCCGGAGCTTGAAAAAAACGTCACGCTGTCCCTGGTTTTGATCTACGAGCTGTTGCTTAACGGCTTGTTCAACGGATTGATGCCGGCGCTGGTCGAAGCCCTGAACTTTAAGTATCAGACATTGCTACGCTACTACGTCAGCCAGGCGCTTCATTACGGAGTGTGGTTTAGTTTGTTCTGGCTTGCCGGGTTATCCGCCGTCGCTGCGCGGGTGCTGCCGGAACTGTTTGGGGAGGCGCTCACGGTGAACTGGATCTTTCCTATCCTGATTTGGGGTGCACTCCAATGGGCGATATGGTTGCCGGACAGAATGCTTGAGGCCGCCGGATGTCCGGGATTGATCTCCTGGCTTGCCCTTGGCGAACAACTATTGCGCATTGGACTGGGGGTGCTCCTGGCGACACAATGGCAGGTCGCCGGCCTGGGCTTGGCCTATGCTTTGGCGCGTGCGTTGCGGATCGTCATCGAATGGAGCATTGCGCGACGGAAGGTAGTGGCGCCTCGAGTTTATTTTTGGCAGACGTGGATTGCGCCTGCCGCCGCAGCCGTCCTGGTCTATAATCTGGCCGCTCTGGTGACCCGTCTCTGGTGGCAACCGACGCAACTTGCCAGTCTGGGTTTATTTATCTTTGTCATGGTTGTACTGCTGCCGGTCTATGGGTTTACCACAGCGATTCTTGGGGGATGGGACAACGGCAGCCTGGTGGAACTCAAGCATGCCGCGCGACTTAGCGGTCTGGGCGTCATCCTGGCGGGGCCGTTGGTATTGCTGGTGCATCTGGGGGCGCGGCTGTCCCCGCTGCACGGGCGTTTCCCGGTCGCCATACGCAAGATGGCGGAAGAAGAGGCGCGCGCGCTAACGTTGGGTCAATTACCCACGGAATGAGCGAGGTTCAGGTGAAGGTGCATTGTAATCCCTCTGCCGTCCACCAGTAACGTCCAAACGTCAACGCTGGATGGGATTCGATCCTGGCGAGCAACTGCGGCAAATCTTCAACCAACGGCAATGCTCCCAGATCGGCGCGCCGCACCCAAACCGGCATTCCCTCTTGCGATGCGCGCACTTCCGTCTGCACAGTTTCCCCCACAAAGACAAAGAGCATCACCCCCGGCGGCTGAGGCAACGTGACGTGGATGATCGCGCGCAGATCGAGCCCCTCCACTTGCAAACCGGCTTCCTCATACACCTCGCGCACGGCGGCATAGTGGGGCGTCTCACCCGCTTCCACATGGCCGCCCAAGCCGTTGTACTTTCCGGCCCATAGCTTCTTGTCAGGCGCGCCATGCAACAACAGAATCTCGTCGCCGTGGGTCAAAAAGACCAGGACTCGCGGGATGATCATATACGACTCGGCGCCTTTGCGTTGATCCTCAGGGCGCATACGTGGTGTCACCGTAGAGCAAAATCATGGTATGAACAGCCTCGTGCGTTAGCCAACGGCTGGGGTGAAAGATACGTTCAAGCGGAAGCGCGGGGGTCGCCAGAGTTTTGCACCAGCGCCCCTGGTCTGTCTGAAGCGCAAGCAATCGCTGCAAAAAATCGCGGAAGCGATGGTGGGTGTGTGCGCCAGCGTACACCAGCACATGGCAAAGCTCGACCAGATCCGAATCGTAATAACGCGGGAACGTGGGCGTGAGCAAATCGGCGTCGCGGCCTTCCCAGTCATACAGATGGTCGAGCAAACGCTCACCGATCGCAGCAATGGCAGCATCGTCATCTGCCGTGCGCAGGTTGGGCGGAATAGCTAGAACCGCGTCCAGAGCCTTCACCAGCCCAGAGGGACAAATACCACCCACCATCGGGCACTCCAAAGTTGCCGGTTGCAAGAGCACCGCCTGCCGCAGAGTGGCCAACGTCGAAATGGTGCGAGGATCGCTGCCATAACCGAAATGCCACAGCAACTTCAGCGCCATCCCTGTATAACAGAGCCACGGCGCAGAGGGCGACCGTTGCGGGGAGAAACGTCCATCTTCGTTGCGTCCGGTCTCAAGCAGGTTTTCGCAGACCGGCTCCAATTCCGGCGCCAGGGGAACCCCCAACTGCGCCAGCATGTGGAGCGTCCCGAAATTGCTCACCGGCCCGCCGAAGTAGGGATCGTAGACCCGCCCCCAGAAATTGAAGCGGTTCCAATGCTGGAAAATTGTCTGAACCGGAGCCCAATTCAAAATGCGTTGTTGTTCCGGTTCCAGGGTCTCCTGTGGTTTCTGGAGAATGTCACGCATCGCCAGATAACGCACAGAGGGATTCTCCGGGTCCAACAACCACGGGACCGGATCACGTTTGACGACATCCAACCAATGCATAACGTGGGTTTTCAGGCCGGCGCGCTCTGTAGAGCCATCTCTATGCGCGCCGGACCGGGCAAATCAGAGTTTATAACCGATCATGCGCAAGAAATTCTTGCGCCAGGCAATGTCCTCATCCCCCTCGATTCCCTGGGTATGAATGCCATCAATGACGCCCAAAATGCCGCGTCCCTGTTCGGTTTCGGCAAGGATAACCTGGACGGGGTTAGCCGTCGCACAGAAAATGTGCGCCACCTCCGGCACCATCTTGATCGTGTTAAGAACGTTGACCGGGTAGAACCCCTCCCCCAAGACGATGATGAAACTGTGTCCGGCGCTCAATGTCTGGGCATTCTTCTGCGCCAATTCGATCATCGCCGGGTCGGTGCCCGACCAGCGCACCAGGGCTTTGCCGGACGCTTCGCAGAAAGCCACGCCAAATTTGATGCCGGGTACTGCCGTCACCAACGCCTCGTGGATGTCTTCCACCGTTTTGATGAAATGCGATTGTCCCAGGATGAAATTGATGGGTTCGGGTTTTTCGATCGGAACCAGCTTGAGTTCTAACATTCCTGTCCTCCTCAGAAAGTAGCATTTAGCCTTTAGTTTTTAGCCGTTAGCCGGATATAAGAGGTGTTTTTTATGCGGGCACCCCAGCGCGAAAAACACGCCGCCTTTATCTCCCGAACATCAGCGGCGTGTGACGCGCAGGCCGGCGACCTCTGCGGTGTGATGGAGATCGGTCATGGCTTGCTCCACGGCTAGATGGGCAGCTTTGGCTTCTTTGGCGTGCGCGCCGGCGATGATTCGCAGGCCGTCTTTCGCCGTTTGGAAGGGTTCGGCCAACGATTTGATATAGACCGCGGGATGGCGTTGTGTGACGGTATGAAGCACCGGCGCAATCTTTGCTTCGTCATCGCAATGGATCAACAACGCATCTTCAACCCACACCCCCACAGCGAACCGACTTTGCAGTTCGGGGACGATGACATCGGAGAAAATCGCCTCTAATTCTGCGGGGACGCCGGGCAACACATAGATGAGGGTTGGCCCATGCTGTAACGCCACCGCAGGCGCCGTGCCCAGTGGATTTGCCAGAGGTCGCGCTCCCTGAGGGAGTATGGCCATCTTACGCGCAACTTCAGGGGGCTCTTTTTCGGCGAGGTAATGCTGCGCCCATAACCGCGCATAGTGCGCCTGCATCAGTTCAAAAGCGGCGACGTTGAATTCCAGAGGAAGTCCAAGCGCCTGAGCCAACGCCGCCAACGTCAAATCATCATCGGTAGGACCAAGTCCGCCGGTACAAATCAACACATCCGGCTCGTTTTCCAACAGCATCAGCAATGATGTGGCGATGTTAGCGGGCTGATCGCGCGTCATTGCCGCATACTCGATACAGAATCCCAATTGCGTCAACCGGCGGCTCAGAAAAAAGATGTGGATATCGTGAATTGCCCCGTTGAGCAATTCATTTCCGATCACTAGAAGGTTAGCCTGCAACACAAGTCCTCACAAACGAAATGGCGTGGAGGCTTCCACGCCATCATCGGCTACGACTCAGCATACAACTTGATACGATCTTACACCGCTATGCCCAAAACCTCTTTGACGCTGGCCAGAAGTTGCATAGGGCTGAAAGGTTTCGTAATATAGACCTGCACCATCGCGATGTGCTCACCCAGGAGCCTGTCAATGGGAGCATCCTGCGCCGTCACGACAATCACCGGAATCTCGCGCAGTTCCGCTTCATTCTTCATCTGTTGATAGATAGCCCATCCCCCCATATCCGGCAACATCAAATCCAGCAGCAATAAATCCGGTTTGACCGTGCGCACGGTGTTTAGCCCCTCACGTCCTTCGGTAATGCCGATCAGATTGATGTTTCCCCGACTCAAGACAACGCGCACGAGATCAATCATATCCTTGTCGTCTTCAATGTAAACAACCGTGTACTGTTTTTGTTCGGACACGTAGCACCTCCGGTATGTAAGCCATTGGGTCAGATGAGCTCAGAATCCTACGCAAGATTCACGTCACTGGAACATGCTCTTAGCGCGTTATCGGATAGGCTGGACCAATCTTTGGGCGGAGCGATCGCTGTCAGGCTTCCTCAATTCCGAGCACTTTGTTGACGCTGGCCAGCAGCTCTTGGGGGCCGAATGGTTTAGTCACATAGTCGTCCACTTTGGCAATGTGCAGGCCCAGCACCTTGTCAATACTTTGCGCTTTGGCGGTGACGACGATGACGGGGATTGCATTAAGATCGGGGTCGGCCTTCATCTGTTGATAGACTTCCCAACCATCCATATCAGGCATCATCAAATCCAGTAACACCAATCCGGGCTTGATTTGCCGGACAGTCTCCAACCCTTCACGCCCACCTACGGCTCCGATCAACTCGAAGTTTCTACGTCCCAGAATCAGACGAATGAGTTCGATCATTTCCGGTTCATCCTCAATACAAACCACTTTCAGCTTTTCTTCTGACATGAGCTTCCTCCTGGTGTATGCCGTTTCGGAATGAAACTAATTAGCTCGAATTTGTGATCATCGTGCAACAAAATGCGCACACAGGTGAATTCGTATGGTGATTACCTAGATTTTAGTTTAGCATAAGCCGAATGGATGTCAATAAAAGGCTTCAGATTTTTTGCGCAGAGTTTTACAAGGATGACGGACGGGCAGGCGCAGGCTGGCGGACGCGAAGCCGGGCCGCGCGTTGCTGTTTACGCAGTAGCAGCCGTCTCACCCGATTGAAGCGTTGCCGATCCAGGGGATAAAACCAGGCGACGGCAGTTGTTCCAATCAACAACAAAGTCCCCAGAGGTCCGGCAAGGATACGGATGCCCAACAGAGTCGAGGCGGATTGCGCGAAATGGGTCACACCATCCGGCGGTGACTGGTATCCTATCCAGCCTAACGTTTGTAGTATCAGAAAGATAGCGAACGCAGTCGTCAGCTTGCGGATGAAATTCTTGGCCCCATAGTAAACGCCCTCACGACGCTTGCCGGTTCGGAGCTCATCCCAATCTATGACATCAGGAAAAATTGCGTCGGGTAAGACATGAGCGGCAGACACGCTAATTCCGATCAACACGGCCATAATCAGGGCTGCGCCATACTGTCCTGCCGGAATCCAGGGAACAAATAACATCAGGATCGCCCAAAAGACCAACGCCACGATGTAGGCAACCCGTTTGCTCAGCCGCCGGGCCAACCATGTCCAAAAGGGCAAAATGATCGTGGCCGTGACCATCATCAACCCCAAAACCGCCGATTCGATCGGCAGCCCAAACAACGGCGATTTTGCCAGCAAATCCCCTTCCGCGACCCAATAGACCAGCAAATACGGCAAAATGACGCCGATGATGTCAAACGTCACCCAGTTGAGCATATAGAGAATGGAGGCATAGCGGAAAGGGATATTTTGCCAGGCCGTGCGCATGGTTTCGCGAAATGGCATGCTTTCCGGGGGTTGCGTCTCCGTGGATGATTCCCGAACCGTGAAAAAAATCAACAAATAAGGCACGATGGCCGACGCGCCAAAGATCGCAGCCGTCAGCGTATACCCTTGCTGTTGGGTGCCGCCGTGAATCATGGCGGAATCCACAATCATGGGGGCGACCACAGCCGTGATGACCGAAGCCAGGAAATTGAAGAACATGCGATAGCCGGCCAACGCTGTGCGCTCGTCATAGTCGCTGGTTATCTCTGGGGTGAGCGCATGGAAAGGCACAACGACGAGGGTCTGAAAGGTATCGCTCAATGCATAGGCGAGCATGATGTAGAACATTAACAGTATCTGATTCTTGATAGGCGGCGTCCACCACAGCATCAGAAAAGCCAACCCATACGGGATAGCGAAGTAAAGGAGAAAGGGGCGTCGCCGGCCCCATTTGCTGCGGAATTTGTCACTGATGACGCCAACCAGAGGGTCGTTGATGGCGTCCCAGATGACGCCGATAAATGCTGCGAAAGAGGCCAGGCGCGGGTCCAATCCGACAACGTCGGTCAAAAAGATCGCGTAGAAAATTTGACGCAAGGTATTGAAAGTAGCTACGCCCCAATCACCGGTGCCATAAATCACTTTCAGAATGCGCGGGATCCGTGGCGCAGTCGTGGTTGTCATAGGCTACCTCCGGTTTGATAAACACGGTGACGCTTATACCAATGAACCCCCAACAGGTTCATATCTCCCAGGCTCTTGATGTTGGTCTCCATCGCCTGGGCGACATCACAATGCACTGCGCGCGAAGCCATCAGGGTATTGTAGATTTCGGCGTAGAGCAAGGCGCTGGCTCCCATCCCTTGATATTGCGGCAAGAGCCCGATGCCGTTGCCGCTCAACTTGCGCGTCGTCTGGAACGCCCGCAAGACTTTGAGCCATCCTAGCGGCCAGAGCCGGCCGCGAGTCTCGCGCAATGCCTGGGAAATATCGGGAAATGTGAAAAGGAAACCGACGATCTCATCGCCTTTCGCGACCACTTTAATGAATCGGGGATCGGCGACCGCTAACAATTGATCGCGGATCATTCGTATTTCATCGGCGTCAATCGGGTAATATCCCCAGACATCCGTAAAGGCTTCGTTGTTGATTCGCTGAATTTGCGGCGTCAACCGTTCCAATTCGCGTTTGTTGCGGAAATTCTTCACTTCAAATCCATAGCGTTGCTTGATTTTGTCCACCAGGCGGACGATGCGGTCGGGGAGCGGGTGTCCTCGCACGACATAGCCGGAAAGGTAATCCACCAGTTTTCCGAACCCCGCGGCTTCGATCAGCTGAGGATAATAATCGTAGTTGTAGGGCATACTGAGCGCCGCCTCGTGCCCGAACCCCTCAACGAGAATGCCATAAGGATCCGAACGCAGAAAACCTTTTGGGCCAAGGAGGCTATCCAGTCCGCGTTGTTTGGCCCATTGCCTCGCCGCTTCCAGGACGGCGGCAGAAGCGGCGGCATCGTTTACGGTATCAAAGTAATAGAAAAAGGCGGCATGGCTTTGCCGATAAGCATTGTAGCGACGGTTCTCCATAACGGCGATCCGCGCGAGCGTGGCAGCGCCATCCTCTGCGACAAAAAAGGCGGCATCCGAGTGTTTGTAAAACGGATGGCGCTGACGATCCATCACCAACTTCATGTTGGAAACCAAAGGCGGGGACCAATACTCACAGTGAGCATACAAATCAAATTGGAAGTTGATGAACTGCATCACATCCCGGCGATTGCGCGTGTCCAGTTCTCGAATTCTCATTGTTATAAATCGGCCTGGGTGATTGATCCAGATGCTGTGGACCAAGCCCAGGCCGAATTAACCCTTTCGTTGGCAGCGATTAACTACTCTTAATCGGCATGTACTTTGCCAGCTTCATCGCCAGGTTGGATAGCGGCATACTCTGGAGCCAGACCTTGCCGGGGCCGGTCAAGGTCGCCAGGAACAGTCCCTCGCCGCCGAAAATCATGTTTTTCAATCCCTTGATCATCGTGATGTCATATTGAACGGTCGGTTCGAATGCGCCGATGTAGCCGGGATCCACTTTCATGGTTTCGCCGGCGCTCAGGTTATATTCGCGAACCTCGCCGGGGATGTTCAGGAAAACGTAACCGGGGCCGGTGATTTGTTCGAGGATAAAGCCCTCGCCGCCGAACAGTCCCGCTCCTAACTTTTTGCGGAAGTGCATCTTAAGATCAACGCCTTCCTGGGCGCACATAAAGGCGTCCTTCTGACAAATCAGGGTTTGCCCTGCTGCCAGGTTAATATCCACCACTTTGCCCGGAGCTTCCGGCGCAAACACAATGAACGCGCCCTCCTCGTGGCAGGTATAAGTGACCATAAACATGGATTCGCCGGCCAGGGCGCGCCCGAGTCCTTTCATCAGGCCGCCCTTTGTGTCGGTTTTCATTTCGATATTGCCTTTCATCCAGGCCATACCGCCGGACTCTGTGTATACAGATTCTCCGCTGTTGAGGTGGATTTCCAGTGTGGGCAATAATGTACCTTGAATTTCGTAACGCATGTAGATACCTCCTTAAAAAGTCATACATTGAATGGGGTTAAGAATGGAGTTGCCGGCGGATTTTTATTTAGTTCAGAGCTCCCTTAGAGTTCAGGTTTCCTTCCCGGCAAATCCACTCTTCTCTCATTATAGTTATACTGAGAACAACTACAAGCCATTCTTATGGCATTTTTCCAAAATCTGGGGGGGCGTGCGCAGCACGC
>DAOUFX010000176.1:0-15669 GCA_034429675.1 Anaerolineae bacterium | reverse complement strand
GGGTACCCCCGCCCGCGAAAAACCTTCCTTTAATTCCCCCGCTTTAGCGGGCTATTTCCCGAGGAGACTCATGGATAACCGTTTTGACCTGACATTGGATGCTATGGCGCACGGAGGGGAAGCGATCGGGCGGCACGAAGGCCGCGCGATTTTTGTGCCCTACGCCATCCCCGGCGAACGGGTGCGCGTGCAAATCGAGGAATCGCGCGGCCGTTACGCCCGCGCCCGGCTGCTTGAGGTGCTGGAGGCGTCGCCGGCCCGTGTGGAGCCGTTGTGTCCTTTCTTTGGAGCGCAAGCTTGCGGCGGCTGCCAATGGCAGCACATAGACACGGTCGTGCAACCGCGTATCAAGGGGATGGTGGTGCTGGATCAGTTCCGGCGCATCGGCAAATTTGAGGAGCCGCCCGTCCTGGAGCCGCTGCCCGACGAGGTCGGCTGGGAATATCGCAATCACGCACTATTCCACGCCAATTCGCAGGGCCAGTTGGGCTTCCTCTCAGCGCACAGCCACGCTGTATTTCCGATTCGCGACTGCATGATTCTGCACCCGCTCGTCCAGGATCTGTTCCATTCGCTGGACATGGCCTATCCCGAACTGGAATGGCTCGAACTGCGCGGCGGCACCGCTACCGGCGATCTGATGGCGCTGTTCCAGTCCAAAGGCGAGGAACCGCCTTTGCTTGAGGTGGACTTCCCGCTTTCCATCGTTCAGATCCGGCACGATGACGCCATCGCGCCCCTCATCGGGCTGGATTACATCACCGAGAATGTTGGCGACCGCGATTTTCGCATCTCGGCGACCAGCTTCTACCAGGTCAACTCGGCGCAGGCGGCCAACCTGGTCGGCGTGGTGTTGGGGGCGCTGGATCTGCAGGGCGGCGAGAAAGTGCTGGACGCTTACTGCGGCGTCGGGCTTTTCACCGCCTTTCTCAGCGCCGAGGCCGGCCACGTCACCGGCATCGAGGCGCACCCGGCCTCCATCGAAGACGCCCGCCACAACCTGGCCGACGCCGGCAACGTGGCGCTCCTCACCGGCGTTGTGGAGGACGTTCTGCCGTCGCTGGAGCAGTCCTTCGACGCCGCCGTGGTGGACCCGCCGCGCACCGGCCTGGATCGCGCGGCGCTGGATGCGCTGGTCGCGCGCGGCCCGCAACGCATCGCCTACGTTTCTTGCGATCCCGCCACCCTCGCCCGCGACTGCCGTCGCCTGGTAGACCAGGGCTACGCCTTGCAGTGGGTTCAGCCGGTGGACATGTTCCCGCAGACGTACCATATCGAGGCGGTGGCGTTGCTGAGCAAGTGAAGCGTGAAGCGTGAAATGTGAAATGTGAAATTCGTAATTCGCTGACTACCCGACTATTTGACTACCCGACTTTGGACTTTGAACTTTCAACTTGGAACTTGCAACTATCTTTCTGGAGGACTCATGACCCATCAAACGATTCCGCTCTATCAGGTAGATGCCTTTACTCGCGAGCCGTTCAAGGGCAATCCGGCTGCGATTTGTCTGCTGGAGACGCCCCTGGACGCAGGCTTGATGCAGGCCATCGCCGCCGAGATGAATTTGTCCGAGACGGCTTTCGTGCGCCCGTTGGAGGAAAAGCCCTGGACTGCGTGCAGCGTCTTTTCGTTGCGCTGGTTCACGCCCGGCTCGGAGGTGCCGCTGTGCGGGCACGCCACACTGGCGACGGCCTCGGTGTTGTTCAACGAGGCCGGGGCGACCGCTGACGCCATCACCTTCAAAACCCTCAGCGGCGACCTCATCGTGCGGCGTGCGCCGTCGGGCGGCATCTGTATGAATTTCCCGGTAGACCCGCCGCGCGCCTGTACACCGGCGGCAGAAGTGTTGGCGGCGATGGGGTTGGATTACGTGGTGGATGCGGTGTGCGGTGTGCGCTCGACGATGTTGCTCTTGCGTCTGGGCAACCCCACCGAGGTGCGCGCGCTGCGCCCGGACTTTTCGGCCATGCGCGCTGCGCCGTCTCTGGTGCCACATCATGGCTTGATCGTCACGGCGGATGGCGACGCGCCTTACGATTTCACCTCGCGCTTCTTCGCGCCGTTGATCGGCATTGACGAAGACCCCGTCACCGGGTCGGCGCACACGCTGCTGACGCCTTATTGGGCGGAACGGTTGGGAAAACGTGCGATGAGCGCCTACCAGGCTTCGGCGCGGGGCGGCGAGATGGACGTCCGCCTGACCGACGATGGCCGCGTCGAGCTGACCGGCCAGACGGCTTTCATCTTCCAGGGTACCCTGAGGCTCTAGCCATGTCCATCGCTTCACGCCTGACCCAGGTCTTGTCGAAAGCCTCCACGGTTTTTTTCGACGATTCCTCAAAACTGGTTCTCTTCAGCGATTGCCACCGCGGCGACAACAGTTGGGCTGACGACTTTGCCCACAACCAGATGTTGTTCTTCCACGCATTGCGCTACTACTTCGAGGCCGGGTTCACCTACATCGAGCTGGGCGACGGCGACGAGCTGTGGGAGAACCCGCGTTTTGACGTGATCCGGCAGGCGCACAGCCACATCTTTGAGCTGCTGCGGCGCTTTTACCTCGAAAAACGCATGTACATGATCTTCGGCAATCACAACATCCGCTGGAAAACGCCAAAACACGTTCACAACGATCTGACGATGTACCAGTCCGATTTCGGCGGCGAGAAGCGCCCGCTGTTCCCCGACATTGCGATTCCCGAAGGGTTGATCCTGCAACATGCCGAGGCCGGATACCGCCTGTTTCTGGTTCACGGGCATCAGGGGGATCTCGCCAGCGACCGGTTCTGGTGGATCGGACGATTTGCCACGCGCTATATCTGGCGACAACTGCAACTCTTCGCGGCGCACGATCCGACCAACCCGGCCTACAACCCTGAAAAGCGTTCACGGGTGGAGCATGCCATCAGCGATTGGATTGAGAAGAACAACCAGCCGGTCATTTGCGGGCACACCCATCGCCCGGCGCTGCCCGCGCCGGGCAAACCGGCTTACTTCAACACCGGCAGCTGCGTCCACCCGCGTTACATCACCGGCATCGAAATTATGGGGGGACAAATCCTGTTGGTGCGCTGGTGGATCGCGCCGGATATGGAAGGCGCGCTGCGCATCACGCGAGATGAGGTGATGGGGCCGTACATGCTTCAGGAGTATTTCCGCGATTAGGATATTTGACTGAAACGTGAAACGTGAAGGTTTACTCATAGACTCTTCACGTTTCACGTTTCACGTTTCACGTTTCACGTTTCACGTTTCGCTCGACCGGGCTAATCCTACGACGATTTGAATTCCACTACGTCACTTCCACTACCGAACCGATGTCGGCCTTGAGCACTTGAATTTGTGTGGGGAAGGCTTCGCGCAGTTCGGCGACGTGGGTGATGACCAGAATCAGATCGAATTCATTCTGCACGGCCTTGACGGCTTCCACCAGACGTTGGCGCCCCTCTTCGTCCAGCGCGCCGAAGCCCTCGTCCACGAACAACGAGCGCAGTCGTACCCCGGCGCGCTGCGCCAGCATCCGCGAAAGCGCCACACGGATGGCGAAGTTGATGCGGAATTGTTCCCCGCCGGAGTAGTTTTCGTAAGGACGGGTGCCCTTTTCGTCGCTGATGATGATGTCCAGGGTCTCACGCAGATCGCCGGTCTTGGTCTCGCGCTGCGTCTCAAAGCGGACGTGCATCCGGCCCCCGGACAACCGTTGGAGGATGTGATTGGCCTCCCGTTCCAGTTCCGGCAACGTATGCTCGATGATCATCGCCGGGATGCCGTTGACGCTAAAGGCGTCGCGCAGCTCCGTGAGCAACGCCACCCGGCGGGCCAGCGCGTCGTGATCGCCGCGCATCGTGACCAGTCGCCGTTCGAGCGTCTCCAGCGCCGCCAACGTCTGTCGCGCCGCGCCGACGCTCTGCCGGGCCGAAGATTCCTCACGGCGGGCCTGATCGAGCAGTTGCGCCAGGTGCGACGCCTGTGAAAGCTGCGGCTGCAATGCCTCCAACGCCAGTTGTTGCGCGGAACGCTCATCGCGGACTTGCTGGGTCCGTTGGGTCTGCGCGTCAACCTCCAGCACCAGGCGTTTGAGCGTCTCGGCCTCCTTCTCCACACTGATACGCGCCTTTTCCAATTCGCGATATTCGACCTCGGCGCTGCTGAGCGCAGTGATGCGCGCTTTGACTGCGCGATGCGCTGCGTCGTCGTAGCCCAACGTCGCCAGTTCGGCCAGCGTGGCCTGCAGTTGCTCACGAGCGTCGTGGGCGTAGTCCTCGTCGGTCAAACGGGACACCAGCGCCGACTGCTGTTCGTGGCAAACGATCAGCGCAGCATGGTCCTCGGGCGCGTACGCCTGCGCATTGAGCTGCGCTTCAATCGCGGCGACGCGGGTGTGCAGCTCGCGCATCTGCTGGTCGGCGGCCTGTCCCTGCTCGATTTGTTGCTGCAAACGCGCGATGCGCTGTTCCAACCGCGAGCGCGTCGCCAGTTCGCGTTCATAGTCCTGGATGGTCTGCTGCATCGCGGCATGTCCCTGCTGTAACTCCTGGATACGCGCTTTGTTGGCGCGGAACTCGTCACCCATCAGGGTTCCCTCGGCTTCGATCGTGGCCAGCAGGCGTTGGTGATGTTCCGGCGTCAACGGTTGGCGGCACAGCGGGCAATCGGCTTCCGCCGCCGCCAGCGCATCCAGGCGGGACTTGGTTTCATCCATCAAGGCGCGCAGCTGGCGGTTGCGCTCGGTCAATTGCCCTTTTTCGAGTTCCCCAGCGTGCAAAGTCGCGCGGGCCTGTTCGCAGGCTGCGGCGATTTCCTGCAAACGCGCCGACTCCTGCTCCGTCGCCGCCAGCTCTTCCAGGATTTCCGGTGCGATCAGCCGCCCGGCCAACGTCGCGATCTGGCCGTTGCAGTCGCTCAGCGCGCGCTCCAACCCGGCGCGCGCCGCGGCGATCGCACGTTCCAGACTCGCGGCCTCCTGCTCGGCGGCGCGCAGTTGCGCGTTCAGGCCCTCGCGGGCGGCGGCGATCGCTTGCTCATGGCGCGATTTCTCCGCTTGCAGGCGCGCAGCCTGGCTCAGTTTGTCGCCCCAGGCGCGCTCCTCGGCGATGGTCGCCTGATACGCCTGGTATGCGGTTTCAATCGCGGCGGCCTGCTCGACGACTTCCTGATAGTGGGTCTGCTGGTCTGCGTGCGCCGTCGCCTCGCCCTGCAACTGCGTCAAGCGGCTTTCCTCCTCGGCGATGCGCCGGTCGAGGTCTTCCCGCCGGCGGGCCAGCGCCAACGCCTGCTCCTGCACCCGGTTGATCTCATCCATTTGCCCCTGAGTGAAGCGCAAACGCGCCTCGGCTTCCTGGACGCGCAGCTCGGCAGTCTCCAGCACCGACTCGTACTCCGGGCGGCGCCCGATCTCGTTGGTGGTTTCCATCAAACGCCGGTCCATCTCCTTGAGCTGGCCCTGCGCCGTCGAAAGGCGCTTCTTGGCGCGCTCCTGATAGTCCGTCCAGCGGTCCAGCCCCAGGATGGAGGTGAGGACGCGCTTGCGCTCCGTCGCCGACTGTACCGTGAATTCATCGGCGTGTCCCTGGCGCAGGTAGGCCGAATTGATGAACGTCTCGTAGTCCAACCCCAGCTCTTCGACGATGCGCGTCTGGGTGTCGCGGATACTGTCGGCGGTCAGCGAGCGCCAGCCCTCGTCGCCCTCGACCTGAAAATCGAGCGTGGAGCCAACGGCGCGGCGCCCGCGCTGCTCGCGGCGGCGCAGAATGCGGCAGCGATGCTCGTCGCCGCCCTGGTAGGGCATACGGAAGATGAACTCGACTTCCAGCATATCCTCGCCGTGGTAGACCAGATCGTCGTCGTGCCCGTAGGGTGTGCGCGAGCGGCCCCACACGGCCCAGGTCATCGCATCCAGCAGCGCCGACTTGCCCGCGCCGTTGTCGCCGACCAGGCTGGCCAGATGCACCCCGCGCAAGTCCAGATCGGTCTCGCGGTGCGAGAGAAAATTGCGTAAGTGTAGTTCTTCAGGAATCATGGCGAACTCCAGGGCAGTGGCAAGTTTCGTATCATCTCAATAAAGAGAGGAGAAGTGGTGGGGGTTTGGGGAGCGGGGTCATTCTAGCGTTTAAGCGTCGCGCGGACGTGAGGCTCGGCGCCGTTGCGGATGCGCTGGACGTTTTCGGCGTGTTTGACGTAGGCGAGGATGGTCAGAAGGGCGGCAGCGATTTGTACGGCAAGCGGGAATTTGAGGATGAAAGTGACAACGGGCAGCAGCGTGAAAACGGTGATGGAGGCAATGGCGATGTAATCGGTCGCCAGGGTCACGACGAGCATCACGGCGACGAACAGCAGTCCGAAGCGGTAATCGAAACCGAACATCATACCGACCAGCGTGGCGACACCCTTTCCGCCACGGAATCCGAGATAAAAGGGGAAAATGTGGCCGACAATGGCGGCCAGCCCGGCGGAATAGGCCAGAGCGGGAAACGACGGATACACCGCGCGGACGATGATCACGGCCAGAACACCCTTGAGAATATCCACCAGGCCGGTGATCACGCCATACTTCCAACCGAGCACGGTCACGACGTTGGACGCCCCCGCGTTTCCCGAACCCTGCTGGCGAATATCAATGTGGCGAACGAGTTCGCCGACAAAGAAAGCCGTCTGGATGCAGCCGAGGGCATAGCCGATGAGGATGGCCACTACACTTTGGGTTATTTGCATACATTCTCCAACAGAACAGACTTGGGGTAACGGAAATATTATACTCGGAAACAATTTATCTCCAATTCACACTTGCCCCTTGCCCACCTTATGATAAAATTGGGCTTGTGGAAAAACGAGTTATCTTTATGGGAACGCCTGAGTTTGCGCTTCCGACGCTGGAACAGCTTGCGGCCAATTATCCCGTCGTGGGAGTAGTGACGCAGCCGGATCGCGGGGCGGGGCGCGGGCGACGCATGGTCGCCTCGCCGGTGAAGGAATTGGCGTTGGCCGAAGGCATCCCCGTTTTTCAGCCCGATCGTCTGCGCAAGAATGTCGAAGCCCTGGAGCAGATTCGCGCCTGGTCCCCTGACGTCATCGTCGTGGCGGCCTACGGGCAACTCCTGCCGCAGGCGCTTTTGGAAATTCCCCCGTTTGGCGTTCTCAACGTGCACGCCTCGCTTCTGCCACGCCATCGCGGCGCTTCGCCGATTCAGAACGCCATTCTGGCCGGTGATGGGGTCAGCGGCGTCACGATTATGAAGATAGATGCGGGGTTGGACACGGGGCCGATTCTCGCGCAGCAGGAAGTCGCGATCGGCGCCGATGAGTCCGCCGGGGAGCTGGAGAATCATCTGGCGCAGGTGGGCGCGCACCTGCTGGTATCCATTTTGCCAGATTACTTCGCCGGAAGCCTGCAGCCACACCCCCAACCCGAGGAAGGCGTGACCCTCACCCGCCTGTTGAGCGCCGAAGCCGCCGCCATTGACTGGCAAAAACCGGCGCAAGACTTGTGCAACCACGTGCGCGCTTTTGCGCCACGACCCGGCGCGTATACGCTGTGGAACGGCGGGCGGTTCAAGGTGCTGAAGGCTCAGGTTTTACCTTCGACAGTTTCTATCCCCGCCGGCCCATGTGGCATGGTGTTCCTTTGGGAGAGAATGCCTGCCGTGATCACGGGTCAGGGCGCATTGGTTTTGGTGCAGGTGCAAATGGCGGGTAAGCGTCCTATGCAGGGTGAAACGTTTGTGCATGGACAAAAAGAGTTTGTAGGGGCCTTGTTAAAAGACCCAAAACCGGGCGAATAAGTGTATATCGCCCGGTTATCGTTCTTCATATATATTTTTTGTATTTAGGAGGTCGTATGTCTGGTCATAGTCATTGGGCTACTATTCGCCGTAAGAAAGAGGCGAATGATTCTAAACGCGGTGCAGCTTTCACCACGCTTGCGCGTGAAATCGTCATTGCCGTGCGCGAAGGCGGCGGCGGGGATCCGAACTTCAATATGCGTTTGCGCATGATTCTGGACAAGGCCCGGTCCATGGGCATGCCCCGCGATAACATTGATCGCGCCATCAAACGCGGCACCGGCGACGACAAAGACGGCGTTGAAATTGAAGAGATCATGTACGAAGGGTATGGCCCCAGCGGCGTCGCCGTGATGATTGACGTCGTGACCGACAACCGCAATCGTTCCGTAGCTGCGGTGCGCCACGCGCTCTCGCGCGCCGGCGGCTCGATGGGCAACCCCGGCGCCGTCGCCTGGCAGTTTACCCGCAAAGGCACGATCACGGTGCCGGGCTCCGTAGATTTCGATAAGCTCTTCGAGAAGGCTGTTGAAGTCGGCGCCGAGGACGTGATCCAGGGCGACAAGGACGAGGAGCACGAGGTGCGCACCGATCCGGCGGACCTGCATTCGGTCAGCCAGAGCCTGAAAGACGCCGGCATCACGATTACTGACGCCGAAATTGTCCTGCTGCCGCAGAATGAAGTTACGCTGGATGCCAAGAGCGCCGTCCAGGTGCTCAAGATGATCACGGCGTTGGAAGATCTGGACGACGTGCGGCGGGTTTATTCCAATCTCGAAATGACCGACGAGGCCGTGGAAGCATTCGAGGCGACGGCGGCGTAATGCGCGTTCTGGGGGTAGACCCCGGCACCGCGATTACCGGTTACGCGATTGTTGCGGAAGAAGGAGGGGAATTACGCCCGGTTGTGATCAGTGTGATCAACACGCCGGCGAAGACCCCTCTTCCTTCGCGACTTCAGACGATTTATCGCGAGTTACAGCAGGTCATTGATACGTTCAAACCCGAAGCGGCGGCGGTAGAGCAGTTGTTCTTCAGCCGCAACGAGCGCACGGCCATGTCGGTCGGGCAGGCGCGCGGGGTGGTCTTGTTGGCGTTAGCCAACGCCGCGCTGCCCATCGCCGAATATACACCCATGCAGATCAAGCAGGCGATCACCGGCTACGGCGGCGCCGACAAACATCAAATCCAGGAAATGGTGCGGATGTTGCTCAATCTGCCGAAAGCGCCGCAGCCCGACGACGCCGCCGACGCGGCCGCGGTCGCCATCTGTTATCTGCACCGTCTCAAGTTAGACGCGTTGCTGAAATCGTAACCCTATGATTGCTCAACTGGAAGGCAGAATTGTCATGGCCGAAGAAGGCCGCGTGATTCTGGACGTGGGCGGGGTCGGCTTCGAGCTGCATGTGCCGCTGACCCTCTCCCCGCAGGCCGGCGAGGCAGCGACGTTTTACACGCATCTCCACGTCCGCGAAAATGAGCTTGCGCTGTACGGGTTCACCGATACGGACGGCAAACAGCTTTTTGAGACGCTGCTGGGCGTTTCGGGCATCGGCCCCAAAGCCGCCCTGAGCATTTTGAGCACGCTTTCCCCGGATACGCTGCGCCGCGCCATCCTCAACGGCCAGCCGGAAGCAATTTCCCGCGCCCCCGGCGTGGGCAGGAAGACGGCTGAGGCCGTGGTGTTGCACCTCAAGGACAAGATCAAACGTCAGACCGGGCCGGGGATCGAAGTGGCCGAAGACGACGCCGACGTGATCGCGGCGCTGACGGCTCTGGGCTTCAGCATCGTGGAAGCGCAGCGCGCCCTGCAACAGTTGCCCCGCAATGAGAAACTTTCCCTCGATGAAAAAATCCGGCGCACGCTGGCGATGTTGGGCAAATAGCCTGATTTCCTGCCTCTTGCTGCTCGCGCTACTGAGCGCCTGCATGCCCCCGCTGCCGCGCATCCTCAAGATTGGACTGGTCGCCCCCTTTGAAGGCCGTTATCGCTACGTCGGCTACGACGCCATCTACGCGGCGCGCATGGCGGTGAGCGAGCTAAACGCGGCCGGCGGGCTTGGCGACGGCTGGTATCTGGAGCTGGTCGCCTACGACGACCGCGCCGATCCGCAGCTGGCCCGCGCCGCGGCGCGCAATCTGGCGAGCGATCCCGACGTGGTCGGCGTGATCGGCCACTATCGCCAGGAGAGCAGCGAAGCGGTGGGCGCAATCTATGCGGAGGCCGGAATCCCCTGGATCGTGATGGGCGCGTGGGTGACGACGCCCACGACATTGACCTGGCATCTGGCGCCCGCGCCGGAGGACGTCGCCGCCGCGATGGTGAACGCCGCCCCGGCTTCATTCGCCGCCGCGACGGCCTGGGGTGACGGCCCGCTCGTCCCGGCATTGGCAGAGCGCATCCGATCTCGCGGCGCTTTGTCCGGCGCCGGGCCCGTCCCCGACGTTGCCTTCAGCGCGTTAGCGCCGGTCGCCGCCGCCGAACGTCTGGTCGCGCAGCGCGCGCAGGGCTGGCAAGGCGCATTGGTCGGCGACTGGAACCTGGCCGCCGCCGATTTCGCTTCTGTGGCCGGCCCGGCGATCTCCGGGACGGTTTTTGTCACCCCCTACCCGTTCCCCCAGGACGTGGCGGCGCTGGAAGCGTGGACGTCCGCCTACCTGGCCGCCGGCCCGCACGTGCCGCAACCCGGCCCCCACGCCCTGCCCACCTACGAAGCGGTCTACACGCTCGCCGCAGCGCTCTCGTCCGCCATCCGCTCCGGCGACCGGCCCACCCGCGCCGCCCTGGCCGCCGCCCTGCCCGGCATTCACCGCGAAGGCCCGCTCGGCGTCGTGGCCTGGGACGAGCGCGGCTTCTGGAAGGACGCCCCGCTTTACCTCTATCGCTGGAAAGAGGATGGGACTGTCGAGGGTGGGTTGCGATTTTAGGGCGAGTAGTTGCCTCTTACAACGTACCCTGATAAGTCAGGCAGTATCTCCTCTTTCATTGTCACTTAGAATTTATCCGAAAATGAAAAACCGTAGCCTATGCCTTGTGGGCGGTTCATCCGTAGAGCAATTTTTGGATAGGTTGTTAGCCGCGAGTCAGGTTCGCTTTGCCTCCGGGCGGAATTCTTTCGCATCGCACATGCTCTTGACAAAACCCTCAGGATGCATTAAAATTTGTCGCTGCGTTAGGGGGGGCAATTTACATTTAAACCAATTCCTTACCGAAAACCTCACCCACCGCGAAACTCAATCTTTCACACACTGGAGACTTCTCAATGATTTTCGATCACAATCCGCTTTCTTATTTCCCTTTGCGCCTGCGATTCTCGCGGCGCGCGCTTATGCGCCAGATCAGCCTCGTGCTGCTGGTGGCGATTTTAACCCAGGCGGCGGCCCCGGCGTTTGTAGACGCAGCCACGCTGGAGACGGCCGCAGAGATGACGGCCGATGTAGAGAGGGCGGCGGAAGAAGCGCCCGCGCCGGTCAGGATCGAACCCTTCGCGCCGGCGACGGCGCCGCAGTTGGCTTTGCCCTCTGATGACTTGTGGAAGGTGAAGCTTTTACCCACTTATGACAGTATTACGGTTGGGCAGGTTATCAGCGAGTCGTGGGATGTGACCGGGTGGACGGCAACCAATGCAAGCCCGCATTACCGGTTCTATTATAAAAAAAGTGCGCCTGTGTGCGCTATAGCCACCGTTACCGGAACCGTGTCCCTAACCCAAAAAGGAAATTCCAGCGATGAGCTGCGTATTGAGTTCGCTTACGGCCAAACCAAAAATTTTTCCGGGACTTATACATGCGACGTTTTGGATGATGGCATAGCGAAACAATACTCAACCGACCTATTGCAGCAACCGGCAAATGTCAATGGTAGTGGTAGAGCAGACGTCCAATCTATCTGCGACGAAGGCAGCACATGCAGCTACACCTGCCAGATGCGGTTCCAGGCTGACTATGGCGGTGTATCAGTGGTAGGATTCAAAGTCCTCTACGCCAAAGGGGGAACCGGCCTCGTCGGACACCACCAGTTCGTCACTTCCTGGATACCGTGCGAGTACGCGCTGTCGCCCGACCGCACGCAGGCCCCGGAAAAGCCGTGTCTCGACGGCGCGGGCCAGGCGCAGACTGGCAAGGCTGACCCGGTCAACACTTTCAGCGGCAACTTTACGCGCCAGGAGACGGACTTTTCCCTGTCCACGCGCGGATTGCCGCTGGCCTTCGAGCGTTCGTACAACGCGCAGGATACCGCGAGCGGCGCGCTGGGCCAGGGGTGGACGCACACTTACGCGATGCGGTTGTTGATCGAGTCCACGAAGGTGACGCTGGTCGCGCCGCACGGTTCGCGCATTCCGTTCTACAAGGACGGCAGCGCGTTTGTGCCCGCGCCGGGCGTGCGCGCGCAGCTGACGCTCAGCGGCGGCGTCTACACCCTGGAGCAGGGCGACGGGGTGACGTATACTTTCGACAGCAGCGGGCGCTTGTTGACGCTGGGCGACGGCCGCGGCAACACGACGACGCTGGTGTACAGCGGCGACACGCCGGTGCGGGTGGTCGCGCCCGACGGCCGCGCGCTGATCCTGGCTTACACTAACGGGCTGCTCACCTCTGTCAGCGATCCGTTGGGGCGCAGCGTGCAGTACGGCTACACCAACGGGCGGCTCACTGCTGTCACCGACCGGCGCGGGCAGGTGTGGACTTACGCTTATGACGGCGCCGGGCGCATGACGAGCTTCGGCGATCCCAACGGCCATACCGTGACCAACGTCTACGACAGCAATGGCCGGGTGAGCGCGCAGACCAACGCCCTGGGGCAGACCACCACCTTCACCTACAACCGCCGCCGCACCACCGTCACCGACGCCGCCGGGCGCGCGACCGTCCACCGTTACAACGAACAGGGCGCGCTGCTTTCGGTGACCGATCCCATGGGCCGCGTCACGACCTACACCTACGACAGCAACTACAACCGCACGTCCGTCACCGACCCGTTGGGGCGCACCACGCGCTTCGTCTGGGACGGATCGGGCTGCAATTACACCCAGGTCATTGACCCGCTCAACCACATCACCAGCTTCGCTTACGACGCCGACCACAACCTGACCGCCGTCGCGGACCCGTTGAACCGCGCCACCTGGTTCGGCTACGACGCCAACGACAACCTGATCGCCATCACCAACACGTTGGGGTACGCCGCTACGTTCGGTTACAATGGCTACGGGCAAATGACGTCCAGCGCCGACCCCCTGGGGCGCGTCACCACCTACGGTTACGACGAGGACGGCAACCTGAGCTCGGTGGTGGATCCGTTGGGCCAGACCACCACGCTGACCTACGATCTGGGCGGGCGGCTGATCACGGCCACCAACGCGCTGACCCATTCCACGGTCTTCGCCTACGACGCCGCCGACAACCTGGTGCGGGTGGTGGACGCGCTGGACGGCGAGACCGTCTACGACTACGACGCGGCGGGCAACCTGACCTCGATCCGCGATCCCCGGCTGAACCTGACGCAGTTGGGCTACGACGCCGCCGGCGAGTTGGTCAGCGTGACCGACGCGCTGGGCGGGCAGACGACGTTGAGCTACGACATTGCCGACGGGGACGCGCAGCGCCGCGTCGCCGCAGTGACCGACGCCAACGGGCACAGCACCGGCTTCGGCTATGACCTCAACGGGCGGCTGACCTCCGTCACCGACGCGCTGAACGGGCAGACGGGCTACACGTACGATGCGGTGGGCAACCTGACGCAGATCACCGACGCCCTGGGGCGCACGACGCTTTTCCACTACGATGCGCTCTACCGCACCGTGGGCGTCACCAATGCCCTGGGCGTCGGCACCTGGTACGGCTACGACGCGGTGGGCAACGTCGTCGCCGAGTGGCAGCCGGGGCTGGCGGTGGTGCAGTACAGTTACGACGCGCTGGATCGCCCGGAGAGCGTGACGCTGCCGGGATTGGGCGAGGTGCTGCATTACAGCTACGACGCGGCAGGCAACCTGGTCACGTCCACCGATGCCGACGGGCGCAGCACCACCTACACCTACGACCTGCTCAATCGCCTGAGCCAGACGCTCGACCCGCTGAGCCACGTCACAGGCTATGGCTACGATCCGCTGGGCAACCTGATCAGCGCCACGGACGCGGAAGGGCGCGTGACCGAGTACCTCTACGACGCGCTGGGGCGCATGACCGGCGTGGTGGACCCGCTGGACGGGCAGACCACCTACCAGTACGACGCGGCGGGCAACCTGATCAGCGCCGCCGACGCCAACGGTCACGCCGACACATACACCTACGACGCCCTCAACCGCCCGGCCACGACCAGCGATCCGCTGGGGCACACCACCGCCTACGGGTACGACGCGGTGGGCAACACCACCATCATCAGCGACGCCGACGGCGGCGTCACCAACGTGGCCTACGACCCGCTCAACCGCCCCGTCCAGGCAGCCTATCCGGCGATGGGGAACTTCGCCGCGTTCAACGTGCAGTACCGCTACGACGCGGTGGGCAACCGCAAAGCCATGACCGACACGACGGGGACCACCACCTATAGCTACGACGCCCTCGATCGCCCGACGGCCATCAACGCGCCGGTGACGGGACAGGTGCATTACACCTACAACGCCGCCGGGCAGCGTACGCAGACCCTCTACCCGACGGGCGAAACGGCCGACTACACCTACGACACGCTGGGCCGCCTGGCGACCGTGACCGATTGGGACGGCCAGACCACCGCCTACGCCTACAACGACGACGGCAGCCTGGCCCAGACCACGCGCCCCAACGGCATCGTCACCACCTACGATTACGACAACGCCGGGCGGCTGACCGGCATCCAACACCAGGGCGTCACCCAGACGTTGGGCGCCTACACCTACACCCTGGACAACGTGGGCAACCGCATTGCCATCACCGAGACCCTGGCGGGCGTTTCGGCGTCGGCTGCTACTCCTACCCCTACGCCGGACCCAACGACAACGCCCACGCCCGATCCCACCGTCACGCCCGATCCGGCGTGCGAGTGCACGGGCGGTCAGAACTGCCCGGACCTCAATTGCGACCCTGAGAGCATCCAGGCGTTGAAAGCGCCCCTCTCCCGGTTTGTCCGCACCGCCGCGACCTCTGCCACAAAGACCAACGGCTACACCTACGACGACAATGGACGGCTGACCTACGCTTCTTACGGCGCGGGCTACACCTACGACTACGATTACGACGCAGTAGGCAACCGCACCTCCATGATGGTGAACGCCAGCAACCTCTACACCTACACCTACGACGTCGCCGACCGGCTCATAGCCGACTCAACCCACACCGAACAGAACCGATACGACAATCGCGGCAACCTAACCTACGACGGCGACTGGGTCTACGAATACGACGGCGCGAACCGCCTGGCGCGGGCCACGCTCGCCAACGTCTTTGGCGTCGAGATCAATTACACCTATAATGGCGATGGGTTGATGGTGGCCGAAGACGTCAACGGCAGCGTCACCCGCTACACCTGGGATCAGGCGTTAGAACTGCCGCAAATGCTGGCGGCCTCCAACGGCGACCGCTACCTGTATGGGCACGACCGCCTGGGCGTGGAGCGCGCCAACGCCTGGAGCTACCCGCTGCCCGATGCGATGGGCACGGTGCGCCAGCGCAGCGACGCCGCCGGCAACGTGAGCGGCCTCGCCGCCTACGATCCGTTCGGCAAGTTCCTGCAAGGCGAAGGCGCCAGCGACCCGTTCGGCTTCACCGGCGAGCGCACCACCGCCATCGGCCTGCAATACCTGCGGGCGCGCTGGTACGATCCGAGCAGCGGGCGGTTCACGCAGGTGGATCCGTTCGCGGGGGTGCTCGGAGCGCCGGGGACGCAGCATCCGTATGCGTATGGGTTGAATAATCCGCT
>DAOUFX010000175.1:0-10357 GCA_034429675.1 Anaerolineae bacterium | reverse complement strand
AGGTGATTCTCGCAGGTATCGCCGGTGAATTCCCCACCCCAGCGTGGGCAATAATGGTTGATACCGGGAGCGTAGACCGCTGGATCCGTTCCGTAGAACTGGCAGGATTGGCACAGACGGCGCTCGGATTCCGCGTATTGTTGCCAAGCATCTTTGGGATGCATTCCCAGGGCGTGGGTAACGGTCGTATAGAGGGGCGTCTCACTTACGATGGTGAGGGGTTTGGCGGTGAAGAGGTTGCGGGTTTCGTAGGAATTGCGGAACTCAACCAGGAGCGGCAGTCGTTCGGCGATGCGCTCGGCGGCGGAGGGGCCGGAGATGAGCATACGGATGACGCCCAGGCGGTTGCGTTGCTGCGGGGTGTAGAGGTGTTCATCAGTGGGCCGCCAGCGATCGGGATCCATGAAAGCATTGATGGCGCGCATCTGGTTTTCGACCTGGCGGGTGGGGGCCGGCGAGTCGTCTTTGTTGACGGCCTGGACAGACCAGGAAACGGCGGCTTGCTGGAGTTGGGGGGGAACCAGAGCGATGGCGCGGGCGTGGGTGAGGTTGATTACCTGCGTATTCAAAGCATTGACGGCTTCTGCGCCGAGGTTGAGCAGGGAAAGGCGTTGAGCGATGTAGCCCTGGGACTTGTTGACGCGGTCGGCCAGCTCGCGCTGGTTCCAGCCGTAGGCATCAAGCAAGCCTTTGTAGGCCGCGGCCTCCTCGACCGGGTTCAGGTCAGCGCGGTCGAGATTCTCGGTGACGGCCAGCAGGTGCAGCGCGGTCAGGTCGTCGGCCTGGCGGACGGTGGCTTTGATGACGGCGGTGGGTTCACTGGCTATGGCGGCGTGTTCTTCGTCACCCATGCCGGTCAGGCCGACTTCGGCGAGACGAGCGCACCAGTCGCGCAGGGTGTGCGCATCCGGGAACAACTGCCACAAGGTGAGCGCCGCGACGGCGCGAGTGCGGCGCTCGCCGGCGATCAGCTCGTAGTTGCGGTTGTGGCGGAAAACCAGGATGGGATTGATGAGGCCCTGGTCAATGATGCTGCGCGCCAGTTCGAGCAGGGCGGCGGCGTCGAAGTGTTGGCGCGGCTGCCAGCGCGACGGAGCGATGGTCGCGACGTTGATCTCGATGGTTTTGTTATCCATTGAAGTTTGCATCAGGCCACCTCCGGGACGAATGGACTCTGGACGGGTCGTTTGTGAAAAAGGTTCTCCAGGTATTCTTGTGTATGCGCCGCGACAACCAGGCCAACCTGTGACTCGATTGCGACGGTTTTGTCATTGTGCAGCGTGTTGATTTCAATGCGGATCCCGTCTTTTTCTTCCGCAATGACAATATGGACTTCGTACATGATTCCTCCTCGTGTTACTCAGGTGTGCTACAAAATAAATTCGCAGTTCGGACCCAACGGCATGATCTGGGGAATCCCTTGTCGAACTTCGGTTTGACGAACAGCCCATAGGAAACCATAGCTAGGTAGGAGCGATATGAGCTGCCGATCCCGTAGATTTTCGGAAAGGTCCCGAACAGATCCACGAGGTCCTTCACGGTAAATCGCCCAGGTGTGATGTCATAAGTGAATCCGAAGGCTGCTACGTGCAGCAGCCGGGTCACTGCGCTGAGTAGGATGAAGTTATCGTTGCGCGCGTCGCGGTGCTGTTTGTCGCGGATGAACTTTCCGTCATGAACGTCTTGACGAAACTGTATCGCGTCAACGGTCTTCCAGTCATCGCCGTAAACCTGGACCAAATGCTTGACGTTAGTCGTTCCCATGCCCCACCTCGTCGAGCGCTTCATCCGGGATCAGCGGGCCGAGGGATTCCCAGGCTTCGCGGTAGATGTCGTATTTGCTGCGGCGCGGGCTGAGGCGTAGGCCCCGGCGACCGCGCAGGTGGGCGGCAGGGATGATGTAGGCGGCGCCGGTGTCGGCCAGGACCAGGATCACCACGTCAGCGCGGGTATGGTCGGTGTGGCCGGGTTTGTTGAGGCAAAAGATGTAGACGCCGGCGTTACGATCCTTATCAGCAAACGACATGTGGGCGGTCTTGACCTCGATCTCCAGGCCCAACCAATGCAGATCGGCGCGCCGGCCTGGCTGCACCGGGGCAATGGCGGCGAGTTTGCGCGAGACGAGGAGCTCGCCGTAAGCGCCGGTGGCGTTATGCGCGGCCATCACTCACCAGCAGTTGGCCGGGGCTGACGATCTCCGCGCCGGTGAGTCCCAACCAGAGGTTATTGCGCTGGTGGGAGAGTTGCGCTTCGGTGCTCGCGGAGCGCATGCATTCGTCGCAAATGTAGACTTCCCCGGATGCATCCATTCGGTTAAGTTCGGCGGCGTTGATGACGCCCACGACCCGGTGGCAGGCCGCGCAAACCAACGGATAAACCCCTTCACACATAGAGCGCCTCCATTTGTTTGAGAACGGATTCGGGCAGCAGCTCCGATTCCAGGACTTTTTCACATAGGGCGTAGCCTTCGTGGGCTACGGAAAACTGACATAGTTCCAAATGCGGGCAACGTTGGCAGTAGTAGTTGGCGTTGTAGTCGGCGACGGGGGGCGCGTAGACGACGCCGGCGGCGGTGAGGGTGGGGAATGCGTCCAGCTCGACCACGACAAGGTATGAATAATGGTTCGTCATAGCCCCTCGGCGACGTGGGTCGCGCGGACCGGCTCGTCCTGCCGATCCGCGCGACCGTTGTCTTGCTCAGAGTTCTGAGCCAACATCGTGTAGTGACCACACGCGGCGCAGTAGTGCAGGGTGCAGAGCGGGAAACGGGAGTGGGTATAGTGGGCGGCGGTAGCGCGCTGCAGGCTGCCGACGTAGTCTTGAACGTTGGGGACGATGGCGCCGGTTTCCGGGTTGTAGCGGGCGGTGACGGCCATGACCAGGTTTTTGTGACAGCGATTACAGTGCATGGTTCTCCTCTCTGCGCTGATAGTTGCGCCATTGACTGCCAATCACGGGCCGAGCGTCGAACGAGATTCTGACGACGCGCCCCCACCCCTGCCGCACCTGGCGGCGCGGCGTTCCGTGACGGGCGCGCAGCGCCGCCAGGACGCGGGCGAGGTCGGGGATCGTGTAGGCATCAGGGAGGCCGAAGTACCCGTGATGGCCGGATGATTGCATGCTGCGCATATAGGCCAGGTCGGACGGGAACAAGCGCGAACGCCAGAATTCAATGACGAGCATCGTGCGCCTCCATAGATCTCAATAGTCCGGGTATTTCGCCGGGGGTAAGGACGACGCGGCTACTAATCCGCTTGAGCAACCGGATGACATTGCGCGACGTGACGGGCAGGTTGAGACGGTGACAGCGCAGGCGCAGGATGACCAGCTCGTGATGGCGTTGGCAGAGGGGTGGGTGGATGATCTGCGGCAGGACCGCCGGCGCGTCACAGTAGGTGCATTTCATTCTTCGTGCTCCGGGTCGTAGACGATGAAGCGTCTGCCGGCATATTCGCCGTCGCGCGCGGCGGCGGCCAGGATGTGGATATCGGAGAGTTCATTGCGAATCTTGGTGAGGGCAATGATCAGGGCCGGGTCGGCGCACTTGAGTTCGGCGCGCTCGAAGGCCTTCTCCCACATCCCCAGGGCCAGCAGGACGCTATGGTCAATGTCTTCCAGCGCCCAGATGACCTTGTTTGCCAGGCGTTTATTGACAACCGGCATCTTGGTTCACCTCCGTCGCTGCCTCATCGTCCCGCGATTCGTTGTAGATGGAGCGGGCGATGATACCGATGCTGCTGCACGCGACGATGGCGAAGATGAGGAGCCAGGTGTTCAGGTCAATCACCATGAGCGAAATGAGCAAGTCCACGCCGATGCCGACCACGACGGTGATCCAGGTGCGGCGCAGTACCAGGTAGCGGCCATAGCGGCTAAATTGCAGGTAGGCGGCCCAGAGGCCACCCCAAATTACTGCTAAAATCAGTGAAAAAATCAACATCTTTGAATCCTCCCGTATAATAAGTTTAATGTGGTGGTTCCCCCTGGCCGGGAGATCGGACAATCTCCCGGCCATCAAAGGAGGGGGCCGCCGCAGCGTCTAAGTCACTGAAGGGGACACGGTCCAAGCGTTTGTCACGGCAGCGGCAGCTCAGTAGAATCGGGTTTATACTATGGGCATTCATCCGGGGAGGGCCGGCAAGCTACACCCCAGATGCGTGTCCCCAGGCGTCGGACTATCTTATAATTCACAGCCGTTTCAAAATTTCATTAGGGAGATAGTCCTATGTCAACGTTCAAGTTATCACAGCCTCAAGAGCAGGTCCTTCGTCGTTTGCTGCACATGGAGTACACCCCAGCAGAACTCGCCAATGAAATTGGCTGCCCCCAGAGTGTCATCAAGCGCGCCATAGAGGCGGGTTGCCCCGTGCGGAGGGAGGGGAAGTATACCTACATAGTGGGCGATGCCTTTGCCCGCTGGTACAAAACGCTGCCCAAAAAACCGAAACTGCGCCTGGATAATAACGAAGCTTACTGTCTGCGTTGCCGGCAGGTGCGGCAGATGGCGGACGTGGAGCTGATGCCCAATTCGGCGGGAGTGTTACTGGCGCAGGGCACATGCCCAATCTGTGGGGCGACGTTGAACCGGTTCGTTAAGGAGAGTGAACAATGAATCGCAACGAGGGACGGTTGATACCACGGCGCAACTATCACCTTACGCGCCACTATTTGACGTATCACGCCGAGGTGAAACATACCTGCATTGGCTCGCTACGGCTCTACCGCACGGCGCTGGATCATTTGTTGCGATGGGCCACCTACATCCCGTTCGCGAAGGCGGATAAAATCCGACCGGTTTTCCCGACCTATCTGGAGAGCTTCGGAACGATGTCGGTCAGTTATCAGATGAAGTTGCTGGAGGTATGCCGGGACTTCCTGGAATGGGCGAAGGATCGTGACTACGATGCTTGCCCAGGGAAGGCATATCGCGATACGTTGTACCCGGTGAGGAAAAACGAGTCCTCCGTGAAGGAAATGGAGATTTGCACGCTGGACGAGATATTGGCGCTGGCCGCGTTGCCGGCGAATAACCTGACCGAGATGCGCGATCGGGCGGCGGCCTGTTTCTTGTTCTTGAGCGGGATTCGCGCCGGCGCGTTCGTGACGTTGCCGTTGCAGGCGGTCAACATTGAGCGTTGGGAGATCAAGCAGTGGCCGGAGCTGGGAGTAGCGACGAAGTTTGGGAAGGCGGCGACTACCACATTCTTGAAGACGGCGGAGGTCGAGCCGCTGCGTGAGATCGTCTACGAGTGGGATATGCTGGTGCAGCGGTCGCTGACGCCCACCGACCCGTGGTACCCGTTTATCAATCGCAACAGCACGATGTTTGAGTCCGGCAAGGTTCCGGGCGAATCGCGCTCCGATGGGATGGCGGCGCGGCTGGAGACGCTGTTCAAGCGCGCCGGATTGAGCTATCGCAGCCCGCATAAGTTCCGTCACGGGTTCGCCGTTTACGCGCTGCGGTTGTGCCAGAACCTGGAGGAGGGCAAGGCCGTTAGCCAAACCCTGATGCACGAGGACTATGGCACGACGGATAGGATTTACTCAAAGATGATGAAGCGGCAGGTGGCGGAGACGATTGCCGACCTGGGCAACAAGCCACGGCGCGAGTTGAGCGATGCGGACGTCGAGAAGATCATTGAGGTGTATTTGAAGAAGACTCAACAGCGATAGACAGGCAACAAAAAACGGTTCCTGTTTTATAGACAGGAACCGTTTTATAACAGTTCACAAGCGCATAGGAATCATTCACAGAACCCGGCAGAAGGCCCCCGGACAACCGGTTGGTTATTGGTTCAAGTCCAGTCCGAGGAGCTGAAAGTAGTAGTTTTTGAAATGTGGCTTAAGAGGCTAACCATTAACTGCACAGTTAATGGCCTACCGCTTAAATCCATACGGTTTTGTCTATAAAACAACTTGAGACTATGCGCTTGTTAAAGAGCGTGATGTTTGAGGAAGGGGCACAAACTCTTGCGAGGGGTGATGTGCCCCTTTGCTTTGGATCAGTTTTCCTTAGCCTTGGCTTCTTTCTTATGTTCCTCAATGAACTTCTGCGCATCCTCATCTAAAATGATCCAATCATGACCAACTTTTTCGGCCCTGAGAGAACCACTTTGGGCTAGACGCGCTACATGGCGTTTTGTTAAACCGGTAGC
Source organism: Anaerolineae bacterium (assembly GCA_034429675.1). GTDB lineage: Bacteria > Chloroflexota > Anaerolineae > B4-G1 > SLSP01 > JAKQHY01. Next base: position 4,202 of record DAOUFX010000175.1, on the reverse strand, counting down.
CTTGGCTAATTTAGCCGTTGTCCAAAGCATTTCACCTCCTCATTTGTTAATGGTGTTCCCATTATATAGTCATATAGGTGACGTGTAAACCCAGTGGATTTTTTAACAGTCGTCTTTCAATAATCGCGATACAAAATCTCACGTGTGGGAATGCGGAAATTACGCACGAACCTTAAATTTTTGTGGTGTGGTTTTAAGTGGAAGATGAAAGGAGAAAGGTATGACAGTGAGCTGTGCATATTGCAATACAGTTATTTCGGATGATCTTGCTGAGGAAACGGGGACATACAAAACCAAAAACTATCAGGAAACAGGCATGCTATGTGAAGTGGTCGTGTTGGAGTGTCCAGAATGTAATGGAGTCAATGTGTTTTTGCGTACCGGTATCCCGGCAGATAAGAAAAAACCCATAAGCGAAACCTACCTGGTGGACACTCATGATGAAGTTCTATATCCAAGATACATTCATCGAATACTTGCCCCTGAGATACCCGACAACTATCGTCATGATCTTGAAGAGGCGTATTCTGTATGTAACTTGAGTCCGAAGGCCAGCGCTGCGCTTTGCCGGCGCATTTTGCAAATGGTTTTAGTGGACAAGTACAACATGGCCCCGGCAAGTTTAGCACAACAGATAGAGGGATTTCTGAAATCATCTGGGATCCCCACGTATTTGAGCGAAGCCCTGGATGCGGTTCGCAATGTGGGGAATCTGGCGGCACATCCGCTCAAATATGTTCAGACTGGGGAGATCGCGGATGTTGATCCGGGAGAAGCAGAGTGGTTATTAGAGGTTGTAGAGGCATTGTTTGATTTTGCCTTTGTACAACCGAAGCGATTGGCAGAGAGAAAGGCGCAGTTGAATGCGAAACTTAATGCAATCGGTAAACCATCGTTAAAGGGCTGATTTTTTTAGGCTTTCAGAGGATGTACTCAATTGCGGTATGTCTCTCAGTTCACGCATGACTTTCAGAGTGATATTTCCAGGAACATTTTCTGTCAACAGCTTTTCAATGAGTGACAGAATGTGGTAGCTGCGAAATAGCGATTCGTGAACGTGGTCAATGGATGTGGGATACTTCTGGATCGCACATATTGCTAAAGTCTCAGATTTATGGCTCTCGGTCATAGCGATCCTCTTTCACCGCTGAGCGAATAGACTGAGGGCGACGATCGCGATGATGATGGCGCCGAAGAGGCCAGTTGCCCATTTGTAGCGAATAATGTTACGGTGGTGGATTATTCCATTCTCCTGCATGGCGGCCATATAGTTGCTCAGCAATTGGGCGAGCGCTCTTTCGAGCGGGTTGTTGCGAACTGCTTCATCTACACCGTCCCAATTAGCCTTGAGGGCCATACTGTAGCTACGAGGAGATAAGATCAGCAGCAGAAGAACCACAACTATGGTGTAGATAGAGACGATGGCGACAACGCCGGCTTTGTACCATACGGGTTGATTTTCCCTGAGCAAAGAAAGCTGCAATACTCCAAATAGAGTAAGGATCAAACCAGAATTAGAAAACAACGCGACGGCTTTGTTGGCAAGGACTTCAACAGCATTTAGATCGCGCGCATACATTTCTTTGATTTCTTGAAGCGCTAATGCATCTGTGGCGCTATCATAGGAATTGCTTTCAACAGGAGATTGACGATGAGTTCTAAGACAAGGAAAGAAGACCAGCAGAGCACCGAGAAACGCCCCCAGAAACCCGCCAGTAGCCATGAACAAACTGTTCAGAGAGATGACAGACGGAGACCGTCCCCCGATAGTGATAGAGATCATTTCCAGGAAAGTCGCGACAAGCCGCCGAGGCGCACCGAAAAATGACCGGAACATATTCTTACCCCCTTCTCTGAACGTTTGTTCCAGTATAACACCACAGTCAAGGGTACACGAAAAAGCTCCCCGGAAGGTCACACTTCCGGGGATTTTTCTATGAATTTCTCGATTTTCAGATTTTGGGTATTGACAGTGTTGTAATAATCCGCTACAATGTCATATAAATGACGGCGCTTAACGAGCATTAACAGACAAGAATAGAGTATCAGGTGGCTTCAAAGAGGCTCTCAACGCAGTTTAAGATTACCCATAAACGCCAGTTAAAAATGGACGGCCAAAGAAGTGGCCCCGGTGTTTACCCACCGGGGCCGGTCGTCCAAAACCTCATCTGAAAGGAATAAAGAGATGGACACTTGTATTGTAGCAGAAGCGGCTGTAGAAAGCAATATCCTCGTAGTTTCCACGTATGAAAGCGCCTTCGAGCAGTGGTTGATGGAAAAAGACCACTCCGAGCGCACCGCCAGGCTGTATCTGATCGGTCTGCGCGACTTCAGCGCGTGGTTCGAGCGCAAGAACAGCGAGGTGTTGTCGCCGGCGGCGATCACACCGCTGGATGTGCGTTCCTACCGGCGCTATCTGGCCGATGAACGCCGGCTGAAGGCTCGCTCTGTGAACAGCTATCTGGCCGCCGTGCGCGCGTTTTGCCGGTGGGCCATGGATAGAGGGCTGATCATCGGCGACCCTTCCAGCGGGATCAAGGGCATCAAGCTCGCCGAGTCGGAGACCACGCCGCGCTGGCTCACCAAGCAAGAGCAATACGCGCTCCTGCGGGCGGCTTTGAAAGAGGTCCAGCAAGGCGATCTGCGCGCCAAAGACGACAAATCTGCCCCAGGGTACGTGTGGCCGCGCCGGGATCGCGCCATCATCGTTTTGATGCTGAACAGCGGTCTGCGCCTGTCGGAAATCACGGCGCTGGATGTTGACGACCTGGCGATCCGGCCACGATCCGGCGAGGTGACGGTGCGGATGGGCAAGGGGCGCAAGACGCGCACGGTGCGGCTCAACCGGGACGCGCGGGCGGCGCTGCAAGAGTGGCTGGACGTGCGCCCCGCCGGCGATGACAAGGCGCTGTTCATCTCACAGAAAGGCAAGGGACGGCTCACGGCGCGGGCGATCGCGCGGCGCGTCGAGGAGATCGGGATGCAGGCCGGCCTGAACATCACCCCGCATCAACTGCGGCACAGTCTGGCGAAGAATATGGTTGACGAAGGCGTTTCCCTCGACCAGGTGCGGATGGCGTTGGGGCACGAGAGCATGGACACGACGAAACGCTACACCATGCCCTCGGAGTCGGACATGCAGACGGCGATGGAACGGGTCGCGTGGAGGGATTGAGATGATCGTCAAGCGGTATCTCAACATTGAAATGAGCGACGGGTTCTTCTTCTTCCTGGGGCTGCGCGAGCCGCGACCGTGTGTGGTGTGGTTTCTGTTCGGCGTGATCCCGGTGTTTGTGGATCAGAAGGCGCTGCGGGTAATGGATTGAGGTTGGTCGGATTGGAAGTACAATGCACCTGGTCAAATCCAGGTGCATTTTTTGTAAGGGGGTGAGTATGGCTGAAAGAATTTTCTTGCCAGAGCCGTGTGAGGAAGAGGAATGTCCGATTTGCCTGGGGACGGGGAAGACAGCCGGGCACGATTGTGTTCTGTGCGATGGTCGGGGAACTGTGCCGACAGAAGTCGCGCAACGGGCGATCGTGGTGGCCGCGCGCCGGCTGCGAGGAGAGAGGCCGCCGCGACGGGCGCCGTATAACTATAAGTTATCTGGCATTATTCCAATCCTTGACACCTGGTATACAATGCAAATAGAACGATTGTTCGAGGTTGCAATAATGCGCGATAGGCCCTTTCAATGCCACAACTGCGGAACCATGTATCTGGGAGGACATTGCCCAAAATGTTATCCAAAACGCGGGCGCCGGCGCGCCGGATCGGGGCGCAGATATAGCGGTCATACGCGGGCGACCCCAGAGCAGGTGTTAGGGCGGGATGCATTGCCGGTCAATACGGATGCAGTAAGTTCACCAGAAACCGGGGACCCGGGGGCCTCCGGCCAATGGCCCACTGACAGGACTTGCACAGCCGAGCCAAAGGCACAGGTGCAGGAGTGGGATGAAGCGGCGGCGGGGAGCTCGGACTCGTCGCCATCTTTTAACCGTTGAGGTGGATATGCCAGACAACAAGAAAGCTCCTACCGATTCGGAACATTTGGCGGCTATCGTTGAAGATTTGCGTCTGGGGTTGGAATTCATACGCGCGGCGCAGGGCTACGGCGAGGTAGCCGTCCACGTTCAGGGGCGGCCCAACGGGATCGCCGATTGGGATGTAGCGCCGAGGTTCACCAGAAAACCCAACCGCGAAT
>DAOUFX010000174.1:0-7392 GCA_034429675.1 Anaerolineae bacterium | reverse complement strand
CTCGCCCCCTCGCCCCCTCCAAATCCGCGGCGCGCGCGCTCACAATCTCCAATCCGTGGACGTAGACTTCCCCAAGGGGGCGTTCACCGTTGTCACAGGCGTGTCGGGTTCGGGAAAGTCCAGCCTGGTGGGAGACGTGCTGGAGGCCGAGGCGCGGCGGCGTTTTCTGGAGACGCTGTCGTTGTACGAGCGACAGGGGCTCCACGAAGGGCCGGAAGCGCCGGTGGACAGTGTGAGCGGGCTGGGTGTGACCGTCATCGTGAACGAGGGCGGGCGCGGGGCGTTCGGGCAGCGCAACACCGTCGGCGCCGTCACCGAGATTGCGCGGCGCCTGGCGGTGCTCTTCGCCTACTGCGGGGAGCGCGCCTGCCCCAATTGCGGCAGCCCGCTGGCGCGCGTCGCCGCGACCCGGCAGGTGGCCGAGAGCCAGCGCAGTGGGACGTGGCAGTGCCCGCAGTGCGGGTTCAGCGCGCCTCTGCCCGCGCCGCGGCACTTCGATCCCGGCGTCTACGCGGCGGCGTGCCGCACCTGCCACGGCGTCGGCTCGCTGCGCCAGCCCAACCCCGGCAAGCTCATCGTCGCGCCGGAGCTGCCGCTGTGCGGCGGCGCGATGTACTCGCCGGGGTTCTTCCCCAAGGGCTACCTCTGCAAGCCGCTGAACGGCGGCTACGAGCTGGTCCAGGCATTGGGGCAGCGCCTCGGCTTCGATCCGGCGACCACGCCCTGGAATCAGATGTCGCCGGAGGCGCAGGACGCCTTCCTTTTCGGATACCCCGAAGAGCTGCGCGTCGTCCACCAGAGCCGCAAGGGCGCCACGTCCGAATATGGGGGGCACATGCCCGGCTTCTTCGGCTGGATTCGCGACTGGGATGTGGGCGGCGCCTACACCGACGACGCGGCCTGCCCCGACTGCCAAGGCGCGCGCCTGCGACCGGAGTACGCCAGCGTCACACTGGCGGGACACACGCTGCACGCGCTGAGCGGGATGGCGTTGGCGGAATTGCTGCGAATAGCGAATTACGAATTACGAATTACGAATGGCGAATTACAAATTGCAAATGGCAAATCACAAATTACAAATGGCAAATCACAAATGGCAAATGGCGGAACTGCAATCCTCCACCACCAATCCGCTAACTTGCAGGTTGTTTCTTCCAGCCTTGAGGTGATCCGGCGGCGGTTGGATTTCCTGATCCAGGTGGGGTTGGGGTATCTGCACCTGGATCGGGATGCGGCGACGCTGTCGGCGGGGGAGGCGCAGCGGATCAAGCTGGCGGGGCTGCTCGGCAGCGGGCTGACCGCGCTCACGATCCTGGTGGACGAGCCGACGCGCGGGATGCATCCGGTGGAGATTGACGCGCTGATCGCCGCGCTGCACAGCCTGCGCGACGAGGGCAACACCGTCATCGTCGTCGAGCACGATCCCGGCGTCATCCGCGCCGCCGACTACCTGGTGGACGTCGGGCCGGGCGCAGGCGCGGCGGGCGGCCACATCGTCGCCGCCGGCGCGCCCAACGAGGTCATGCGGACGGATACGCTGACCGCGCGGTGGATGAGGCGGGTGAGCGGGGAAGCGGGCGCCGTCCACGAAGGGGACACGAATACACGAATGGCAGAGGCGGCAAATCACGAATCGCGAACCGTTGATCACGCTTCACGTTTCACGTTTCACGCTTCACGCTTCAGCCGTCCAAAATCTAAAATCCAAAATCCAAAATTCCTCACCATTCGCGGCGCGCGCGCCAACAATTTGCGCGGGGAGGACGTGCGCTTTCCGCTGGGATGCCTGGTGGGGGTGTGCGGCGTTTCCGGCTCCGGCAAAAGCACGCTGATGTTGGACACGGTGGGACGCGCGCTGGCGCCCAAAAAGCACACGACCTCGGTGGCCTACGAACCGATCGAGCCGGGGGCGCACGACGCCATCGCAGGCGCGCCGGCGCGCGTCATCCTGGTGGATCAGACGCGGGCGGGCATCGGCAGCCCGGCGGTGTACCTGGACCTGATCAAGCCGCTGCACGCGCTCTACGCCGGGAGCGACGATGCGCAGGCGTTGGGACTGGACGCGGCAGCGCTAGGGCGGCGATGCTCGGTCTGCGGGGGCAGCGGCGGCGTGACGCTGGACATGGGCTTCCTGCCCGACGTCCACGTCCGCTGCGAGGCGTGCCGGGGCAGCGGCTACCCGCCGGAAGCCTGGGACGTGCGCCGCCACGACATCCCCCTGCCGCGCCTGTTCGAGATGACGCTGGACGAAGTCTACGACTTGTTCGGCGAGATAGACGAGCTGGCGCGACCGCTGCAAGCCGCCCGCGACGTCGGGTTGGGCTACCTGGTGCTGCGCCAGTCCGGCTACGCGCTCTCCGGCGGCGAAGCCCAGCGGCTCAAAGTCGCCAAAGAGCTATGCCGCAAGACAGCGCGCAACGAGGAAACGCTCTACATCCTGGACGAGCCGACGGTGGGCCAGCACCTCGAAGACGTGGCAAGGCTCAACGGCGTGCTGCGCCGGCTGGTGGAGGCGGGGAATTCCGTCATCGTCATCGAGCACCACACCCTGATGCTCGCCGCCTGCGACTGGCTGGTCGAACTGGGGCCGGGCGGCGGCCCGGACGGCGGCCACGTCATCGCCCAGGGGACGCCCGCAGAGGTAGCGCGCGGCGCAACCCCCACGGCGCGGTATCTGCGGGAGGCGTTGGCGGTGGAGCGGGTGGAGCGGGTGGGCGGGTGAGCGGGTGAGCGAATCACCTGTATAATTACTTCCGATTCCCGATTCCCGATTTTCGACTTTAGACTTTTTCAAAGGAGACATCAAACCATGAACGATAGCGCTTTTACACAAAACCAGGCTTTGGGCCGCGGCGTCAACATCGTCGGCTACGACGCGCTGTGGGAGGCGCGCCGCCACGCGCGCTTCCAGGCGAAACACTTCCGCCTGATCCGCGAGGCGGGCTTCGACCACGTCCGCGTCAACCTGCACCCGTTCCGTTTTATGGGCGAGGCGCCAAGCTATCCGATCGCGCCGGAATGGCTGGAGACGCTCGACTGGGTGGTGAAGCAATCCCTGGACAACGGGCTGATCGCCATTCTGGACCTGCACGAGTTCCACGCCATGGCGCAGCAGCCCGAAAGAAAAAAGGCGCGCTTCCTCGCGTTCTGGGAACAGATCGCGCCGCTCTACAAGGATGCGCCCGATTCCATCTTGTTCGAGATTCTCAACGAGCCGTTCGACGAGCTGACGCCGGAGCTGTGGAACCGCTATCTGGCCGAGGCGCACGCACTCATCCGCCGCAGCAATCCCGACCGCACGCTGATCATCGGGCCGGGGTTCTGGAACGGGATAGAAAAACTCGACGAGCTAGTGCTGCCGGAAGAGGATCGCAACATCATCGCGACCGTCCACTATTACCACCCGATGCCCTTCACCCATCAGGGCGCGCCCTGGGCCGTGGAACACAAAGACCAGCACGGGATCGAATGGCACGACACGGCGGAAGAGCAGCAGGCGATCGCCGCGGACTTCGCCAGAGCGCAGGTGTGGTCTGAAAAGCACCGGCGCCCGCTCTACCTGGGCGAGTTCGGCGCTTACGAGAAGGCGGACATGGCCTCGCGGGCGCGCTACACCGCCCGCGTCGCCCGCACCGCCGAGAGCCTGGGCTGGAGTTGGGGCTACTGGCAGTTCGATTCCGACTTCATCGTCTACGACATTGACAAAGACGCCTGGGTCGAGCCGCTGCGGGATGCGTTGATCCCGAAGGACGCCGCGTAGCCATGACCTGGATTCCGCTGCTGCTGGCCGATCCCTCGCCCATCCTGCGCCGGCGCGCGCTGGTCGAGCTGCTGGGGAAGCCGGCGGACGACCCGGAAGTGCGGGAGCTATCGGCGTTGCAGGCCGAAGACCCGCTGGCGGCGCCGGTGCTGGCGGCGCAGGAGCCGGACGGCGCGTGGTCGCGCGGCGATCTGGCCTGGGCCGGCGACCGGCAACGGATGACCGTGTTGGCGCTGCTGCGGCTGGGGTTCCTGGGATTTGACGCCGGTCATCCGGCGGTGCGGCGCGGGGCGGAGTATCTGTTCGCGCAGCAGCAGCCGGACGGCGGGTGGCCGCATCCCGCCACCGTGGACGGGCTTAGCGGCGAAGAAGAGGGCTACTCGATGGCGCCGCTGCAAACCGCGCTGCCGCTGCGCGCGCTGGCAGGTTGCGGCTACGCCCGCGACCCGCGCGCCGAGCGCGCCTACGAGTGGCTGCTGGCGCAGCGCCTCGACGACGGCGCGTGGCCCACCGGAATCGCCGGAGGCGGGGTCTACGGGCGCGTCGCCGGCTATCGCAGGATGCCGCACTCGCGCTGGGGCTGCCGATCCAACACCACCGGCGCACTGCTGTGCCTGGCCTATCACCCGGAGCGCCGTCACAGCGAGCCGGCCCGCCGCGCGCTGGATCTGCTGCTGGGCCGCGAAACGAAAGAGGCGCACACCCTCGGCTACGAGGTAACGCGCCTCACCGGAGCGGAACCGACGCGCGGCTTCCTCACCTTCTACGCCAAACACGACCTGGCGCTGATCCTGGATCTATGCGCCCGCATCGGCGCCGACGCCGGCGACCCGCGCGTCGGCGAGACGGTCGCGTTCGTCAAAGAGCAACAAGGGCCTTATGGCCTGTGGGAAGCGCCGCAGCCGCAGGCGTCGCGCTGGCTCACCCTCGACCTGCTGCGCTCGCTGGCGCAATTGGATCAAAACGGGGACTGGATCAGCCTGGAGCCGAGAACGCCGTTCCAGACGTATCCGAAGAAACCGCAGCGGTATTAAAATAAGGGCGTTCGTGTTTGCGAGCGTACTCGCAAACACGAACACCCTTTCGATAGCGCTACCGCGTTACGGCATCCCACGCGGATTGCAACAGCAGCCCGATGCCCCACATGGCCGCGCGCATACCGTCCACGCGGCTGTTGCTTTGGTTGGATATGGGCCGGGTATTGCCCGGCAATTGTTGTGTATTGCCCGGCAACGACTGTTGGGTGTTGTTCTGCACAGCCGGCTCCGTCTTCTCGAAATTCTCCGCGTCCCACACCTGAATGACCACGCCCTGGTACTCGAAGATCACGTTGCTGCCGCTCTGCAGGTACTCGCGGGCAGCGGCGTCCCCGGCGAGGGCAAAGTACTCCGCAGACCCGAAGTCCACCTTGCGATCAACCCGGATGTTCTTGGCGATCCACTCGTCACTGATCGGCTCGTTGAGATCGTCGCGCCCCTGCAACAGGCGCAGATCCACGTTCTGGTTGGACGTCTGGAGCTGCACCAGGCTCTGCTGGCCGCTGTTGACCACGTTCGCGCCGTTCGCCAGATTCGATTGCGCGGCGTCCTGGTACGCCTGATTCTGCACGCGCGCCTGGATGGTGACCTGCCCGCCGGACTGGTTAAGGCGGCCCTGATCCTGGTAGAGCGACATATTGGAGGTGGACGCAGCGCCCGTGGCATGGGCGGCGACGACGAACGTGGTGTACGGCGTCACCAGGCCGTAGGCCAGCCCCAGCTCGCGAATCTCCTCGATCAGCGCGGCGCTCTCGCCCGCGACGCGCACCTTGTCCAGCAGGTCGCCGATGCGGCGGGTGGCCCACAGACGCGGGACGAAATCCTGGCGGCGCGAGCCGTCCAGAGGGAACGTGTAATGAAATTCCCGCGCCTCCGTCCCGGCCATCCCGCGCACCGTCACCGTCGCCGATGCAGACGTGGCGCGGAAGCGCCCGGACAACAGCAGGCTCGATCCACGGAACATATCCGGCAGCACGCGCGGGTAGACGTCCGCGACCGCCATCCCACCGAACTCGATCTCCACGCCGGTGAGCACCGGACTGGCGATCTTGCCGTAGAAAGCGGCCAACACCGACTCCAGATTCTCGCCGGGCTGGACGTAGGTGACGCTGCCGCCGTTCTCGGACGAGAGCCGGTCGAGCAAGTGCGTGTTCACGTCGTAACCGACGCCGAAGACGTGCAGGCGCGCCTTCATGTCCGAGTTGGCGCGCCCGATCAAGTCGGCGATGAGCGCCGCGTCGGTGACGCCCACCGTCGGCAATCCGTCGGTCAGGAAGACGACCAGGCGGGTCGCCCCGGGGCGCGACTCGCTGCCGGACAGAATGCCCAGCCCGGTTTGCAGCGCGCCCTCGATGTTCGTGCCGCTATCGGCGAACACCCTGTCCACGAAGCGCCGCGCCTCGTTGGATGCGTCCGCGTCTGCTACGCGCAACACCGGGGAAAAACTGAGGATTTGATCGTTAAACGCGACGATCGAAAAGCGATCGTTCTTGTTCAGCCGTCCGAGAATAAATTGCAGCGCACTCCGAGCCTGCTCGATCTTCTCGCCGGACATACTGCCGGAACGATCCACGACGAAGACGATGTCCTTGGGCAGGGGATCACCGTAGGTCGAATCCTCCGGCGCGAACAGAAACAGGAAATGCTCCTGCGCCGCGCCAGCGGCGTCCGCGTGCGCGCCGGTGAGCAAGCCGCTGCCGAAGCCCGCGTCCGCGAACGAAAAGTAGAGATCGAAGTTCTCGTAGGGCTGCACGGCCTGCGCCGTCCAGGTCGCCTTCGCGTGCCCCTGCGCCCGCTCGGTGGCAATCGCGTGCGAAGGCGAATACAGCACGCCCAGGCTGCGATCGGAGGCCAGATCCACCGTCACCGACACCTCCTCCAACGGCTGCGCCGTGTAACGCTCGGTGCCGAGAATGTAGCGGTAGCGATACATCCCGCCGGTTGGAGCCAGCGCCTCCTCGTACTCCAACGTCATCGTGCGCGACTCGCCGGGGTGCAGGGTGACGTCGAAGGCCAGCGTCTCCCAGTCGGCGTACTGCAACAACGACGGATCGTGATTCTGCGCCACCAGATCGTACAACTGCCGGTTGGTCGTCGCGGCGTCCTGCCGGGTGACGGTCTGGGAAACTCCGCCGAGGGTGGCCTTGAAATTGGCGATCATCGCATCGGGCGGCACCGGGAAGAGATAGCGCCCGGCCACCTCGAAATCGTAGGGATTGTAGAACTCCTGCTCCACGGCGGTGACGGCGCGGAGCACGCCGCCGTTGTCCACAATGTCCACCGTCACGTGATGGTACCGCACGACGATATACCCGCCGCCCAACATCCCCGGCAAGATCATCCCGTCGGCCAACGCCACACCGCTCAACGCATTGAGCAGCAGACAGACAAGCAATAGCGCTGCGATGGTTTTACGCATAGAAATAGCCTCCTTGAAGATAGCTTTTAGCTATTGGCTTTTAGCCGTTAGCCAGAATTATCGTCTTTGACGGTCAGGGTAAGGGGGGAGTTGTGGCACGCGGGGTACCGCGTCCGCCACAACACTTCCTTGTTACCGTCGCTGACGGTCAGAGTAAAAGGGGGGGTTTTTGCGCG
>DAOUFX010000173.1:0-5197 GCA_034429675.1 Anaerolineae bacterium | reverse complement strand
CGCGCAAACACCCCTTTTACCCCATCCGTGTTCAACGGTAATTCCTGGCTAAAAGCTAACAGCCAACAGTTATTCTCAGAGGAGCATAGTATAGAATGACAACCGGACAGACTCCCATCCATCTGGTGCGAGCGTTAATTGTGATTGATCGTGAGCGCAATCGCAAGACGAGCCGCACCGGGTTTAACCTGGTACTGCGGATTTTCGGCGTGATCTTGTTGATTGTGGCCTTGATCGTGCTCTTGACTACGGGAATGGCGGTCGGCACGGCGGCGGCAGTTTACCAGATGATGACGGCCAACCTTCCCAAGGCCGGCGACGTTGCGGCCACGTTCAACCAAAGCTCCGAGACCACCAAAATCTACGATCGCACCGGCAAACATCTCCTGTACGAGGTGATTGATCCCAACGCCGGTGACCGCCAGTGGGTGAAGTTTGAGGCGATGCCCGACTACATCGTGTGCGGCACCATTGCCGCCGAGGACAAAACCTTTTGGACCAACCCCGGCTTCAACTTCGCAGGTATTGCGCGCGCCTTCCTGGATAACCTGCAAGGTAAGGACATTCAGGGTGGCTCTTCGATTACCCAACAGGTGGTCAAGAACTCGGTTATTCCATTGGAAGAACGCACCCAGAAAAGCTACGTGCGCAAGTTGAAAGAGGTGCTCATCGCGCTGGAGCTGACGCGCACGAACGACAAAGAAACAATTCTGGAATGGTACATCAACACGAACTTCTACGGCAATCTGGCGAACGGCATTGACGCGGCGGCGCGGGTCTATTTCGACAAGCCGGTTGCCGAACTGACGCTCTCTGAATCGGCGACGCTGATCGCCATCCCACAGTATCCATTGCTGAACCCCTTTGACGCCCCCGAAGATGCGTTCGAACGCAAGAAGTTAATTTTGCAGCGCATGGTTGAAGAAGGATGCGTCACCAGCGCCGCGGCAAAAGCAGCCGAGGACGAACCCTGGAAGCTGGCCGAGTCCAACCAGCGCTACGACATTCTGGCGCCGCATTTTGCAATGTATGTGCGCCGCGAGTTAGAAAAGAAGTACGGCCCGGAAGTGGTGGCCGGCGGCGGGTTGCGCGTCTACACGACGCTGGACTATACGTTGAACGAACAGGCGCAGTGTGTGACGCAGGCGTATCTGCGAATTCTGAGCGGCGAAGACCCCGCTGTGGTGATCCCTGAAGCGATGGCGAAAGGTTGCGATGCGGCGCAATACTTCCCGAATGTGGCGGAGGCCCGGATCGGCGAGGATTTCAACGTCGAAAATGCGGCGGTGATGGTGATCCGTCCCACAACCGGCGAAATTCTGGCGATGGTCGGCAGCGCCGATTATTGGAATGACGAGATTGACGGGAAATTCAACGTCGCCGCCGATGGCCTGCGCCAGCCGGGATCGTCGTTCAAACCGTTCACGTATGTGACTTTCCTGGCGCAGGGACACAATGCGGCCCACATGTTCCTGGATGTGCGCCGGGCCTTCGACCAGGGCGAAGGGATGGCGCCCTACGTACCGGAGAACTACACCCGCAAGTATTACGGCCCCATCAGTTTACATAGCTCATTGGCGCGATCGTTGAACATTCCGGCGGTTGAGGCGATGTCCATCGCCGGCATTGACAATGTCTTGCGCACGGCGCACAAGATGGGAATCTCGACATTGGATAAAGGACTACAGTACTATGGACTCAGCCTCACGCTGGGCGGCGGCGAGGTCAAGTTGTTGGACATGACATACGCATTCAGCGTCTTTGACAATAACGGGGTTATGTATGGCAAGAAAATTCCCGACTCCGAGCTGCGCCCCGGCTTCCGCGAACTGGATCCCGTGGCGATTTTGCGGGTGGAGGATCGTGACGGGAAGGTATTGGAGGAGTATTCGCAACCTGAAAGTCGGGTGATTTTGGAGTCGCGCGTTTCCTACCTGATTTCCTACATTTTGTCAGACAATCAGGCGCGTATCGCAGCGTTCGGATCGCCCAACGCGATGGAGCTGACCAACGAGCGCCCGGCGGCGGTCAAGACCGGAACGACCAACAACTTCACCGACAACTGGACGATGGGTTACACTCCGCAGTATGTGACCGGGGTGTGGATGGGCAACAAAGACCCCAACAACTATATGATCAACACAACCGGTTCCGCCGGCGCCGCCTACATCTGGCACGCCGTGATGGAATATGCGCACAAGGACTTGCCCGTCTTGCAGTTCCCCCAGCCGGAGGGACTGGAAGAAGTCGCCGTGTGCCAGGTTTCAGGGTTGCTGTCCAACGGCAATTGCCCAATCAAGTACGAACTGATGATCCCCGGCACCGAACCGACCGAAGTGGATAACATTCACCAGGTGTACCTGGTCAACCGCGAAACCGGCCGTCTGGCGACGATCTACACACCGCCGGAACTGGTGGAACACAAGGTATTCAAGATTTTGCCGCCGGAAGCTGCGGATTGGATCAGCACCTTGCCCGACGACCAACGTGCGGAGTACGTGCCGCCTTCGGAATACGACGACATCGGCCCCAGCCGCACCAATGCGGAGGTCTCAATCACGTCCCCCACACCGTATGCCTACGTCGGCGGCATCGCGCAGATCACGGGCAACGCGCGCGGGGGGAATTTCGCCCTCTATCGGATGGTTTTTGGCCGGGGACTTAACCCCACCGAATGGATGCAAATCGGGCCCGACCACGGCAACCAGGTTGAAAACAATGTGCTGGAGAACTTCGACACGACGGGATTGGAAAACGTGCCCTACACGCTGCAATTGCAGGTCATCGGGCAGGATCAGCAGGTGCGGCAGGCCGTGGTCCAGGTCACGGTAGACAACGAGCCGCCCAGGGTAGACCTCACTTACCCGCCGGATGGGTCGGAGTTTGTGTACGGACGCGACGAGTGGGTGAACATCAACGCGGAAGTCCAGGACAACTATGCCATTGACCGGGTCGAGTTCTTCACCGGCGGTGCGGCCGAGCCGTTCAAAGTGCGCGACATTGCGCCGTTCAATGTGAACTGGACCCTGGGCGGCGCCGGCCAATACAGCTTCCGGGTGATCGCTTACGATGCGGCCGGCAACAAAACCGAAACCCAATCCGTGACGATCAACGTGGTTGCCCGTGTTGCCCCTTGACCTTGCTTAGCGTGAATTATGTACGCTATACTCATTTCACAGGACCCCGACGAAACGGCGGTGCTATCGCTGACGCTTCAACGCGCCGGGTTGACGTTAAGCCGCATGCGCGAGTTGCCGTCGCAGTTACCGTCGGATCCGGAAAACCCGCTGAATCTGATTGTGCTGGCGACGGTGGAAGGCTCGCCGTTGTCGAAAGTGCAGACTTTGCGGCGTCAGACGGAAGTCCCGCTGCTCATCATCGCCGAGCATCTGGACGAATCCACGCACATGGTGACGCTGGATGCCGGGGCGGATCTGGTGGTGTTGCGCCCGTTCAGTGTGAGGGTGTTGATCGCCCAAATCCGCGCGCTGTTGCGCCGGACGGCAAATCTGCCCTTCTTCACATTGCCAACGCTGACGGTGGGCGAAGTCGCGCTCGATCCGGCAACGCGCACGGTGGTTCTCGGCCAACACAGCCCTAAGCGGCTGACGCAATTGGAATTTCGCCTGCTCTACACGCTGATGATCCATCAAGGGCAAGTGCTCCCCACCGAAATCCTCATCGAACAGGTCTGGGGATATTCAGGTGAGGGGGACCGCGATCTGGTGCGGGGACTGATACGGCGGTTGCGCATCAAGGTCGAACTTGAGCCAGGCCAGCCGCGCTACATCGTGACGGTTCCGGGGGTCGGTTACACCTTTGCATCGTAAGTATGCGGTGCATTCAAGAAAGAGAGGCGGGAATGGAAACGGTCGTATGCCCGTCATGCGAAAGGAACATCCATCTGGAAGGGAAAATCGAATTGGGACAGCATATCCGCTGTCCCAATTGCGATGAAGAACTCGAAGTGATTGAGATCCATCCCCTTGAACTGGACTGGCCCTACGAGGAGAAGGAATGGACGGCGACGAATGGCGCCGCCGGCGACGCTCCGACCAGTCCGCTACCGCGTTGTCACCTTCCAGATACCGCAGATAACACGTAACCTTGACAAACTCCCCCCTTACTTGCTCGCCGCATCCAGCAGCTCCTGCCGTCGCCGGCGATATTCGACGATGGGGCGGTCGCCCTGGATGAGCTTCTCGTCACCGCGCATCGCCGAGGGTTTGGGTTGTTGTGTGATAACGACGCGACGATCCTGGTGCGCGATGTAGGTATTGAGCGGCATCGCCAGCGTATTGACCAACTCCCGCAGCAACGGCGTCCGCAAGAAGCGCTGGTAGAAGCGCAGATAAAGCAGCGTGTGTTCCTGATCCACCGGCACGAAAGCCGCCATCACCCGCACTTTCTCGCTGATATAGTTTTCCCAGATGTTGGGGAAGATGAATTCCAGGTGATAGTCGTGATCGGGGTCGGGGGCAGGTAACTCCTCGGGGCGGCGCGGCGGCGTGCCGTCATCCACGCGATTGTAAACGTAATGGCGGAAACGGTCGGCGTCAATCCATTGAACGATGGGGCCGTCCACCAACGCCTTATTGCCGCGCCCGATAGAGTTGTAGTGGACGAAGGGCAAGTGAACCACATCCAGCTGATTCTCAATGACGCGCGAATAATGCGCATCCCAGGGGTCATACGCCCGCCCATAAGTAAAACTGTCGTCAAGGTCGTCGAAGAAACGCGGCGGTTGCAGGTCGGCGGGCGGCGTTTCGCCCCACCAGATCCAGATGAAACCGTGCGCTTCGTGAGTGGGGTAGCTGTGGACTTTGAAGCGCTCCGGCACCGGCGCATTCTTGCCGTTGGCCGGAATCCGCACCACGGCGCCCGAAGTGTTGTAAAGGAATCCGTGAAACGGGCACTGGAGATGGCCTTCCATGCATTTCCCCTTGCTGAGTTCGACGCCGCGATGGACGCATCTGTCCCGCAGACAACTGACCTTGCCGGCATTGTCACGCCAGAACACCAGTTTTTCGCCCATCCGGGTGACTCCAACAGGGGTCTCTTTGACTTGAGTTGAATCCATAACCACGTACCATTGATTGGGTATCATATTTGGCCTCCTGAGATGGATACACAAACTATACTCAGCTTGAGCACAAAGACAAGCCAATTGGGACGCTCATTACGGTGTTTTTCGCGC
>DAOUFX010000172.1:0-17395 GCA_034429675.1 Anaerolineae bacterium | reverse complement strand
TTTTTGTTGTGTAGACTGGGGCGGTAGGACTCGAACCTACGATACACAGATTCAAAGCCATCATTCACCATCGGTTTCACCTTCCTTTCCAAATAGCTGTGTAATGGGGCTGTGCTTCGTGTGTTGTTGCTGCAACTGTTGTACCGTGAAGATCCCGTAGAAACTCTTTGTCGTCAGCACGGAAGAATGCCCCATTATTTCTGACAGTATCCCAATGTCGCCGCCATGCAGAAGAAAGTCACGGGCAAACGCATGGCGGAAGCTGTGCGGATTGACATGGCCCACAATGCCGGCCTGATCAGCGCGCCGTTTCAGCATTTGCGAGACGCCCCGGCTTGAAAATGCGGCTTCTGGATGCCCCCACCGTCCGAGAGTCACAAAGAGGGCGTCGCTTTCCCCCTGGGGGCGAACCGCCAACCAATCCCGCAAGGCTTTTTCTGTGACCACGCTAAAGGGTATCAGGCGCGTTTTGCTGCCTTTCTCGGTAAGCCTGGCCAACCGCGCTTCTAAGTCCACATCGCCGAGTCTCAGGCCACACAATCCCCCCACCCGGCAGCCGGTATCGGCAAGAAATAGGGTAATTGCCCGGTCTCGTTTATCAGTCAAGCCCTCGCCCTCAGTAGCCTTCAACAGCGCCAACAAGTCTTCCCGTGTGATGCCCTTGGGAGTCAGGCGCCGGGGGTTGGGACGCTTAATCCGCCGGGCGGGATTGTCGGCCAGTAGCGCTTCTTCAACAAGCCAGTTGAAGAAACGCTTCAACACCTGGACCCGCCCCGCGATCGTGAACGGCGACAGGCTTCCCTCGATCGGCGCGCAGCGGTGATGGTCTTCGTAGAGCGTTGACTGGTCCATCATATCGGCGACAAACCGGCGCAAGTCTGTGGTGGTGATGGTCTCAATGCTCACATCCCCCAGGAAGGCCACCAGGTGCCCCAACTTCTCCCGATAGTCGCGCAACGTCTGAGCGCTGCGCCCGTTCGTTTTTGTCGCCAGTAGTAAGGCTTCGATGGCTTCAGTTAGTAGCATAGCCTCTCCCTCGTTTATTGTTCAACTTATTCAGCGCCCGCGTTAATTTTCTCGCTGGGCAGTTCCGTGGCCAAAGGGAAATGAAGTTTGCCACCCGTCTCCCATTGCACGACGACCCTGTTTTCGTGAGCAGCTACAAGCACCAGGATAAGCAGAATACTGTGAGCGTAGTCGCTGCCTGTCCCTTCGATGACCTGACAAGTCAAGCGTTTCACATCGGTGCGCCGATTCAAATCATCCATCGTTTCGAAGATAACGTTCCAGCAATCTTTAACATCGCTTATGGGAATCGCCGACCGGCGTGTGCGTCGCTCCTTGCCGGCGCGCCGGCTGATGATCTCCACTCTCAGCGAGTCCCCTGCTTTGTGCTCAGCTTCTACTTGGAAGGTTACGGTGATTTCGATCATATTTGTTTCAGTCTTCACGTCCGATCTTGATAAGCGTCAGGTTATATGATCGTTCAACCAGCCAGTTTAACAGCATGCGATTTTGCGTAAAATAGGCGTCTATTGATCTTGCGGCGGCTATGATCTCTTGCTCGAATCCCCAATTCAAAACCAGTGCATCGGCAAGAAGTTCTACCGCCTCTTTCACTTGTGGCTGGATACCCTCAACCCATCCTGCGTAGCTTGTCAGGTAAACCAAAGATGGGTGGTGCAAAACAACGTGGGCCAATTCGTGAGCAACAATGTATTGCCCTAAAACCCCGTCTGGCATACCGGCGAATAACGAGACTACCATATTTTTTCCACGCCAATACACGCGCCCTAAATAGTTCTGTTCGCCCACAAATTGCTCTACTTCAAGATTCAAAGTCTCAAGATAAGCCTTGTCTCGTTCTGGCAAACGCGCCCAGACATTGTTCCATAGACGCTGTAGCAAAGGACTTAAGCAGCAGTGGGGTGACATAGGCTACTCCCTCGCTCTGGGGTCGGCGATCAGTGCGCCGATTGGCATCGTGGGGACTTGCAGTTTCCCGGTCTGTATCTGGTCCAGGGCCTCCCGCAGCAGATAACACGCCAGGTCCGAAGGATTCACCTGTAATCTATCGGCCGTCGCGTAGAAGTCTTCCAGCAGCGCCGGGCCAAAGCGAAACGTCCGTGTTTTGTAGCCTGACGGCCAGACTGATTTTCCAATATGCTGTTTCATTGCCTACCTCACTCTACCCTAAATTTTCCATCGTCGCAAAAGATGAGCATTCCATAGTCAGTTTGTGGTCAGCTTGTGGTCACTTTGACCCGGGCAGTCCGGTGCTTGACCTGTCAAAGATTCCGAAACTTCCGGTCGTGGACGCCGGTACACAATGCGGGCAGGGACGCGCATAGGGACAATTCTACCTTTATACAGCGCCTCAATGAAGACCTGACCGCCGCTTTGCGCAATGACCCGGCAAGGGAAGAACTCATCGAGCCAGTTGCTATATACCAAGTCGGGATAGTAACGGTTGACGGTATCTTGATCGTTTGAAGGCGCACTCACCACAGCCCTCCCTGATGTCAGGTTCGACATCAAATTCGACAATTTGTCGGATTTGCTTTCTTGATTACGCGCGTAATCATTCATCAGCTATCCCCTCGTTGAGCCGACGCTGTACGTCGGCCACCCACAAATCCCGCATTCCCGCCGCCGTCTGTGGCTGTGCTTCCCGCTTTAGTTTGTCATACGCATTGCGGGCATGTTGCAATGCCTGGAAGGCGCCGCGGTCAACTCCCCAGGCTATGGCGGTTTCCGGGTTGGGGAACGTCGCCGGCGCGTCGGCCTCGATCGCGTCTTGCTCCGCTGCGCTCAGGCCGTCATAGACGGCTTTCTCTATGGCTTCCGGCATCCCTGCCCAGCGCCCGCTTTCATCCCAAAGAATGCCCCCAGATCGCCCCCGGCGCGCCCACGTCACCTTCACCCCGCGCCGGCTGCCTTCCTGGACGATCTCCAATTGTAGATTGATGGACCGGACCAACCGGGCCAACTCGGTTTTGCTCACCGTCGCGGTAGTCTGTTCTTTCGCCTGGGCATCGCGGCCTTCTTGGAGGTGGTAGATCCAGAGTGTGTCTATCCCCCACTTGCTCACCGCGTCTTGCAACATTCGCATCGCCAGGGCCTTGTCCTTGAAGGCTGCCATCCGGTTTTTGTTGCGCTCGGCGTCGTTGTCTATGACGGCCCGCGTCACCAAGGGAGCTATGATCGTCGTCAGGCTATCTACTACGATGGTGCCGACCTTGGCCCCCGGCATATTCTCAGCCAGCAGCTCAGCGATTCTCTCATAGTCGGTGTTATCCGCCGGCGTGTCGCTCAATTGGTAGACCTCGCCGGCCAGGCCAAGCACTTCCTGAAAGCGCTGGTCGGCGTCAATCACAAGAAGAGGCCCACGCATCGCCGCCGCGAACGTGCTTTTTCCGCTGCCGGGGAAGCCGACCAAGGCCCATAATCTGGGTGGGTAGGGCGTCCTTTCCATTTTCTTAAAAGCCATGCTTCACCTCCGTTGCCGGCGCCTTTATCCCGGCGCCTATCACCCGTAATACCAGCGCCGGGTAACATTTTAAGAACAGCTTTCGCTTGAGTCGGAAGACGGCTGTTTCGTAGCCTTTCACATCCTCAATGATCTTCTCCTCGCCCTCGATGTAGCTGAAGTCGGCCTCGTAGATGATCGGCGGCCAACGCTTCCCGTCTCGATCCGTAAAAGCGGCTTGCAGCTCGATGCGCGGGTGTACCTGCAACCCGGAGATTGCGCCGGCGCGTTCCAACAGTTGCAGCTCTATGTAACGTCGCGCTTCCGCCTGGCTGTCAAAGCGCTGCCCGGCCACCATCGCCGACGTGGCATTGTATTTTCCTTTGCGCTTTGTCATTCCCGCTCCTCTACCTGGTTGGCCCGGATGGCTCGCGTTGCCTGAAGACACGCTTCCAGCTCATCACGGGAATTGAACATCACCTCGATGCTTCCATTCTTAAGCCGCGTCCATTGCTCATTGGGGAGCGCTAAACCCGGCATATTCGCTCGATCGGAAGGTATCACCATCCTCACAGGAAAGCGTACTCCTCCTGGGATGGGCCTTTGCAATTGCGGCGGTGGCGTCAAAATACGCATGTGTGTAGAGCCTCTTATATCTCAAAAACGCGGTAACAACGGTAACAACGGTAACATTACGCTTCATTTTCAGCGGGAGCGCCATCATTTTTAACGTAGTACAGCTTTTCTGGGGGCAATTCACCGCCGATTTGCACCACTTTGGAACGTGAAAAACACGCGACGCGCCGGATCGCCCCGCCTATGCGGATTACATCTGTGGTACGTTTGTCCTTATCATCATCGCTTTCAGATAACGTCGGCGGCAATAGAATGCCTTCTTCGACCAAGTATTTTCGCAAAGCTGCCTGTTTGACAGAAAGCACCGCTCCCTCATCACGCAAAAAGCGCGCTACCCTGTTATACGCCGCGTCCAGCAACAAATAGAGCCGTTCTTCATCGTACCAACCCAGCAGCTCGTCATTGGCCGACCCGCCGCCGATTTTGGCTTTTCCTTCCTTGTGTTCCAAGTGAACCTTTCCCTGAGCCAAAAGCCCTGTGAGTACCTCCAAAAAGCGCACGGTAGGACGTTCCTTTTCGACACGCGCGGCCTGGGCTTCGGCGCCTTTTTTGAGCGCTTCGAAGCCGCGTTCTTCCCAGTCGGCCATCTCGGCGACGCTCAATGCACCGACCTCTACCGCATACTTTAGCCCCAAATCGAAGCCCATATACAGTTGAGACAACGCTTCAGGGAGGCGTAAGTGTATCCCTGACAAATTGACCCTGGCTCTATCCCGCATTTCTCTCTGGTCGGTGGGGAGATTCTCGGCCAGGGCTGGCCATTGCCCGGCCAGCCACAACAAGTACCCGGAAAGCGCGTGCGGATAGCGCCAGGCTTCGTTTTGCGCCGCCGACAATCGCTCCATGTTCACGTCGCCCGGATGTATCTCCAGGGTAAAAAGACGCGCGCTGATAGATTCCCCATCGGGGACTTGCTCGCCGGTGGAAATGACCAACCCGCGTGGGCGATAGGTGGCCGCCATTGAAAGATCGCGCCGCATGCGCCCGCGCCCGGCCTGGTTGCCCACATTGCGCACGATCTGGGCCGCGTTGCGCTCCATTTCACGGGCCTTAAACGGGTCAGACTGTGGGGCAAAGTCGTCAATGACGATGGGGGCGTCCTTGAGTAGGAAGCAGTTCATTTCCAGTCGGTTGGCCGTATCGCTCCAACCGAAAAGCGTTTTGTCGGTGAATTCTCCATAGTGACACAAGGAAAGGGCGGCCAGAGAACTTTTTAGTGTGCCCGATTTTCCATATAGCCACAGCATAAAGCCGGGATAGACGATCTCGGCCAAAGGCGCAAGATAAGCCGACGCCCACAGGGGGATGGTAATTTCATACGGGGCCACGTCCAGAAAACGCAAACTGGCGCGCATAGCGTCGGCAATGGCTTCGGGGTGTGCCGGAAGACGGTAACGGCTCAGTTCACGATCTAACTCAACCGTTACCCCGTCGTCGCCAACGGCGCCAGCGCCGGTCAGGTAGACGTGATTGCCGTCAACGTCGCGCCATCCGGTGTGAGTGAAAATGTAACGGCTGCCGGCATCTCTGCTGTGCAATTGAATTGCTTCACGCAACCGGTCTTTGGTGTCACGGCCTGCACGGATTACCGCTCTCACTCCCCACAAATCAGTGGGCCAACTCATAGCGGCGAATTTTGACGCCTCTACCGTCCCACTTGGAAAAGGTATTCCCTCGGACGTTTTTCCCCTGACCGAAAAAACGCGCGCTGGCGCGCCGGCGCCGTCATCCCGAACTTCATCTACAAAGATCTCGGCGGTAAAGTCGGCCAGGGGGTCAGGGTATGATTCACCATTCATGTACCGCACGTAACATTGGCGCCCATCAACGATCGGATAACGGTCTATGCGATGCTGTTCGTTTTGTCGTCCGGCCTGGCGCGCCGCCTGTAGTAATCGCTCGTAATCGCGCGCGCCCAATTCGGGGAGGGCTTTAACGACTTTGCGCTTGTAGCGCGTTTGGGCTACACCCGGCAAACGCAGCAGCCAGGGGAAAAGCTCCTCTATGGCTTCGTCTCGAGCGGGGCCTGCTTCCAGCGCCGCCGCCTTCGCTAACATCTTTTCCAATCTGGCCGAGACGTCTTCTTCCTGATCGGCGCCAGCGGGCGTTTCCTGTGGCTTGGTTTTTCCGGCCTGGGCCGCGATCGCGGGCGACGCCGGCGCCAACATCGGCTTATACCGGGGCTGAGCCATACCTTTTTTCATGCCGCTGGAAATGGTATTCTCGGCAGCTCTGTCGCCGTCATCTTCTCGATAATGCGCCGCGGCATCGAAGAGGGCGTTTTCTACCTCGGATTGTGTCAAATATCCCGCGCCGACCAGTTCACCCAGAGCTATGGCCGCCTGGTTCAATGTATCGTTGCGAGTCCCCTTCATGGCGTTGGCCACCCTGGCGCACTCGCTTCTCAAGGCGGCCAGCGCCCACGGATCTCCCGGAGATGCTTCCTCCGTGTTGTTGCGCTTTTTTTGCTGGGTTTGCTCGGGCCTGGTCAGCAGCTTGGTCAGAACGCCGGGAATAGTCGCAGGCGAGTCTCTCCAATCATTGAGCGCTACATAAACCCCATCAGCGGTGCGCGAAGGCGGCAAGATGATATAGCCGCCATGCCCGCGTGTGTCTATCCCATCTCCAAGCTTCCCACTGGTGTTCCCCAATAGCACGCCGTTTTGTGCAAAAATGATGTGCCTCCCCCCGCTGGGGGTTTGTGATAGCAGCGCGCCGGCGTCGGCGATCCCCAGGGAAGCCCAACGTGACGGCCCGTTGTGGCCGTGTTTCACATCGAGGTCCACCACCAACAGACCGGCGCGCCCACAATCCAGGCCGATTGCCGCATCCGGCCAACGATTCCACCACGCCCGAATCTTTTCCGGGTCGGTAGTGGCGTCTTTGACTCCGTGAGACGTATAAGGTTCTTTTGCCTTGGGGACTGTTGTTTTCCCCTTCCGGTCTGTATAGGGAGCGCCGTCCTTTTCCCGGCAAGGAAAAACTGGCCAACCGCGAGACGCATAAGACAGCGCCGCGTCGCCGTTAGTGGATATTGAAACATTCTCGCCGCTCATGCACCAATCTCCAAGTGCATAGCCACATCGGCCAGGGCATCGCCGGCGTTGACCAGTAACAAAGCCAAACGCATCACAATCCGGCAAATTAGGGATTGTAGGCCGTCAAAAACGCGGGTATAATGAGGCAGTAAAGACCCGCTGCCTCGCGTGGTCGCCCATTTGTCCCGCCGCCCCTGTCCCGGGGCGGCTTTGCTTTCTTCTATACGCTCAAACATTTCTCACCTCCCACTACTGCCTTCCGACCATGTTCTTCTATAGGGTGAACGCCATCATCGGGAGTTAAAAGACCGCGTCGCTCCAGTTCCTGAAGCAAAATGTAACGAATTTGGCTTGCCGGTTTACGTAGTTCCTGAGCGGAAAGCATTTTGACAGCTTCAGCTTCTCGCCCACTAAGCCGGAAATTGATGAGCAGACTTTTTTCCATCGTAACGCCTCCAGAAGACAATGGTTTATAAAGCCATCTTACAAGACCTTGCAACGAAAAAATAGGGATTTTTCTTAAATTCCCCCTTCTTTCCGCCTTTTTTGCGCTCGTTTAATCATCTTCTTGAAGGTCTCCAATGGGTCGGCCAAATCTCGATGTTTAACCTTCGGCAACCATTCATGGAAAACCTCATTTTGTGAACGTCCGTGATCTAATACTTCTTCCCATGCCCATTTGTCTTCTGGGTATGAAGGTCGCCCCACATGATTCTCATTCTCAACCTTTACTTCAACGTCGCCATCCTTGTGTTGCGTGACGTCGTATCGCTGTACCCAAAGTTCAAAGGGTGGCAATGCTGTTTCTGTGCTTTCTGATGCCTCCGGGCGCTCCCAGGCTTGAACACGCTCGTAAGATTCGGCCGCCTTTGCCCAAAATTTCTGCTGCTCTTGGGATGTCTCACTCACGTAATAACAGGCTAAATCATATTGATATTGTGCCTTGTCCAGCATTTTGATAAGCCAAAGTTGTTTTTCTTCTGGCAAATCATCCCATGGGGCTTTGGCGGCTGCAAATAGCCGCTTACCTTCTTCAGTCTGTAGATATTTCTCCCTAAATTCATCCGTTGTCAGGTTGGGGTCTGCCAAATCCGTATGATTGAGCAAAGCATAATAGGGCCGACTTACGCGCTCTGTCCACCACTTGCAAGTCACCTCCGCACTCTTGGCTTGTTGTCCCTCGCAAGTTTTTTTCCAAGAATCAATAGTCGGTTGTGTTTCAGGGTAAGCACATTCCAGAGTGGTCAAAAACTCCCAGGCAGTTCCCAGAAACAATTCATCCCACCCTATAGTGACATGCGCTCGTGGGTCGTTGGGGTTTGACTTCGATTGCGTCACACAGAAATCGAAAGCGTCGGCAAGGGTTACACCATAATAATTTTCAGCCACGCCCAGAAAGTACCGCCACCAGTTGGGTTCCGCTTCTGGATCGTGCATGGTTTCAAGAGGAGTCCAACTAAAACCGCCTTTTGGCACTACTGAATCGTAGAATTTTTCCAATGGGCCGTCATCTAAGAAGTACATTCTCAGCCAATCATGAATATCCTTGGCCGTCGCATTGATATAAACAGATAGATGGTTTTCCATTTCCGCTGCCTCGCTCAAAGTATAGAATTATGATTACTTGCCCAAAAATTTGTCAGGTTACATCTACAAATACCCCACGCGCCTACAACAACGGCATTTGAACGGCGCCGACGTCCAGCGTGCGCAGATCAAACGAGTAGACCGCCTGTCCCCGGCGTGTCTCGATGTCCATTTGCCCGATGTAGCCCAACGTAGTCTTTACGTCGGCGTGCCCCAAATTCTGCCGCAGAGCGTTCAAGTCCATCCCGGCTGCATACTGCCGCGCCGCGTAGGTCCGGCGCAGGTCGTGGGGATGCGCCGCGCGCTGCTCACCGTCAATCACCACCGGATAGCGCGCTACGATCTGCTGGACCGCCCGCGTAGTCATCCCGTGGGCCTGCACTTTGCCGCCCTTGCGCAATCCCCGGAAGACCGGCCCCCGCGTGATCCCGGCAGTCTTGAGCCAGGCATCTACTACTACTAGCGCCCAGGAAAGCGAGCCGTAGGGGACAAAGCGTGTCTTGCCGCCCTTGCCCTCCCTCACCAACAGCCCCAGCTCACCGTTTACCCGTTGGCGCAAGTCGCTCACTTCCAGCGCCGTCGCTTCACCTTCCCTGATCCCGGTGCACAACAACACGGCCAACAGCGCCGTATCCCGCAGCCCTATCAAAGTATCCACCCCCGGCGCGCGTAAGAGCGTCTCGGCCTGTTCCCGGCTCAAACGTAGCTGCCCACTGTCTACGCGGTCCTGGTGGACGGGGACTTTCACCTGCGCCGTGATCGGCTCCAGAGCGTTGTGCAGGCGTGTCATGGCCTCGTTGACCAGCGCGTAGCGATTGGCCGGGGTGTCTTCCTGGCCGATGGCGTCAAGATGCGCGCCGGCGCGCTCGTAGAGCCGGGCGCGCAATGTGTCGCCGCGCAACAATTCCCGGTAGCGGCTGCGCACCGTCCCCAGATAAGCGCGCGCCGACGCCGGCGCAATCCCTTCGGCCAGCAGATCGTCGCGCCAGGCCGCCAGGTCGGGCGCGTAAAGATTGCCTTCGCGCTTTTCCAACCAGGCTACGTAGCGCGCCAGGCGTTGACGTATCACGCCGTCGGCGCCGTCCGGCAACAACAGCGCTGCGGCGTCGTCATCTGTCCGGCGCAGAACCAGCGCGCCGGATCGAGCTTTGCCCGGCCTCGCCGCCGACCTTCTGCCAACTGCCCTTCGTTGTCTATCTCGCGTTCTCCACATCGTTGAACCCCCTTGTATAGCTTCGCTTTTTTAGCGGTATATCAAGTATATTCCATATCACCGGAAATAGATTATTTGTTCTACTTTTTTGGGGTTTTTGCTGATTTTTCGGGTCATTTACCGATCTTTTGAATTTTTGAGAGGCCAGCGTTTCCCGCTGATGAAAACGCCTGATTACGCGCGTAATCAAAATCGCGTAATCAGGCGCTTGCTTCGTTCTCACAGCTCGATAATTTCATCTTGGGTCAAAGCCCGCTGGGTGATCGTCGGCGCCGGCAAGTAGACGTTCAATGCCCCCGGCGCCGGCACCGTTGGACGGGAAACCACCGCGGCTGCCGCCCGCCGCTCTTTGCTGCGATCCCGCAGATCTACCGCCTGGGCCAGGCCATCCAGCGCCCGGTCAAAGCCACCCAAGAAGCCGCGTACTTCCATCTTGCCGAAGAAGAAGCCCAGGCCGAAGGCCGGCAGCAGACACACGGCAAGCCCCACGGCAAGCCAGCGCAAGCCGGTCTGATCGAATTGCCCGAATAAGGCCCACAGGCCGTAAACGGGCGCGCCCACGAAGAGCAGCGCCAGCAGCGCCAACCAGCCCACCCGGCCCATTGCCAGGGTCAGGGCATCGCTTATTTTCATTTTGCGGTCGCGTTGTTTGTCTCCCATCACTCACCTCGCGTTGTGTATTTGTCTGCCTGCCCGCGCCCTGAAGAGACTCCAAAGAGGCGTTCTGTGCCCGGTCGGTGGTGTGCCCCCAACGCGGGCAGGCGATCTTAGCATTCGGCTTCCAGGGGTGAGTCACAGAGCGCCCACCCCTCGGACTGTAACCACCCCCAACCCTCGCGCCCCAGATCGAGCAAACGCTTGGCGCGAACACTCCCGGGGCGGCCGCCCGTCACGCCCTCGATCATAGATTGTAAGGACGGGCGTCCCTTGCCCAGAGAGGCCGCCAGGATCGCCGCCGCCGCTTCCGGGCCTGATACCTCGAAGCTCCCCCTTTCTTCCGGCAAATTGCCCGCCGCTTCCGGGTCAAAGTCGGGCCATTCTGCCAGCTCGGGGCCTCCCCCGCGTTGCGCTTCAAGTTCGCGCTGGGGAACGTAGGCAGCTTGTACCCGGTGCACCGCCGCCGGCGTGATTGCGTAGCAGTCGCCGGCGCCTAGCAGGTGATCGGCGCGGGGATTCGCTCCACCGACGATGACCTTCGAAGCTTCGAAGGAGTCGGCGCGCAAGGCCACGCGCCCGGTCAGGTTGCGTTTGATGCTCGGATCGTTGAAGGCGCTTTGCAGCGGGTTTTGCGTGCCCACCAGGACGTGAACCCACGCGCCGCGTCCCTGGGCCGTCAGCCGGCGCAGCATTTCGGCGATGGCCGGGTCGTTGGTGAATTCCTGTACTTCATCAATAACCACTACCAACCGCCCGCGCCGTTCGCCGGTTTCGTAGCGCCGGCGCATCTCGCCCACACTCCAAGAGAGCGCCTTGCGCGTGCCGTCGGCGTCGGTGGCCATCGGACCGACCAGGCCCGCCATCCCTTGCAAGCAGGCCAGGCCGTCCCCGAATTTCCCATCGCACAACACAAAGCGATTGTCGGTATCGGCGGCGAGCTGCGCGATGGCCGCGCGCATGGCCCACGTCTTGCCGCTGCCGGTGAAACCGCCAAAGAGATAATGCGGCTTGGCGTCATCCAGGCCCAGGGTGATGGTCGCGCCGGTTTCATTCTTGCCGACGATCCAGCGCCCCGCGCCGACGGGGTGGCGGCCCAGCGATTTCAAGGGTATGTCCTTCTCGGCCATGTCGTCCGGCCAGCCCGCTTCCAGGCGCACATAGCGCGAGGACATGTAGACTTCCGGCTCGCCGGTGAACGGCCAGGGTACGAATTGCCGGTGCAAAGCGCAATCCTGCGCCGTGAGCACCTGCAAGAGCCTCCCGGCGTCCAGGCCCGCGTCCACTTCCAACGCGCCGGCGCGTGGGCCTTTGACGGCTTCCAGACTGCGTAAAGCCACGGGCTTGCCGCCCAGCGCGCCGGCCTGGGCCGCCTGCGCGATGCTGGCTGCCCACTGATTCAATAACTGTGTCCGTTGATCCTTCATACCAACACCTCCAAAGCGTAAACTGCCCGCGCTGGGCGCGCCAGAAGACCGTCGCTGGGCGCAAAGATCAGCGTCGCCACGCCGTCGCCGCGCGCAATATCCAGATCGGGGGCGTCCAAGGCTGCGGCCAGGTCGCCGCGCAAAGCGACGATGGCGGACAAGCCCACATACGGCGCCGGTTTCACGAACAAGCGCACGCGCTCAGGCCCAACCGTGCCGCCGACTACACGGCCCGGCGTGTAGTGCGCCGCCAACAGCGCGTCTACCTTGTCACAGAGATATTCCAACTTGCTGCGCATCGTAACGCCTCCGATCTGGTTAAGCCCATGTCGCTACCTGTGCTATAATGAAAAAGTCCCCCTCTCAATAAGTCGGGGCTGCTCCTACCGCCGAGGGTGTCAGATTTTCCAGGTCGTCACCCTCGGCGGTCTCGCTCTCTTGAGCTTTCAGCAAAGCCTTGAGCCTCTTCATAAATGCCGCTGTGTCCATCTCTGATGGGTCCGTTGTCCCGAGCTGGGCGATCCGCTGCGCGACGTCCTGGTCATCCAGGATTCCATAAATGCTGTCGGTCGTCGTCAGGCTCGTGTGCATAAGGTTCTGACTGACCGCTTTAAGATCCGCAATCGTGGCGCAGTGTTTCAAAGCCCAAACGGCGTGACCGTGGCGTAGTTTGTGTGAGCTCCTCGCCGGGAATCCGGCGCGCTCGCAAAGAGCCTTAATCCGTTGAGTAAGTAGACATTTCCTGTGCTCGCCCGGCGCTTGCTGTGGGCTGAATTCATTCCCGTTTGGCTCGATGAGGGCATACCACATCCCGTGAGGCCCAAGCTGCTTTGACGCCAACGCATGCCAATCCCTGACGATGCGATCAAGATCATTCAACTCTGAATGGCGCAACAAGAAGGTATTGCCGGGCTTGCTATTCTTAGTCCTCACCCCCAGATCGGGCCACTGGCGCACCATGATCGGTTGTCGCTCGATGTGCACGGCTTCGATGGGCAGCGTCGCAAACGCCCCGCCCCTGATCCCGCTGAGGAACATAAAGGCCACGGCGGCGCGATCGCGCTGCTCGCCCAGGTTGCGCGCTTCGAGATTCACCATCGTCATCACATCTCCCAGCGTGAACAGTTCGTGCTCGTTGATCTTGCCGCTTTTTGCTTTCGGCGCGCGTAGGCTGAGAATCCAGTCCTGATGCACCTTGCGGTAAGCGGGTATCGTCATCATCGCCCATTTGAAGAAGTCGCGGCTGCTTCCTAACACCTTGCGGATGTAGGCCGGCGAGTAGCCGTTTCCGGCCAGATATTGGGTGAATGTGGGGCGCAACGTGTCGGCTTGAGGCAGGCGCAAGTCTTGCGCCCACATCAAAAGCACGTTCAACGAAGAGCGGTAAACCTTCAAGGTTTGCCGCGTATTCTGCCGTAAGTCGGCGCAGTATTCCAGATAACGGCAGGTCTCTTTCCAATTACAACGGTTAAGCAATGACTCGACCTTACGCTTCTTCATGGGAAACCTCCATACGTCGAATTCGATTGACCACTGCGCCGCATTGGGGGCAATGGCTTTGCACCATTTCCAGTTTTTTGTTGTGCAGCGGCTTTACCTCGCGCTCTGCCGGCATCACCGTCACCCGACGACAGCGTAGGCAATACACTTCATCCGTATCGAGAGAACGCCGTTGCTGCAACATCAATTCACGGTACCACTTCGAGAACTCGTCGCCTACTACCAACCAACGCCCTCGCACATCGCGGCGGCCGGGAAAGCCTTGAAGAATAGCCGCGTAGATGTACGAAAGCGGGCATTGCAGTTCCCGCGCCAGCTCGCCGGTGGTGTATTCCATGTGCAATAACCCGCGCATCCGCGCCACCTGATCCTGTGAAAGTTTCCTGTGCATATCTATGACTCCTTTAAAGTGAAGATTCCTCATCCCCATCGGACGGGTTTTCCAATTGCGCTTGTAATGCATCCCACAACGCCAGGCGTTGCGGCTCGATCACCATCTTGACCAATTCCCGGGCCGCTTTCTGCACGGCGGCTTCAATCCCCGGTAGGCAGTTCTCTTGTCGCTGCAGCTCGGCATCCACAAACAGCCGCGTCACCTGGGAAAGATCGGCTTCATCGAAGGCGCAGAGAAAGCGCCCATTTTCCAACAGCTCGTAACGGGTGATCCCGTGACTCTTCGTTTTATCCAGCCGGTAACGTTCCATTTGACTATGCCCCCAAGTTGTCCAGCGCCGCCGCCAGGGCCGGATCTTCCACGCCCTGCGCCGGCGCGCTCTGTGTCGCCGCCTGCGCCCCGGCCAGCAGCGAGCCGAGGCCCTCGATCGCCTTCACCACGTCGGCCAAGGTCGCCGCCGGCGCGCCGCCGGGCTGGCCGCGATAGGCAGCCCACAGGGCAGCGCGCGCCGTCTCGCTGGCGTTTGGGCGCATCTCCAGCCAGGCCAGCAACGCCGCGTCTTGTTCGACATCGAAGGTGAAGGTTTTGCGGGTCGTCGCCATTGCTCACCCCGCCAGCACTCGCCGCGCCAGTTTGTAGTACCCGCTGGCGTTAGCGTGGACCGGATCGGCTACCAGCCGCGCGTGCTTCCAATGGCGGCGGATGGCGTCGCCCAACAATAACGCGCCGCCGCCCGTCACCAGGATCGCGTCCAGCGTCGCCCCGCCGTTCCACAGGTGGGAGGCTTCGGCAATCACCTGGCCGGCCAGGTCGGCGGCGAGGTCGTTGACCACCTGGAGGAATTCCGGCACGGCCTCCCCGTAGTAGCGCAATTCCCGCGCCTGGATCGCCCCGGCCAGCGCGTGATCGCGCAAATCGTCCAGGCCCGGGTAATGCTGGCTCAACCATTGCCGCGTCGCCCGCACCAGGTCCCACCCGCCGACGTTCACCGAGGCTGTTTCTTTGCCGATCTCGGTCAAGCGGTTCACGCTCAGCAGGTTGCAGGTCTTCCCGCCGACGTCAATCACGCCCACCGCCGACTTACCCAAGGACACGTCGGCGATGGCGCCCCGCTCATCCAGCACTGCCGCCAACAGGCTGCCGAAAGGTTGCGGAATGACCCGCGCCGCCGCCACCCGCAGCACCTGGGCGCGCCGGCCTTCCCGTTGGACACGGTGCTCGCCCAACAGCCGCGCGGCTACCTTTTCTTTGTCGTCGTAGAAGGCCACCGGCAACCCCGTCACCAGGGACACGTCGGCCACCGTCGCCGTTGTCAATTCGGTCAGCCCGGCCAGGAAGAGGTTATACCATTCCTCGCTCTCAATCCAGCGCCGATCTTCCCGGCGCGCCAGAAAGCGGCTTTGCTGCACCGCTTCTTCCCCGACCAGAACGTGCGCCGGCTCGATCAGCACAATCGCCCCATCGCCGGCGCCGTTCAATGAGAAGCGCGCCCGGTCCGGCGTCCCCACCGCCGAGGGGAAAGCGGCGCGCCGGCCGTCGCCGACCGCCTTCACCGCGTTGTAGCCTAAATCAATCCCGATAAACATCGCTCTTTACTCCCTTCCCCGCCCGGATTGGGCCAGGTCTTCCCGATCTACCTTCCAGGGGTTATGCTTTTCATTCCCCATCGCTTCCATTCCTCGCGTATATTCCAACAGCGCTTCCCGGTTCAGCAGCCAATCGCGCCCCGCTTTGAGCGCTGGAACGCGCTTCCGCTGGGCCAGTTGCCGCATGTATGCCTGACTGTATCCACTGAGCCGCGCCGCGTCTTCGGTGGTCAGCCAGTCTTCGCCAATCTTCGGTTCCTCGGTCTTTTTCACCATCTGTGTACCTCCATCAATGTTTTGCCGACCCCGACAGACGGGGCATAACCGGCGCGCCTTCTTGCGCCGTTTTAGCTTCCGTTCCAAGTCACGCCCGCCTTCCCAAGTTAAGACTACCTGCCAGCCGATCCCCATCCGGCTTACGGCTGCCATAAGCGCCGCTCCCAGGCCGCGCCGGTGAGCATCAAGCCGGGCCGCGATGTCGTCCGTAAAGCCGATGTAGTGCTGCGCCTGGCCGCGCGGATTGGCCGGATCGCCCAGAGGCGCGTCAAAGTGGATCAGGTAAACCGTCATTGGCTCACTCCTCGCACCCAAGGACATAACCGACCAAGAGCAGGCACATCTCGCGGTAATCCATCCCCAGCGCCGCGGCTACCTTGCGGCGATTGTCGCCATCGAAGGCATACAGCACCGTTTCCACCACCTCGATGAATTGAAGACCGGGAGTGCGCAAGTTTTCGCGGTCGTATACCCCGCGCGCCGCCTGAGGCAAGCGGCTCAGAGCCGCGCGCAAACGCTCCCGCATATCAGCAGGGTGTTCGCCTGCACTCAGCGCCGCCGCTTGCGCCGGCGTCATCCGCGTTACTTTCGTAGGTTCTGGCTTTGGTATCATTGTTTGCACCTCCGATGCAGCATATACGGCGTCATCTTGACCCGCGCCTTGATTCCAATCTCATCAATACAGCGCGCGATTGACCGCACTACCAGCCGTCCTTTCCCTTTTTGGGATACAAAGACGGCCTGCGATTCCGAAGCCGGGCGCACTTCGAGCCATTCACGCAGCGCCGCGCGCGCCTCTTTGTTCAAATCTGCCGTGCGCATCTCCCCACCCAAGCCCATACGCAGCGTCACTTCCCCAGAGCGGGGGCGAATGACCACGTCGGCCAGGTCCAGGGCCGCCGCTTCCAACAAGCGCATCCCGGTGGTTAGCATCAATACCAAAATGGCGCGGTCGCGGCGCGGCCAGATGGACCCGGGCGCGGATTTGTCGCCTTTTGCCCGTAGGTCGCCGAGCTGCACTTCCTGCAAAGCCACGCTCAGCAAGGCGTCGCGTTCCGCCTGCAACAACCGGCGCGCCGGGCGCTTCTGGATATCCACACCCTTGACCTCGCCGGCCGGATCTTCGCCGATCAGGCCCTTATCCACGGCAAAGCGGCAGAACGCGCGCAAGGCGGCGAGATAGCTGTTGACCGACCGCGCTTTCATTCGGCAGCCGGTGTGTAAGAACGTCTTGTAGGCGCGCACACTTTGCTGCGTAATCAATGCCGGGTTGAGTGCGTCGCAGGTTCTGCGCTCAAACCATTCGCGGAAATTGCTGAGGCCGACCTGGTACAGGCGGATGGTGTTTTCCGACAGGTCACGCTCGATCATCCACTGCACGAAGCGCCGGTAATAGTCCTGGCCGTCATGATCGTGATCGGTCATAGCGCGCTCTCCCACGGTTCTACCTCACAAGCCAGCGTCCCCCCATTGGGGAGCGCTTCCACACGATCCTGCTGCAAGACGCCCAGGGCAATGCGCGCCGCGTAAGCCTGTAAACCTACTGTGTAGATCTCGCCCCCTGACATTGCCTGCCTCCGAATGCCTGAATGAGAAAGCCCCCCGCTTTGCATGT
>DAOUFX010000171.1:0-3064 GCA_034429675.1 Anaerolineae bacterium | reverse complement strand
TAGCCCGCCCCCAAACCCTCCCCCCCAGATTTAGGGAAGACACAAATAATGTGTGGATAAGGGTTGGACGCTTAAGCAATTTCCTTTTATAATTCATTCTGTCAGTCTGTCAAGTTAGATGAAATGTTATGCGCTTATGACAAATTCCCTATCCTGGGAAGACAAGAGGAGGGTATCTTCAATCCCTTCTTTTAACCCGCGACTGCGGCGGCTATTTTCGAGGAAGACTGTGGAATCACTACAAAAAGAACTAGAGGAACTGTTTCAGGCTCATGGGTTGGCGACGACCGACTATGAGGGATGGGTGTCGGTTGATGGTGAGATGCCCGGCATTGCGGCGACGATTGTGCAAGAGTGGGATCACGAAAGCACCTATTCGGTCCAATTGGATGTTGAGGTGGCCTACGACCAGGACACGATGATTGTCGAGAGTTTTGCCGGAATCGGGCTCTCGCGCCCGGAGGCCATACAGAACGCCTTCGAGAATTTCTGCCGCAATTCGTACCACGTGTTTCTGGCGGCGTGTTGGGGGCAGGTGGCCGAGGATCAGGTTTCGGTCGAACACTGGGACATCGAAGGGACGCATTGGGAGGTGTTTGTTGGGAACTATGGGATTCGCAATTTCGGCGAACAAAAGGTAGACATTCCCGAAGATGCTTTTCCCACTGTTGAAAACCTTCTCCGTGCACTGCCGTTGGAGGCTTCTCTTTACTGGCTGCGGGTGTTTTACAGCGATGTCGGCAATGGCGATACCGTCACGGAGGTCTTATTGAACAACGAGGTTTGGGAAGAGGCTCAAGCCGCCATCAGTGCGTTGGATTGGCCCAAGCTCGATGGATTTTACAGTGTGCGCAATTTCTTGATGATGCGGCGATTGGAGGAGGCATGATGGGTATTCTCGATCAATTTCGTCTGAATGGAAAGGTGGCGCTGGTGACAGGGTGCCGTCGCGGCATCGGCAAGGCGATGGCCGAGGGATTGGCAGAGGCCGGCGCCGATGTTGTCGGGGTGAGCGCTTCGCTGGAGCCGGCGGGCAGCGACGTGGAACGCGCGGTCACGGCATTGGGGCGCAAGTTCACGCCTTATACTTGCGATTTTTCCAACCGGGAGTCTTTGTATGGGTTTATCGCGGCGGTAAAGCGCGATTTTCCAGTGATTGATATTCTGGTCAACAACGCCGGGACAATCTTGCGCAAACCGGCCGCCGAATACCCCGATGAGTACTGGGATGAGATACTGGAGGTCAATTTGACGGCGCAGTTTATCCTCACCCGTGAGATCGGTAAGGAGATGTTGGCGCGTGGCCAGGGCAAGGTCATTTTTACCGCATCGTTGCTGACTTTTCAGGGTGGGTTCACCGTGCCGGCTTACGCTGCCAGCAAGGGCGGAATCGGCCAGATTACCAAGGCGTTTTCCAACGAGTGGGCCGGTCGCGGCGTGAACGTCAATGCCATTGCGCCGGGCTACATCGCTACGGACAATACGTCGGCCTTACAGACCGATCCGGTGCGCAGCCGCCAGATTTTGGAGCGTATTCCGGCCGGGCGTTGGGGGAACCCTGAGGATTTCAAGGGAGTGGTGGTTTTCCTGGCGTCGGCGGCTTCGCATTACGTCCACGGCGAGATTGTCGTGGTGGACGGCGGGTGGATGGGGCGCTAGTCCGGGACGGCGGCGAGGCGCTTCTTGAGTTCTTCTTCGACGGTTGGCGGCGGGGTGGTGGCGATAAAAAGCGGCCCTTTGGGCGTGGCAACTTCTCTGAGAATTGAGAGCAAAATGGCGACCCGTTTGACCTCACGGGTCAAGATGCCGGATAGGTTCGGGACTTCTTCGCCCGCCTGCGTGATGGTCAATATTTTCCATAGCTGTTGCAGCGGCCCGGCCGCATAGTTGATCAACATCGTGAGCATGTCCGTCACACGGTGCGCGGGGATGGCTTTGTGAGAAGCCTCGTGAAGGTGTGCATTGTCCATGACGATGGCGGCATAGGACGCTATCACATTCAACCAGCTTCTCGCCTCTGGATCAACCGCCTCCTCATCGTTTTCGTCCGTTATGTTGGCTTTCTTTAGATAAGCGATACTCAGCACCCCCAGCGCATGCTGCGGCAATCGGATGGGTGCGTAATACGATGTTCGTATCGGGGGGCCGAGGTGCGCGGCAAAACCGGGCGGGGACGTCGCGCCGGACAATTGCGTGGGGTGGCCAGTGTTGAAGACCGTCTCGGCGTAGGGATCGTGGATAGGCGCGTTGCTGCGGAATCGTTCGCCGTAGCGTACTGCCGCGATGGCTAATTTCTCATTTGTCGGCAAGAAGATCGCGCCGATCTCTGCGCCGGTTATGGTCAGTATGGCTTCGGTGAGCAATCTGAAAAAGGCTTCTTGGGAGGGCGCTGCTGCCAACGTTGGCATCATTTCTTCAAATGTAGTCAGAGGGTTTATTCGCGCTTCTCCAGGGGGCGGAGCGGCGTTTTTTTCTATTTCGGCCAGCAGGCGCTCTTGGGCGGATGTTCCTCCCACTTCACCTAATACACGCTCGATAGCCGCCAACATATCCTCAAGCGGGAACGGTTTAACGATGTACTCACGCGCCCCCAGGCGCAGAGCGCGTTCGCTGATGACCTCCGAACCGTGAAAGGTCATCATAATGACAGGCGTTTCAATGTGGCGTTGGTGCAGGGCTTCGAGGATCGAGATGCCGGACATCCCCGGCAAATTGAGATCCAAGAGGACCAAATCGGGTTTTTCGTAGATGATCTTGGCCAACCCATCCTTGCCGTCCTCTGTGGTTTCAATGTGGTAACCCAGTGGGGTGAGAATGGCCATCAGCAGGTTGATGATTTCCTTGCTGTCGTCAACGATGAGAATGCGTTCCCCGGTCATGTTTTTATTTTTTTACCGCAACCCTTTCGAGGATTTTGCCAACCCCCATTATAACCCATCTCCGACAAACCAAAACCTATGCAGGTTGTATCTCTCAATAAAAAGGAGAGAATGGTGCTGCCGCGCCCCGTGCCAGCACGAAAATCACGGTTTATATGTCAGAGGTATAAGGAAGTGTTTGCGCG
>DAOUFX010000170.1:0-34968 GCA_034429675.1 Anaerolineae bacterium | reverse complement strand
ATTCTCCTCGTTGCGCGCTATGTCTTTTAATATCCGCTATGACACTCCCCGCGACGGCTTGAACGCCTGGTCTTATCGCCAGGAGCGGGTCGCCAGCGTTTTGAACCTCTACCGACCTGACGTGGTCGGTTTGCAGGAGGCCCGCCTGCACCAGATTGACGATCTGGCCCGGATGCTGCCCGATTTTGCGTGGCTTGGGGTAGGGCGCGACGACGGGGCCTCCCGTGGCGAGTTCGCGGCGATTTTCTATCGCCCGGAGCGCCTGGCTTTGTTGGACAAAGGCAATTTCTGGCTTTCCAAAACCCCCGACGTCCCCGGCAGCATCAGTTGGGACGCTTGTTGTATCCGTATCGTCACCTGGGCCAAATTCTTCGACCGGGTGGCTCATCAGGAGCTTTTCTTCTTCAATACCCATTTCGATCAGGCCAGCAAGCGGGCGCGGCGTATGAGCGCCGTCCTGTTGTTGAAGCATCTTCCCGCATTGGCCGGCTCGACGCCGCTGTTGCTCACCGGCGACCTGAACTGTGACGAAACCGCCAAACCCTATCACCTTCTGGTTGAGGGCAGGGGCGGATGGTGTCTGCAAGATGCCCGGACGGTATCCGCGACGCCGCATCACGGCCCCTCGGCGACCTTTCACGCATTCACCGGCATTTACCAGGAACGCATTGACTACATCTTCGTTGCTAACGGTATGAGCGTATTGCGTCACGCCACCCTCGCCGACCACTGGGATGGTCGTTACCCCTCAGATCATAGCCCGGTCCTGGCCGACGTGGTGGTTGAGTCAAAAGTCTAAAGTCCGAAAGTCGAAAGTCGAGGGGAGGGAAGTTGACGGTTAAAGGCTCCGGGTTAAACGTTAGGTTACGGGCGGGCGGGCACCGGGTCTGGCTGAATGGGCCGGCGGGATGCGAGCTTTACGTTTCACGTTTCACGTTTCACGCTGTTTGACTTATGCGTATCAGTGGTTGGATTCGCACATCTCTCATTGATTTTCCCCGGCGTATCGCTGCCGTGCTCTTTGCCGGCGGCTGTAACTTTCGTTGTCCGATGTGCCACAACGCTGACCTGGTTTTGCGCCCTGCCGATCTTCCGGCAATTCCCAACGATGAAATCCTCTCCTTCCTGACTGCTCGCGCCGGAAAGCTCACCGGCGTCGTGCTCAGCGGCGGCGAGCCGACCCTGCAACCTGCTCTCCCCAACTTCATCCGCACCGTTCGCGATCTGGGCTATGCCGTCAAACTGGACACTAACGGCTACCTCCCCGACAAACTGGCCGGATTGCTGGCCGCCGGGCTGCTGGATTACGTCGCGATGGATCTCAAAGCGCCCCCGGAAAAGTACGTCTTGCTCACCGGCCTGCCCGCTGTGGATATGGCGCGCATCGAACAGAGCGTAGCCCTGATTTCCGTAAGCGGCGTCCCCCACGAATTCCGCACCACCGTCGTGCCGGGTCTCCTGGCTGCCGCCGACATCGTCGCTCTGGCGCGCTGGCTGGCCGCGACGATCGGCGCGTCTTCTGCGACCTGGTACCTGCAACAGTTCCGCGGACTGAATACCCTCGACCCCGCTCTGGAGAACGCCGCGCCATACCCCCTGGCCGACCTGCACGCTATGGCCGATCAGGCCCGGAGCCATTTTCCCGGCGTCGGCGTGCGCTAAGAAAATTCGTGAGCGCACTGCAAAAATCGGGATTTTAGCGACGAACCTGCTTTATCAGGCGCCTGCGCCATCGGGATTAACTGCGTAGCGCAGGCGCGACGTGAAAATCCCGGTTTTTTCCGGGTTTTTGCAGTACGCTCATTCGTGTATTTGCGTCTGCATTCGTGGCCGGCCCCACTGACCGCTGATTCGCCGATTCACACCCGTATTCGCGAACGGCATTTTTCTGTTCTGGAACTTTCACCATTCCTTAACCGTCCTGTAACTCGCCTCGCACGGAGGCGGCGCAGTTTGACTGCGTTCATTTCACCTTATGTCTGTAGGGAGGATGGTCATGTCTCGTAAAAACTGGTTAATACTCAGTGTGGTTCTCGGTTGTATCGTCTTTGTGGGGGGATTGGCTGCCTTGTGCGTCTATTACGCCAACCTCCCTGATCATTTGTCGCAGCACGAGACGATCGTGTTGGGGCAGACGTCGCTGGTGCCCGGCAGCGACGCGGCGATGCGCGTGGTGGTGCGCGACAGCCGCGATGCGACGCCGCTGCCGGATGCAACGGTCGAAGTGCGCCTGCGTCCTCAAAATGGCGGCGGCGCCAAGGTGCTCTTCAAGGGTGCAACGGACGATGCCGGCAACGTGGCCGTAAGCTTTAAGGTGCCAGAAGAGGTTGACCCCAAGCAAACTCTCATCATTGAAACAAAATCGCGCCTCGGTTCGGATACGCTGGAGCAGTCCGTGACCATCGAGCGCGATTTTCGTATTTTGCTCACCACCGATAAGCCGCTCTACCAACCCGGCCAACTGATCCACATCCGCGCGTTGGCGCTGGGCGCTTTCGATATGCGCCCCGCCGTCGCGCAATCCCTCGAAGTGACCGTGGCCGACGGCAAAGGCAACACGGTTTTCCGCAAGGCGCTCACGACTTCCGATTTTGGCGTCGCTTCGGTGGATTTCCAGCTGGCGAGTGAGGTCAACACCGGGCCGTACAAGATCACGGCGACTCTGGGCAACGCTTCTTCGGAGAAGACCGTGACGGTCGAAAATTACGTTTTGCCCAAGTTTGAAGTAAAGCTGACCTCAACTCGCGCTTACTATCGTCCCGGCGATCACGTAGAAGGGACGTTGGTCGCGCGGTATTTCTTCGGGAAGGACGTTACCGGTGGGGTGGTGAAGCTGGAAGGCTACACCTACGATTTTCAGCGCGTGGTGGCCGTGACGCTGGAGGGCGCGACGGACGCCGCCGGGAATTTTAACTTTAGCTTCGATTTGCCGTCGTACATTGCCGGCAGTGAGCTGGAAGGCGGCGGCGCGCGCTTCTACGTCGAGGCTGCCGTCACCGACCAGGCCGAGCACACCGAGGTGGGGCGGCTTTCGTTGCCCGTGGCGCAGTCCTCACTGGTGCTCAATGCGGTGTTCGAGGGCGGCCAACCGCGTCCCGGCGTGGAGAACGTCCTCTATGTGATGGCCAGCTACCCTGACGGGACGCCGGCGGAGGCCGACCTCACGGTCAGTCTCCCTGAAATCGGCCAGGTGCTCACGGCGCGGACCGGACAGTACGGTCTGGCCGAGCTGCGCTTCACGCCGCAGAGCGCCTATGTAAATTTGTCGGTGTCTGCGCGCGACGCCGCCGGCGCGGAGGCGTATCGCGACTTTTACTTTGAAGGGCAGTGGTCCGAGGAATCGGTGTTGCTGCGCCCCGACGCGCCCATTTACCGCGTGGGCGAGACGATGCAACTCGTGCTTCTGACCAGCGCGCAGCGCGGCACGGTCTATCTGGATATTATTCGCGGCGGCCAGACGGTGAGCACGCGCGCGATTGAGGTGACGGATGGCAAGGCTGCCGTCGCCGTGGATGTGACGCCTGACTTTTACGGGACGTTGGAATTACATGCCTACAAAATTCTGCGCTCCGGCAGTATCACCCGCGATACGCGCCTGGTGGTGGTGGAGCAGGCCAACGATTTGAGCTTGACGCTTACGCCCGGCGCCGATTCGTACAAGCCGGGCGAGGATGCCGCATTGGACGTGCAGGTCAACGGCGCCGACGGCGCGGGCGTCTACTCGGCGCTCGGTCTGGCGGTGGTGGACGAGTCGGTCTTCGCCCTGGCCGAGCAGGATCCCGGGTTCGCCAAGCTCTATTTCATGCTCGAAGCCGAACTGCTTCAACCGAAGTATGAATTGCACGGCTTCAGTATCCCCGACATGCTCGAACACCCTGTGCCGGTGGACGACGAGACATTGCGCGAGGCGCAGCAGGACGCCGGCAAGGCGGCGCTGGCGTCGGCCATACAGCCGGACGATCCGTTCAGTCTGGCGGCGAACTCGCATCAGCAGTCGCTTAGCCGGGCTTACGAGAAGCGCTCCGCTTTCTTTGGCGCTTTGGCGACCGGGATGTACGGCGGCGTTGTACTGTTGCCGCTGGTCGTGATCGGTCTGAGCGCGGTCGCCGTCTGGCGCACCAAGAAATTCTGGGCCGGTCTGGCGACGGCTTTTGGGTTGTTGGTCATCTTGACCCTGACGCTGATGGGCCTGGTGTGGTTGTTTGAACAGCTGCCCTACGACGTGGAGGAGGCGGTGGGCCTGACCGTGATTTCGGTTTTTGGGCTGTTCGGCTTAATCGGGTTGATCGGGCTGATCGTGGCTGCCTTTTCCCGCAGGGATACCGGCCTGGGCGTCATGCTCGGCCTGGCGCCGCTGTGGATCGCGTTGTTGGCGGCTCTGGCGTTTGCAATGGAGTATAGCAGCGCGTCGCCGGACGATGCCGTGATTTGGATCGGCGTGCTTGCGACGGCGTTGTTGCCGTTGGCCTTTCTGCTGCGCGCCGCGGGCTTCATCTTTGAAAAGCGGACTTTCGCAGCGGCGTCGGCTCTGGGCCTGACGTTTCTGTTGATCGGGGCGCTGGTGATGGCGGTGAACTTGTCCGGCGCTTTTGCTGCGCCGAAGATGGCGAATGAGCGGGTCTTTGATGGCGCCATTCCGCCGGGTATGGCCTTTGCTCCGCAGGAAATCGGGATGGTCTGGGAGGAAGAGATGTCTGAATCTGCCCCGGTGTCCGACGTCGAAAAGAACGCCGGATCCGCAAGCACGGCAGGCCCTCAGCAGACTAGCGAGCCGCCGCGTTTGCGGCAATACTTCCCGGAGACGATGCTCTGGTTGCCGGACGAAGTAACCGACGCCAGCGGCGCTTTGCACCTGACCTTCCTGGCCGCCGACAGCATCACGACGTGGCGGGTAACGGCGCTGGCGTCTTCACAGGACGGGCGCATCGGCAGCGCGACCGGCGGGCTGCGGGTGTTCCAGGATTTCTTCATTGATTTGGATTTGCCCGGTTCGCTTACGGTCGGCGACGAGGTGGCGCTCCCGGTGGGCGTCTTCAACTATCTGCCCGATGCGCAGTCGGTGCGGCTGGAAGTGCAGCAGGAGCCGTGGTTTGAGCTGCTGGACGAACCCGCCAAGACGCTGGAGATCGCGTCCAATGACATCACCGTGGTCTACTTCCGCATCAAGGCGTTGACCTTCGGCGCGCAACCTTTCCAGGTAACGGCCTATGGCTCGCGGATGTCGGATGCCATTCGCAAGGACGTGCGCGTCTTCCCCGACGGCAAGGAATTGCGCTTTACCGTCTCTGATAAACTTGAACCGACCGTGCCGGCGAAAGAGACGGTACAACTTCCTGCCGAGGCCGTCCCCGGCACGCAAAAGCTTATGGTCAAGATTTACCCCGGCGTCGTCAGCCAGGTCGTGGAAGGGTTGGATGCGCTTTTGCGGATGCCCAGCGGTTGCTTCGAGCAGACATCGTCTACGACGTACCCCAACATCCTGGTGATGGACTATCTCAAGACGACCAAGCAAGCGTCACCGGAAGTGCAGATGAAGGCCGAGCAGTACATCAACCTGGGCTACCAGCGGCTCACCACCTTCGAGGTGGACGGCGAGCCGGGCGGGTTCTCGTTGTTTGGCGCGGCACCGGCCGATCCGATGCTGACGGCCTACGGGTTGCAGGAGTTTGGCGATATGAGCAAGGTGTACGATATAGATATGAAGCTGATCGAACGCATTGTCAACTGGCTTTTTGCGCGGCAACGAGGCGACGGTTCCTGGCAGGGCGTGGAGGGTTTCCATGAGACGAGTCTGACCTCTATGACCGATCAGGTGCAGGTATCGGCTTTTATCGTGTGGGGATTGGCGGACGCCGGATATGCGAGCGATGAGCGCACGGCGAAGGGCGCGAGCTTCTTGCGCGAGAGCGCTGCGCAGGCTGATACCGCCTACGATTTGGGGTTAGTGGCCAATGCGTTGGTGGCCTACGACGTGGCTTTGGAAGGTAAGGTTACATCGGCGACCGAGACCGTATTGGATCGTCTGGCGGGGATGGCGCAGCAGGCCGACGGGGCTGCCTTCTGGGATGCGGGCCGCGAGACGTACATGGGTGGCTACGGTGAGAGCGGTCGGCTGGAAGCGACGGCGCTGGCGGCATTGGCGTTGATCCGCTCCGGCAAGCACGCCGATTTGGCGAATGCCGCCCTGGCGTATCTGGTGCGCAACAAAGACAGCTTCGGCACCTGGGAGACGACTTCGGCGACGGTGCTGACGCTCAAGGCGTTCATCGCCAGCGTCAAGACCGGCGCGGAGAATGTGAACGCCACGGCGACGGTGACGCTCAATGGCGGGCAGGCCAGGACTGTGACGGTGACGCCGGAGACGTTCGATGTCGTACAGACGGTGGTTTTTGATGATGTGCCGCTGGGCCGTGAGAACACCGTCGCGATCGCGTTGGCCGGGCAGGGGAATCTAATGTATCAGGTGGCCGGGAGCTACTATCTCCCCTGGGACAAGTTGCCGTTGTACCCGGAGTTGGTAGGTGAGGGCAAGGGCCTGGTCAGCATTGATGTGCGCTACGATCGCACCGAGCTGGCGGTCAACGACACGGTGGGCGTCAATGTCGTGGTGACTTTGAATGAGGCGGGGGCAACCGCCGATTCCGCGATTGTGGACTTGGGGTTGCCGCCCGGATTCACCGTGGAAACAGAAGACCTGGCGCAGTTGATAGCGCGTTTCCAGGATACACCGGCAGACTACGCTTACGCAAAGGTCGAACGCTACGAACTGACCGGACGGCAGATCATCCTGTACGTAAGCGACTTGAAATCCGGGCAGCCGTTGGAGTTTAGCTACCGGCTGCGGGCGAAGTTCCCGCTGCGCGCGCAGACGCCTGCAAGCGCGGCTTATGACTACTACAACCCGGCTGTGGCCGGGGAAAAGTCCCCGCAGACGTTGACGGTGACGGCGCCTTAGCGGGTTTCTGTTGAATCTCGAGGTGTTCTCGCGGAGGGTTGTCTGCGAGAACACCTCTTTTTTGTCAATAGAATTCCCCTTCAAGGTAGGCTTTGGTCTTCGCCTCTTGCGGATTGACCAACACTTGCCTGGCGGGCCCGTGTTCGATGAGTTCGCCCATGTACATGAAAATAACGTAATCTGCCAGGCGTCGAGCCTGTCGTAGAACGTGGGTAACCAGGATGATGGTGTAATTGTTTTTGAGCTCAATGAGCCGGTCTTCGATGTGGCGCGCCGAGAGCGGATCCAGCGCCGAGGTGGCTTCATCGCAGAGCAAGACTTCTGGCTCCACGGCCAATCCCCGCGCCAGACAAAG
Source organism: Anaerolineae bacterium (assembly GCA_034429675.1). Lineage (GTDB taxonomy): Bacteria > Chloroflexota > Anaerolineae > B4-G1 > SLSP01 > JAKQHY01. Next base: position 27,658 of record DAOUFX010000170.1, on the reverse strand, counting down.
CCGTTGTTGTTGTCCGATGGAGAGGGCCGACGCCGGGGTGTGCAGGCGGTCTTTGACCTCGTCCCAGAGCCGCGCTTCCTGAAGCTCTTTTTCTACTATGTCGTCAAGCTTTTTGTGGTTACGGGTGCCATGGATGCGTGGTCCGTAGGCCACGTTTTCGTAAATAGACATAGGGAGCGGGCATGGTCTTTGCGCCAGTAGTCCCACCTGTTTACGTACCTCTGTGACATCCACGTCCGGCGTATAGATGTTTTTTCCATGGAATAATACCTCTCCCTGGATTTTTGCTTCACCGTTCAATTCGATCAGGCGACTCATTGAGCGCAACAGGGTGGTTTTGCCACATCCCGAAGGCCCGATGATGGCGGTGATCTGCCGGTTGGGGATGTCTACGGTGACGTTGCGGATGGCCGGGCGATTCGTGTAACTTACGCTCAGGTTGCGAACTTGGATAATGGGCTCGGTCATTGCTCTCTCCTCTTGGAAATGTGGAATCTAGTGGATGACATGGCGGCTCAACCTGTGGCTCACTATTCGCGCGGTGCAGGATGTGGCGAGCACCAGAATTAGCAGGATGAGCGCCGCTGCATAAGCGCGTTCGCGCACGGCCGGCAGCGGCGACCCCAGTTGGAAAAAGACGGCGAGCGGCAGGGAGGCTACCGGACGCAAGAGTGCCGTGGGCATCCGGTCGGTGTATCCCGCGGTGAAGATAACGGATGCCGCGTCGCCCATTCCCCGCCCGAAGGCCAGCAGTATCGCCGTAACCAGGCCGGGCGCCGTCTGCCTGAGCACCACGCGCAGCGCCGTTTCCAGGCGCGTCGCACCGATGGCGTAAGAAGCCTCTTTCAGTTCGGGCGGCGTCATTCTTACTACTTCCTCCATGCCGCGCACCATCACCGGCAATTCCACCAATGCCAGCGTGAGAATGCCGCCCAGAAGCGATGCTCGCACCCCAAGCCAGAGCAGGAGCGTGAATCCGAAAGCGCCGTAGACAATGGAAGGCACTCCCCAGAGGACGTCCAACGAAAGCCGCACAATTTGCGCCAGGCGTTGGTTGCGGTTGAAGATTTGCAGGTAGAGCGTGATCGGCAGTCCGATCAAAAGGCTGACAAACGTGGCGCCTCCGGCCAGCGCCAGCGAACCGGTGATGGCATTGAGGATGCCGCCTTCTTTGCCTAAGTAGTAGCCGCCGCGCGGCGTCTGGGTGATCATCTGAATGTTGAGCGCCGGTAATCCTTTGACGACGACGGTGCCCAGGATGACGAACAAACTGCCAAGCACCAGCGCCATAGAAGCGCGCATCATCCACAAGGCGCTATGTTCTCCAATGTAGGATCGTTTGTGTTTCATACAGCCCTCCGTGTCGCTCGGAGTAGCACAATCCGGGCGATGATGGTGAATCCCAGAGTGATCGTCAGCAGAACGAGCGCGGCCGTCATCAGCGCGGCGTCGTAGAGGGGAATGGACATCATCTCGCCGTAGTTATTGGCGATGAGCGCCGGCAAGGGGTAGGCGGCATCCAGCAGTGAACTGGGCGCCTTGGGCGAATTCCCGACCACCATCATCACGGCCATCGTTTCGCCAAAGGCGCGGGCAAAGCCGAGGACGATCGCGGCGATGATACCCGGCTGCGCGCGACGCAGCACAACGCCCGTGACCATCTGCCAGTGCGTCGCCCCGATGGCGAGCGCCGCCTCGCGCATCTCCTGCGGGACGGCGCGCAACACTTCGTCGGCCAGCGAGATGATGAGGGGGAAAACCATCACGGCCAAGACGATGCCGCCTGAGAGTGTGCTGTATCCTGTGGGATTGCTGACGCGGAACAATGGGATGAAATCGAGGTGGCGGTCCGCAAACGGCGCCACAACATCGCGCACAAAGGGCACCACTACTAATATGCCGCACAGTCCATAGACGACCGAGGGCACTCCGGCCAGCAGGTCAATGAGCGGCTTGAGCAATGACCGCACTCGTCGTGGAACGTATTCGGCCAGATAGATGGCGCACAACAGGCACGGGGGCGTTGCCAGGATCATTGCCAGAACGGTGACCCAGAGGGTGCCGGCGATGAAGGGGAGAAACCCAAATTCGTTTTTTGCGGGGCGCCAGCTGGATGTGGTGAATAACTGTTGTGGCGAGTGTTCGGCCAACAGCGGCAGCGAGCGGATGAGGAGCGCTAATGCGATGAAGAAAACCAATGCGGCGGCTACTAAAGCCAGCGATCCCATACTTACTCCTGCGAGACGATCTCCCAATTGACGGAATTTTCGCATAATTCTATCCTTTTTTAAGATGTCAACCGGGCGGAATGGATAAAAAGTTTCCGTTCTGCCCGGTTGTGAAAAGTGATTTTGGGGGAATGTCAGGATGTGTGGCGTAAGTTTTTATCCTGGCTTATTGTAGCTTGTCTAATTGTTCTTGCAACTGCTCCGGTGTCAGGGGGACATACCCGGCTTCATCCACGAAGGCCTGGCCGTCGGTCAGCACCCACTCGATGAAGGTCTTCGTCAGGCCGGTAGGTTTGTTCAGGGTGACGAGGTTCAGGGCGCGCGCGGGGGGACGGGGATACCGTCCGTCGGTAATCGCGGCAACCACGTCGTCTTTGGTCGTGTAGAAGTTCTCGCCAGCGTCCAGCTGTCCGTCGGCGTTGATGTCAATCGGAACGATTTGGACGCCGGCTACCGGTTTTTTGCTGTCTGCGTCATAGGCGAAGTTGAGGTTGTTGTAGCCGATGCCCAGGACGTCGCCGGCCACGGCTGCGGCCAATCCCGGATCGCCATCTACGGCGATGCCCTGCAGGTCTTCTTGTTTGAGTTCACCCAGGTATTTGCCCCAGGTTTCCGCCGCGCCGCAGGCGTCAGAGCGAGTGTAGAGGTGGATGGCGTCGCTGATGCTGGGGTCGTTGAGCACTTCTCCCCATGTGGTGATTTTTCCGGTCCAGATAGCGGCGAAGGTTGCGCTGGTCACGCCCTGGGCCTGAAGTCGCGCCAGGTAGGGATTTTGCGCGTTGATGGTGGGCAAAACTGCATCCATCGTCACCGCGACCCAAAAGGCGCCCTTGTCCATTTCGGTTTGCTGGATGCCGCGAGAGACCATCCCCATGTCCACCGCGCCGGCCAAAGCGTCGGTCATTCCCTTTCCGGCGCCGCCGGCGGAAATATCAAATTGCACATCAGGGTATTCCTTGTTGAACTCTTCGCTCCAGCGAACCATCATCGGGTATAACGCGAAGGCGCCGGAGGCGGTCAGAGTGCCGCTTGTTTCTCCCGTTTGCGGCTGCGCGGCGGGTCCTTTGCATCCGCCCAATAACAAAAGCAAGATGGTGATAGCTAGTACTATTTTTTTCATCGAATTCTCCTTATCCATAAGATTTTCCGCTTGCGCGGCCCGGATTGATCGAAGCCAGCATGATGCTCGCTGCGCTTTGAAGATTTCATTAAGATGCTCGTATTCCTATAATACCTATTGAATTTGTAGGAATTATATGCGACATTTAAAAACTGACAAGAGGGGGATTCTTTATTCTGGTTGGCCAGCCATCATTCTCAAGATTTCTTCCAAAGCGGCTTGTTCCCGTCCATAACATGCCCAATCTTCCTGCGCCAGGCATGTCTGCCCGGCCTGATAGTGTTCGAGGGCCTGTTGTGCCAGCGTTCCCAGGTTGTCTCCGGGGCGAGGCGTCCCGCCGGATCCGGTCCCGGTGTCAGGCGCCCCAGTGTATTCCCCGCCGCCAAGTAATTGCGCCAGAGCTTCGTCGAGGGTGGGGGCCATCACTACTTTTTCGTTATAAGCTGCGAGAATGCGCTTGAATTCCGGCAGTTGTCCGGCGGATTCGGCTTCGAGGTACAACGGTTCGATGTAAAGGAAGGTGTCCTTGATGGGGATGACTAACAGATTCCCGCGCAAGATTTTGGACCCGCGTTGATCCCACAAGGTGAGTTGTTGCGAGATGGTCGTGTCCTGGTTAACCCGCGCCTCGATTTGTTGTGGGCCATAAATCAGGCGATCTTTTGGTAGTTTGAAAGCTTCCATTTGCCCGTAGTCTTCGCCATCGCAATCCGCGTAAAGCCAGGCCACCATATTTTGTTTCCCCTGGGGGACATAAGGCCGGATGAGAACAAATTCCAGGCGATCGGAATCAGGTGTTTGCATAAGCACATAATAAGGTTCCATAGGGCCTTGCGTTGTTTCGATAGTGTTTTTGGGGAAATCCCAGAGGTCTTCGCGGTTGTAAAAAACCTGCGGGTCGCGCATGTGGTAGGTGGCGTACATCTGAGATTGGACCCGGAACAGCGTTTCGGGGTAGCGCCAGTGGTCACGTAGAACCTGGGGCATTTCTTCAATGGGGCGGAAGAGTTTGGGGAAGATACGTGCATAAGCCGCAGCGATAGGATCGTTGGGGTCCATCAAGTAGAATGTAACTTCGCCGGTGTAGGCATCCACGCTTACTTTGACGCTATTGCGAATATAGTTGATATTGCCAAACCCTTGAACTTTAGTGCCTTCGGAGTAGGGAAAGTGGTCGGTCCAGGTGTATGCATCTATGAGCCAGACGATGCGCGCGCCGGCGCTTCCTGTTGTGACATCGGTGGCAGCGATGACTGGATAGGCGTCCTCATCAAACCACAACATTGGCGCGATCTCTTGTGTGCGTTGCTGGATGGCGCGATAGAAGTGAATCTGGCTGTCGCGGTTCAATGCTGAAGAAAAGAAGATGTTTGAGTCGCTAAACCGCAGCGCAAACATGAGCCGGTTGACGAACCCACCTACCGTCACTCCATCTGGGCCCAGATAACGAGTGTAGGTGTTATTGTCGCCCTGGGAATAGTCGAATTCCTGTTCGGATGAGCCGGTTATGATGTATTCGGTGCTGGACTCGCCGAAATAAATCTGTGGTTGAGCGATGTCCAGCTCTGGAACGCTGCTGGTCGGCGGGATGTCGCGCACAAGCAACTGCGGCAATCCTTCAGCGGTCACTTCGTTGACCGGGCTGAGCGTCAGCCCGAAGCCGTGGGTGTATACCAGGTGCCGGTTGACCCACGTCTGCGCTTCGGCGTTCAGCTCGTCAACGTTGAGCTCGCGAATTGCCAGCATAACCTGGCGCAATTTCCCGTCAATGACGTAGCGATCAATATCCACGCCGTTAAACGTGTAATAGAGACGAATTTCCTGTAGTTGGCTGTAAGTACGCAGCAAGGGGCGATAGTCCCAGAGCCGTATGTTGTCGAGCATCTCCGCATTGTCTACCAGATCCTGTTCGGTGATGCCGCCGTTGGCGGTGTAGGCCTGTTCCTTGATGTTTTCCAGATTGTAGGCGTAGCGCGTATAACGGATGTTGTGCTCAATGTAGGGACGTTCGACGACCGATTCGTTGGGCTCGACGACAAATCTCTGGATGATGGACGGGTAGATGGCGCCGCCGACTGAGACAATTACCCAAAGCGCGCCTACAAAAACCAGCGGTTTCCAACGGCGGGTGAATGTATTAATCATCAGGATGCCGGCGGCTGCGAAAAATACAATCGCTTCGATGGTGAAGATGGGCATGCGCGCGTTGACGTCCGTGTAGCCTGCTCCAAGCACCACTCCAAGTTCCGATTGGAGTAGGGTGTACCGGGCGAGCAATCGCCCTAACCCCAAGAAGATCATCCAGATTGCGCCTAACGTTGAAAGATGCGCCATCGCCGGGCGGGATTGGATCTGCCCAAAGAGGATATAACGACCGACTACGCCTATGCCGGCCGCCACCACCAGAACTTGTAAGGATGTAAGCAGCGCTTCGTACCAGGGAAGCTGGAAGATGTAAAACCCGATGTCTTTGTTGAAGATGGGATCCGTAAGATTGAAGACACCCCCTTCGCTCGCCAGGAGGAACTTTTGCCAGAGCCCGCCAAAACTTGTCCCTAAGAGTATTCCCAGAATGACGGCTCCTGCCGTGAAGAGAAATTTCACGGGGCGGGTGGAATAGGCGACTTCCTTGACGGTGATCTGGCCGCCCACTTGCGCCCTCATGGGGATACGGCTTTTGAACGCTTCCTTGGGCGCAATCCGGTGCGGTAGTATGCTCCAGTTGAAGATAAGGACGAGAACTGCGACCCCAATGGCAACGATGGCCAGCTCCACCGCCGTTTCGACGCGCGTCGTGAAGACTTCTGCGTAGTTCATACTCAGGAACCACAGGTAGTCGGTATAGAGATTGATGAGGGTAGATGAGAAGATGCAGAGCATGACGCCTACCAGAATCACGCCGCCAACCCAGATTCCGTTCATATTTATGCTTTTTTGGGGAGTATTCATTGTATTTTTCACCCTTGTTCACGGGAGGTTTGCCTGTTCGCTCCCCATTATATGCCTGAAGTTTTGTTGCGTCCAGTGCACTTGCCAGTTTTTGCAAATGTGCTATGCTTGCGTTCTGACCTAACTCTATCCATTACCCGGTATTGAACCTGCCCTGCCGGGGGTGGAGGGAAGGTTGGAGTTTGTCTGAGTTGTTATTTGAATGGGGCAGATGTCCTTTGATTGCTTTCAGGAGGAATGCAATGTCTAATAAAACCAATAGAGTAAAGCTTGAGGTGACAATGGGTGCAGTTTATCGTATCGCTTCCGTCATGGGTGGGCCGGAGCCGCCGGGATGATTTGATGTAACAACCGTTTTTTCAAGTTGCTTACATACGCATTTGCCTGGTTGTGATTGTACAGCCGGTGAATGCTATATAACGGTTAATACTTCATCCTTCCGGCGAGCGGCCCTCAACACCAGGTTGAGGTGGGTGTGTTTACACCCACAGTGCTGAAAAGCACCCGCTCGCTTTTCGCGTGTTTAAAGCGAGGCGCTTTTACCGGTTGTGAGAATCAATCGTGAACTGTAAGGTAAGAAACTATGTCTCAGAATCTTGATGCTAAATTGACGCAGAAATTGTCCCTGGATTTGAAAAGCACTGTTACCAACAACCGTTTGTTGGGGTTGTGGCGGCTGATGGCGGGGTTCCGGTGGCTGTACTTTGGCGCAATGGTCGCAGTAACCCTGGGGGCGTTTGCGCGCACGTTGTACTATCAGGTGTTGCGTTATGTGGTGGATGAGTCTTTAAGCAAGGGTGCGTTGCTTGACAAGCTTCCCTGGTTCGCCCTGTCCTTTTTGGGGCTGGCGGCGATGGAGGGCGGTTTTTCGTATTTGCGCGGTGTCTGGTCGGCCAGGACTTCTGAAGGTGTGACACTGCGGTTGCGAAACTATCTGTTCGACCATATTCAGCGCTTGCCTTTTGCCTTTCACAACTATGTGAAGGCGGGCGAGTTGATTTCGCGCGCTACTTCGGATGTGGATGCTCTGCGCCGTTTCTATGCGGATCAGGCTCTGGGCATCGGCCGGATTGTTGTTCTGTTCGTAGTGAATTTCACGATGCTGATGCGCTTGAATGGAAAGCTGGCATGGCTTTCCATTGTGATGATGCCGCTCATCGTGGTTATGTCGTACTGGTTCTTTGGGCGAGTTTCGAAAGCCTATAACCACTTTCAGGAGCAGGAAGCCAAATTGTCCTCCGTGCTTCAGGAAAACCTTTCGGGTGTGCGGGTGGTCAGAGCCTTTGCGCGACAACGATACGAAATGGAGAAATTCAACCGCGACAACTGGGAAAAGTATGTGCGCGGCAAGCGACTGACGTTGATGCACTCGTTGTATTGGCCGCTTTCGGATATCGTTTGCGCGGTGCAGACGATCCTGGTGATGGCAACCGGCGCTGCGATGGCGATCCGTGGTGAAATCACTGTCGGGACCTATCTGGCGGTGATGGGAATGGTAACCTGGATCATCTGGCCGATGCGCAATCTGGGACGGCTGATCGTGGACGTTTCGACCGGTCTTGTCTCCTACCGTCGTGTGGCGGATGTCATCGCGCAGGATCGCGAGGATATCTGGAGCGGCTCCGTGCCGGTGGATACTCGCGTGCAGGGCGCGGTGAGTTTTGAGAATGTCAGTTTTTCTTATGAACCGATGGAGGTTCTTAAGGACGAAGAGGATAAGAAGGATAAGAAAAACAAGAGTAAGGGCGCAGATGCTCCGGCGAAACCCAAGGAAGCAAAAGCCGATGAGGCGCCGAAGCCGGTCGAAGTTTTGCACGATATTTCCTTCAGTTGCGCCCCGGGTAAGGTTGTGGCGTTGTTGGGGTCCACCGGTTCTGGTAAAACCAGTATCCTCAATTTGCTGTTGCGGTTCTACGATTATCAGGAAGGGCGCATTCTGCTCGACGGGATTCCGTTGAAGGAGTATCCTCGCGCGGTGCTGCGACGTTCTATCGGCATCGTGGAGCAAGAGCCGTTTCTGTTCTCCCGCAGTATTCGGGACAATATCGCTTATGGTGTAGGGCGTGAAGTGACCCAGGAAGAGGTCGAAGCAGCCGCCAAAGCCGCTGCTATTCACGACATTATCCTCACGTTCGCTGAGGGGTATGCCACGGTCGTTGGAGAGAAGGGCGTGACACTTTCCGGTGGCCAGCGCCAGCGCGTGGCCATCGCGCGCGCACTGTTGAAGGATCCGCGTATCCTGGTGTTGGACGACGCGACCTCGTCGGTGGATACCGAAACTGAGGAGCAAATTCAGCAGGCGTTGGACATCCTGATCCCTGGGCGCACGACTTTCATCATTGCACATCGCATTCAGACCGTGATGAAGGCCGACCTGATTCTGGTATTGGATAAGGGAAGGATTGTGCAGTCCGGCAGCCATGAAACGCTCATTCGCCAGGATGGCCTCTATCGCGACATCTACGAGATTCAGTCGCGCATTGAGGAAGAGGTGGCCGAAGAAGTCGCCGGAGAGAAACTCTCTCTGTCTTCGGTGTATGAGCCTGTGTTGGCGATGGATTAGAAAGGGGTTTTTCACGGGTGGAAGACCTACCCGTGAAAAACCTGCATTTGTCTCTTAACCATGACTATGTGTGACGATTGACTTGCAACTTTTAACTCGCAACTTGTAACTTTTTAGGAGATAGCTATGTCTCAGCCGTATGCGTTTGAAGAAGAAGAGTTCACGACAAAGTTTAATGGGCGTGTGCTGGTGCGTATTCTAAAACAGGTTACGCCCTATTGGCATTGGGTGTTAGGTTTCGTTATCCTGATTGCATTGACTTCGGCGAGCGATTCGTATTTCACTTTTCTGGGCAAACTGATCATTGATGAAGGGATCGTGGCTCAGGATATGCCGCGCTTGACGCAGTTGTTGACCCGCTATGGCGCCCTGGCCGCTTTCCAGGCTGCCATGGTTTTTGGGTTTATCTACCTGACCGGGGTGCTTGGGCATCGTGTGCAGTACGATATGCGCAAGCAGCTTTTTGATCATCTACAACAGCTTTCTTTCTCCTATTTTGATAAGACTCCCGTCGGTTGGATTATGTCACGGGTAACGTCAGATTCGGAACGTATCGCCGACCTGGTGACGTGGGGGTTGGTGGATATTACCTGGTCAACGCTCAATATCATCACCTCCCTGGTGTTTATGGCGATCATCCACTGGCAGCTGGCGTTGTTGGTGGCGGGGGTGGTGCCGGTGATGTTGGTGATCGCATTCTGGTTTCGCAAGCACATCCTGGTGCAATATCGCGAGGTGCGCAAGCTTAACTCGATGATTACCGGCTCGTACAATGAGAGCATCACCGGCGTGCGCGTGGTCAAGGCTCTGGTGCGGGAGCAACAGAACCTGGTGGAGTTCGGGGAGCAGAGCTCGGCGATGTACAAAGCTGCCTATCGGGCCGCGTGGCTTTCGGCGTTGTTCCTGCCGATCATTCAGATCATCGGCGCGGTAGGAGTCGGCGTCGTGGTGTGGTATGGCGGTTTGCAGACGCAGGTCGCGGGTATCACCATCGGCGGCATCCAGGCATTCCTTTCTTATCTCACCTTTATGATGTGGCCGATTCAGGACATGGCCCGCATCTATGCCGAAATGCAACGCACTATCGCTTCGGCGGAGCGTATCTTCTCGTTGGTTGACGCTCAGCCGGATGTGGTAGATCGCGCAGGGGCCATTGATCCCGGCTATCTTCACGGCGAGGTCGCTTTTGAGAATGTCACGTTCCGTTATGAAGTGGGAAAGGATGTGATCAAGGATTTCAACCTGCACATTTATCCCGGCGAACACGTTGCTTTGGTCGGGCCGACGGGCGGAGGAAAGTCTACCATCGTCAATTTGATCTGCCGCTTCTACGAGCCGACCGAAGGGGTCATCTCCATTGATGGCCGTGATTACACCGGGCTGACGCAAACTGCGTTACAGTCGCGGGTGGGCATGGTGTTGCAGACGCCGCACCTGTTTTCCGGTACGATTCGTGACAATATTCGCTACGGGAAGTTGGATGCGACCGATGAGGAAATCACCGAAGCCGCCAAGATTGCCCATGCTCATGATTTCATTGCCGAGATGGGAAAGGGCTACGATGAAGAAGTGGGCGAGGGGGGGGTGCTGCTTTCGGTCGGACAGAAGCAGTTGATCAGTATTGCTCGCGCCGTCCTGGCAAATCCGGCCATCTTGATTCTGGACGAGGCCACCAGCTCCGTTGATACGTTGACCGAGGCCCGGCTCCAGCAGGGGATGGACGCCGTCATGGAAGGGCGTACCAGCTTTGTCATTGCGCACCGGCTTTCGACCATCAAACGCGCCGACCGAATCCTGGTCATTCAGGATGGCCGCATCGCCGAGATGGGGACTCACCATGAGTTGATCCAGGCGCGCGGACATTACTATGACCTTTATACGCGTCAGTTCCGTCGCGAACGGGAGCAAGTGTATGGAATCGGGGAGCTGGCGCCCTCGCAATCGTAAAGACTACGGAGCAGGGGTCGCTCTGAGTCGCGGGGTGGATGTGGCGACGACAGAGGTGGGCACATTTCTGATCGGCGCCCTGGTCGGCCCCGGTGTGGGGCTCAGGGTAGGAGTCCAGAGTTCACTGAAGAGCCAGGGCGTCAGAGTGACGGTTGGGGTCTGGCACAGAATGGCTTCTTCAACCATGGGCGTTAACTCTGGATTTTGTTCGCTTAATTCTCGCAGAATTGGTTCGGCGCGGGCGCAGCTCATGAGATCGTCACGTCCCATGAGCGCCCGCGCTATGGCCAGATTCAAATCGTAGTAAGGGTCGTCGCTGGCCAGGTAGAGGCTGGCGTCGCCCATTGCAAATCGCGCTTCGGCCACTTGCGTAACCGTGATGGTTTCTGAATAAGCTTGTTGGGCCAGGTAGACTTCCCCTAGCGTGTACCAGAGCACCGCCGGCGCGTCGCCGTTGCGCTCAAGCGAGGTGAGCAATTGCACAATGGCCGATTCCATGTCTCGGCCAGCCATAAAGGCGGCGGCGCGGAAATAAAAAGCCAGGGGAACGTCGGGCTGCTTTTCGCTGAAGGCGTAAGCCAGTCTGGTCATTGCCGCACTGTTTCCGGACTGCCTTGCTGCGCACCAGCGATCAAGGAACAGGTCGGCGGCAAGTTCCGGGTCGAGGCTTTGCGCGACGCTCAGTGCTTGTTCGGCGGCTCCCGGGTTGTGGGTGCGTATCAAGATGAGACCCAGCAGCGCCCACGTCTCCGCATCTTTGGGGAGGAGTTGGATGGCCTCCCAGGCATAAGCTTCGGCTGAGAGATATTCCCCTTGAGCCAGCGCCAGGCGCGCTTTTTCACGAAGAGCCATTCCGCTCTCTGGGTTGATCTGAAAGACTTTGTACCAGGCTTCTTCCGCGGCTTCGAAATCGCCGCTCTGCAGGGCGTCCTGGAGTTCCCGCATCGGCGCTGTGAGCGGATCGGGCGTTGCGCTTGGGGTCGGGGGGACGTACCGCGTTGGCATGTGCGACCACGTTGGCGTGGGTTTGCTCGTGATAGGGGGGAGTTCCGTCTCGGTTTGGATTTCGGGTGTGGTTGCTGGCGCGGTATATCCATTATAAAAGGAAAGCCATATCAACAAGATTCCAAACAAGAGCAGCCCAACGCTGATGCGGGTTCCGGCGCGGGCGCTGATGGTTGATCCTGAAGCGGGTTGTTTTGTCATAGATCAGGGCTTTTGTGCTCTTCGCACCTGGCGATATTTAAGCATTTCGTAGTACCCCATCAATCCAGACAGAAGGATACCGTAAACGCCATCTTGCCACCCGTCGAGGGTTACAAAACGCCACCAAAAATGGCGCACTGCCTGTGTGTACGGCGTATAGAATTTGGTGTGAGTCCCTTGTTTTAGTAAGATCCCGGCATCGTAGGCAACGTATCGCCGTTGTTTTCTGGTGAAGTTTGCCAGTGTGTCGTAATTGTAGTGGATCATCGGATGGGTCAAATATCCCTCGCCGCCGTCAAGGATGGCAATCTCGTGGACGTCACGCTCGTAGCGTGCGTGTCCATGGCGCAGAAGCCGCAATTGATGATCCGGCCACCAGCCTGCGCCGCGCATACGATGTCCAAAGATGTAATTGTGGCGAGGAATCCACCACCCGGCTTTATCTTTTTGTGTGATTGCGTCGCGGATTTCTGTTCCCAATTCCTCGGTCGCGCGTTCGTCTGCATCAATGAATAAAATCCAGTCAGCCTTCAAGGCATTCAGCGCAGCATTGCGTTGCTGTGCATAGTTTTCAAAAGGATGCTGGATAATTTCGGCGCCGGCTTGCCGGGCCAGGGAAACTGTTTGATCCGAACTAAAGCTGTCAAAGACGACGATCTGGTCGGTCCACCGCAGACTTTCGATACAGGCGGCGATGTGATGCTCTTCATTCAGGGTCAGGATGACTGCGCTGAGCATCAGCTTTTCGTCTCCGTTTTCCACGCTTGAACAATGCGCCGGTACGCCTGTTCCCATTCCTGTGATTCTGGACGCATTTTTGAGAATGTGCGCCGAACCACCGCGCCCACCAGGCTCCGCACAAGCGCATTATTGTGTTTCCGGTAAAGTCGTGCGCGGCTTTCCCAAAGATAGGTGGTTGTTACCGGTTTCGCCTGAGCGGTGCTGGCGCCGCCGTGATGGATAATTTGGGCTTCCGGCACCATCCAGACTTCCCAGCCGGCTTTGCGCATACGCCATGCCCAGTCAATCTCCTCGCAATACATAAAAAACCGCTCGTCGAGCAGTCCGACTTGTTTTACGGCTTCGCCGCGCGCCAACATGGCGGCGCCTAGTGGATGGTCAATGCGGAAGGGTTCGGGGGTTGTTTGTGGGTATCTGCCATTCCAGCGTGTGTAGTAGAACCGCTGCGGAAGTTTGCCCAGATCAAAAAGCGGTTGTAGCAATCCGGGGAATCGGAAAGCGCTGGATTGCGGGCTCCCGTCGGTGTTGAGAAGCTGCGGCGTGATCAGACCCGCTTGTGGATGTTTTTCGAAGAAGTTCAGCAGTATTTCGAGGGTTCCCGGACGGATGACCGTGTCAGGATTGAGCAACCACACATAAGCCGGCATCTCTGTCTGAGTCAGATACCGCAGAATACGGTTATTGCCGAGAACAAACCCTAAATTTTCAGGGCAGATGTCCAATTTTACCCATGGATGCTGTTGGCGAACCATTGCCGCGGACTGATCGGAGGAAGCGTTGTCCACTACCCATACCGAGGCGGCGATTTTCGTGCGCTCGATTTCTTCGCGTAGTGATACGAGGCACTCATTCAGTAATTCGCACACATTCCAGGAAACGACGATAACGGCTAACTGGATTTTAGTTTTCTGCGGCAATGAACGTTTAGCGGCTTTCGTGCTCATAGTTTTCGAGTCAGGGTTCCCATATTGTCACGAAGTTTGGATCCACACGGTTGTTGACCTGAGCGATTTCCACATCTTCATGGATAAGCCCCGTCCAGTAGTAGAGTGGGTTGCGCACCGGCATTTCGACGACCTGGACGCATCCCGTGACTACGGAACGGGCTTCGGGCGGGAGGTACCAGTAGCCGTCAATCTGTTCCAGGTCAACACCGGGGGCGCCGATACCCCACCGGAAGGGGTAGTTGCGCAGGCTGGTGTCAAAATCCATACCGATGCGGAAGACGCCCGACTCTTCGGCCCATCCCAGGGTGTTGAAGTTTTGGTCGCTGCGATAGGTGGTTCCCGGCCACGGTCCGGTAGTGCGGATGTGTGTTTCGCTATCGTTTTCGACCGTGAGGGTGTAACACAGGGTATCGGAAAGCACCATGGTGGTGGCCGAGTATTTTACTTCCCCGTTGAGGATATAGGCTCGCGGCATACCGGCATTGACAATTTCCAACGTGTTGCTGATAACGACCTCTTGCCCTTCGAGGTCACGCGCACGGGCGTATAGCGTGTATATGCCGTCTTCCGGCGGTTCATTTCCGGCGTCAATGCCGCCATCCCAGTCGTAGGAATGAAGCCCGTGCATGTTGGGTTCAACCAGTTTTTCATCTTCCGGTATGTGATGGACAGTCCCGTCCTTACCTTCCAGGTATACCTGCGAGCTTTCTACATCTTTTTCTAAAAACAGATTGATTTGCACGCGATCGTCAATGCCATCCTGGTTGGGCGCGAATCTGGCCGGAGATACGCTGAATCCGCGAATGCCGGGTAGCACCGTGTCGGCGTCCTTGATGGTGAACGTACCGGTCATTTTGGCATTTTCACCTTCGCCCGTCACTGCTGAAATTTCCCAGGTGTAGAGTCCGTCCGGGAGTGTCCGTTTGAGAATTTGATACTCATAGGATTCTTCGGGAAGAACGTATCCCTCAACCACTCCTGGAAAATAGACGGTGTAGGTTTCATCGCCTGCCGGCGTGGGTGGGCGGAAAATGTAGGCCCGACCATTTTGATCGTAGATGGTTATGCTGACGGTTGCGCTGCGATTGAGTGTGAAATCTATTTTGGCCACATCGGTGATGCTGTCGGCATTGGGTGTCAGAACGTCAGGCGCGAACGAAACTTTTTCGAGCAGTGGGGACCGCCCACAACTTGTGAGAATCGTCACGCTCCATACGATGATCGAAAGTAAATGCCAAACCTTCATGATTGCTGCCTCCTCGTTAACGCTGCAAGTGTACCAGATGAATTCTAAATGGGCAAATTGTTTGACGTTGGCATGTGAAGAGTTGGGGGTGGTTGTCGGTGGATGTCTCACCGACTGTTTACACGGCTAAGTAATTTGCCTAATACCGGCTCTGCGATACAATGACATCTGGAGGAGTATCATACAAATGTGCGCCCGAGCTTGGGTGTGCAGGATAATGGTGTTAATCCTGTTGCTATCAGCTGTGTCCCCAGTGTTAGCGCGGGATGTAATACCTGCCCCTGATACACCAGATCCAATTTTGGAGATGATGAATGCTATGCCCCCTGAGATGAAGGTGGGGCAGTTGTTGCTTGTGTCATTTCCGGAAATGGATGTTGATGCCAGATCCGAAATTGCAACGCTTATCCGGGATTATGGGGTGGGAGGAGTTCTGCTGCGCCCCGAGAATGGCAATTTAGGGCGAGGGGAATTGGCGCCTTCTGATCTGATTTCGATCACCAATCGTCTTCAATCGTATACCGGGGACGCCGTGGAACACTTTTCGCAAAACTTCCCCGGCGAGACGGCTTCGACGAAATCGGTGCCTTACATCCCCCTTCTCATTGCAGTTGAATCTGAAAGTGAAGAGGTTCCGGTTACCGCTTTTATTTCCGGCACTTCATCGTTGCCTACTCTAATGGCTTTGGGCGCGACCTGGGACAGGCAGTTGACCGAAGCTGTGGGCGTCGTTCTCGGTAGGGAATTGCAGGCTTTGGGAATCAATTTTTTGCTTGGCCCTGATTTGGATGTGTTGTATACACCTCGACCCGGAAATGCTGCCGATTTGGGAACCAACAGCTTTGGTGGCGATCCTTTCTGGGTCGGCGAGTTAGGGAAGGCTTATATTCGTGGGCTGCGCCAGGGCAGCGAAGGCCGTTTGTTAATTGCGCCGCGACATTTCCCCGGATTGGGTAGTGCCGATCGTGTTTTGGCGGAGGAAATTCCCACGGTTCAGCAGACATTGGCGCAACTGAAACAGGTGGATTTGGCGCCGTTCTTTGTGGCTGCCAATGGTGAACCCGGTACGGACCATACCGCTGATGCTTTTGTGGTGACGCATATCCGTTATCGTGGCCTTCAGGTCAATCCCCGTACTACAACCCGTCCGATCAGTTTGGATGCTCAATTGCAGTCGGTGATGAATCTTGAAGAAATTGCCCCCTGGCGTCGGAGTGGGGGAGTGCTGATTGCCGATAATTTGGCTCTAAAGTCCATTCATCGGATAGGCGGGTTATCTTTTAGCTCGCGCCGTGTGACGCAAGATGCGTTAAGCGCCGGGAACGACTTGTTGATTTTGGATCGCTTTGCCGCCGATGCTTCCTGGGAAGCTCATTTTGCCAACATCCGTGATATTTTGAGCATTCTCGCCGGGCGTTATGCTACGGATTCTACTTTCAAGGCTCTGGTGGATGCTGCCGTTTATCGAATTTTAAGCATGAAATTACGTATTTATCCCACTTTTTCTTTAGCAGAGGTGGCGGTTGATCCTGTTGAGACGGAACAGACTTTGTCTCAGGACAATAGCAATCTTAATATGCAAGTTGCGGCGCAGGCGTTGACTCTTGTGTTCCCTCTCTCGGAAGACCTTTTACCTGCACCGCCGCAAGAGACAGACCGCATAGTAATTTTTTCCCAGCAGATGGATATCCAACTTGGTGATGAAACGGTGACTTCTCCTCAGATGGTTTCCAATGCTTTAGCTCAGGCAATATTGCGATTTTACGGCCCGGAAGGGACCGAGATTCTACGCTCTGATTCCATTAAGTCCTTTTCTTTCGCGGATTTGATGGGCGTGTTGGGCGAATCCTCCCCGACTGAATTGCTCTCTGGCAATGTGACATCACCTACTGTGGTGCTCAAGGCGTTGGACACTGCGCGTTGGGTAATTTTCTCGACAACTGGACTTGGCCCTTCCGATCCCTATGCCCAGGCTCTGAAAACTTATTTGTCCAATCCTATTGCTCCGCCGGATGCGCGTGTGGCGGTGTTTTCTTTTGGCCCCCCGTATGAGTTAGATAGTACAGAAGTGAGCAAATTAGATTTATACTACGCGCTTTACTCTCCTGGTCAGTCATTTGCCGAGGTCGGTGCCCGCGCGTTATTCGGTGACGTTGTGGCTACCGGAGACTCTCCCGTAGATATTCCGGCTCTGACTTATTACATCTCTAAGCAGACTATGCCGGACCCCGGTCAGGTTATTTCGCTGAATCTGGTAGACGCGGGTGGGCAACCGTTGACCTCAACCGAGAGTATTGTGATCGGTGATGTTATCCACCTGCGCACGGGACAAATTTTGGACAAGAATGGTCATACGGTTCCTGACGGGACCCCGGTGGAGTTTATTCTATCGTATCCGCAAGAAAGTATTATGAGCTCTATTTTGACCGAATCGCGCGATGGTGTGGCGATGGCGGCGACTCCATTGAATCGCGCCGGTCTTCTGGTTATTACCGCCCAGTCGGAGCCGGCGATTTCCTCAGTTCGATTGGAATTGACCGCGCGCGAGGGCGAAGGGCTTGAGGCAAAAGCTGTCGAACCCACGCCCACGCCTACTCCTACACCCACGCCTACTCCCACTTTGACCCCCACGCCGGACGTGACGGTAACGCCTGTTGTCGGTCCGCCCAGGACGCTGCGCTTGCCTGATCCTATTCGTCTTCCGACTCCACGGCGTGTGCCCATGCTGGCTTGGGGGTGGAGCGGGGCCTTGTTGGTATGGTTTGCGGGGTTCTTTTGGACCCGCAGCCGCCGTTTTGAGGTTGTTCCTGCTCTAAGGGTTGCGTTTTGGGGTTCTATTGGAGGATTGAGCGGTTACATTGTTGCTATAGCATGGATACGCTGGGGAGCGCCGTCGTGGCAGTATTACATATCCGGGCGGGAATTTTGGGCCGGTATTCTCTCGTTGGTGGCGGGGGGGCTGGTTTTGGTTGGACTGGCCGGTTATTACGGTCTTTGGGGACGTAAACCGCGCTCTCTAGGGGCCGAGGTCAAGGGGTCATCAGGATAGATAGAATCAGTAAAACCCCTGCCGCGGCGATGATTGGCAGGTTGGATTCCAGTGCATGTCGCCACTCGCGCTGGGTAAGTAAGACCGGCGCCAGAGATGCCGGCAGCGCCATTTGGTGTAAAATCGTCTGGAACGTTTCGACTTTTGGTGGGCGCTGATCAGGATGAAGCTCCAGTGCGTTTAGGATAGCCTGCTCGACGCCTATTGAAATATGTGGGTTCGCAGTGCGGGGCGGGATGAATGCCTCCGGGCGCAGGAAACGTTCCCGCGCCGTCAGCGGTGCGCGTCCGGTCAGCAGATGGTAGAGCGTCGCGCCGAGCGAATAGACGTCGCTGCGTGTGTCTGTATGCACATCATCGCCGCCGTATTGTTCAAGAGGCGTGTATGCGGCAGTGCCTTGTCCTTGCACGATTGTTACCGTTCGCGCTTCGTCGCTGGTTAGAAGTTTGACGAGGCCAAAGTCTACCAACTTTAATAGTCCTGACGGCGTCAATTTGATGTTGGAAGGTTTGATGTCCCGGTGGAGTATGGGCGGGGTCTGGCTGTGAAGATAGGCGAGCGCATCGCAGAGTTGGTCGGCCCAATTGATGACTTGTTTTTCATCAAGAAAGCGATTTTGACTCAGGGCTTGATCCAGGATTTCACGTAAATCGTGGCCGGGCACGAAATCCATAACCAGGTACTCGCGCCCGGCGTGGGTGAAATAGTCGGAGACTTTGGGTAAGTTGGGGTGGTCCAGGCGCGCTAAAACCGAAGCCTCTTGACGGAATTGTTCCTGAAGTTGTGCGAGCATTTTCTTATCGAGGTCGGGATCGGGCGCAATTTCTTTGATGGCGCACACGCGCCCGATCAACAACACATCTTCGGCCTGGTAAACTGCGCCCATGCCGCCTTGCCCGATCGGGCCGGCGATTTTGTAGCGTTCTTTTAGGATTGTTTGTGACTCTAAAAGTTTTACCATCGGATTGATGATAAACGAGACCGATTTAGATGTCAAGCAGGTTTTTACTTCGAGGATGGCAATGGCAGAGACAAAAGTGGGAAATTCTCCGTTGTTGGTGATCTATAAAGGTATGCTGGCCGGCACGCGCTGGCCCCTGGAAAAGGCCACGTTCACAATCGGGCGCGCTGCGGACTGTGATATTGTTGTGACCGACCGCCAGGTTTCCCGGTATCATGTTCGGATTGAGCATGACCATGACGGCTATTTGTTGCGCGATCTGGGAAGCAAAAACGGGACATCGGTTAACGGCGAACGAGTGCGGGGGCAGCCGTACCGGCTCCATGATGGCGACGAGATTATGCTGGCGGAAGTTTTGCAGATCGGGTTTGTTGCAGGGGATGCGACCTTGCCGCTGGGTGATGTGGGAAATGTTGTCGGGCGTCTTGTCGTGGATGAGTCTACCCGCCGTGTTTGTTTGGGGCGCAAGGAGCTGGACCCGTCGCTTTCTCCGGCGCAGTTCACGCTGTTGTTGTTGCTGATTGCCGCGCCCGGCAACGTTGTAACCCGGCAGGAAGTGGTGACAGCTGTGTGGCCGGACGCCGTTGGCGGCGTTACCGATCAAGCTGTGGATGCGCTGGTTTACCGGTTGCGAGAGCGTCTCGTGGAGCTTGACCCTGACCATGATTACATTGTGACCGTACGCGGGCATGGGTTTCGGTTTGAGCCATGATTGTTTCGCGTAGTCAAGTCGCTAAGATATCTTCAAACTTTCCATTGCAATTCTCAAAAGATAACAAAGGCTATGCGAAATCCACCGCGTTCTCACACTCTCCGGCGTGAGAAATCTATAAATTTCTCGGCTCTTCACAGGATCATTTCTAAATGGGATCTTGCGCTCATTGTCGCTATCCTGTTGGGGTGCCTTGCTGCCTGGTCGTTTGTCCGGTACCCCGGTTTGCCGCAGGACAATGACGCCGAACTTCATGTCTATCGCATCGCCGAGTTAGGCTATAGCTTGCGCCTCGGCAATTTGTACCCACGTTGGGCTCCCGACTTCTATCATGGCCATGGGTATCCCATCTTCAATTATTATGCGCCTCTTATTTATCATTTGGGAAACTGGCTCACCCTACTACGGCCGGAGAATGCGGAGTTCGGCGCGAAGATGATGTTTATCCTGGCGCATATTCTGGGCGCAGTGGGCGCGTATCTTTTGGGACGAGAATTTGGCGGGCAGAGTGGGGGGGTGTTAGGCAGCGCCGCCTTTGCCTTTTCTCCTTACATTTTGGTGATCAACCCGCATGTCCGCGGCGACCTGGCGGAGGTTTTTTCTCTATCGCTTGTGCCCTGGGCGCTTTGGGGGTGGGAACTCGTGTGGGGCAGAGGGACCAAGTCATCCTTTTGTATCGCGATCTTCGCAACGGCGTTGGCCTTGCTCAGTCACAATCTCACCGGGTTGACGTTGTTGGCCTTGGCATTTTTTTTATCGTTGGGGAAATTAGCATCGTCTCAACGAGGAAACTGGAAATTGGCAATTCTGGCAGGCATGTTGGTTGCCATGCTCACGGCATATTTCTGGCTGCCTTTTCTTTTGGAGCGTAGCTACATCAAGCTTAACGTCGCCGGAGAAGGGCATTATGATTTCAAACAGCATTTTGTGCTTATGCGAGACCTGCTGGCCTTTCTATCTATCCTGGATTGGCGGGATACGGCAATGCAAATTCCCATGTCGGCAGGGCCTCTTGTTCTATTGTTGGCAGTCGCTGGCGTGATCATAAGCGGATGGGCAGGTAAAATGCCGCGACTTCTGTTCTATATGGCGGCGAGTGGTGTTTGCTTCTGGTTAATAACCGGGAGCAGCCAATGGGTCTGGGAAAAAGTCCCGGGCTTGTTATTTTACCAGTTCCCCTGGCGATTCCTCGGACCGCTCGCGGCTCTGGTTGTCCCCCTGGTCGCCAGCATAGCCAACGCTCCAATTTCGCAAAAATGGCAACAAGTGGTTGTGCCCGCCGCACTTCTGCTGCTTGTAGCTTCCGCGTTCCCCGCGTTGTATCCTATCCCTTGGGAGTCAGACTCGACGCCCATCACGCCGGAACATTATGTTGCCGTTGAAATGGAGGGGCGCTGGCGTGGCACCACGTCTACCAATGACTTTGTCCCCTCGTCTGTCGAGATGATTCCAGGGCCGCAATCCTCCGTGTTGGAATCTTACCAGGCGCCGCCGGTTGATCGTGTCAACCGCTATACTTTGCCTGAAGGCACCAGCGTTGTGGTTCTTGCAGACGTTCCCTGGAGGAATCGCTTTTACGTCAACACCCCGCAAAAGTTCGTGCTGCGCCTCTACCTCTTCTATTTTCCCGGCTGGAAAGCTTATATTGATGGGGTGGAAACGCCCATTGAGATCGCTCATCCGGAGGGATTTATAACCGTGCGTATCCCATCAGGTGAGCATACTGTGGTCTTGAGCTTTGAGGACACCGCCCCGCGCAAGGCCGGATGGCAATTGGCTATCCTGGGTTTTTTTGTGTTTGGCGTGGTTCTTTGGCGTTTTCCCAAGACATTGCCTGCAGTTGAAATACCTCAAAATGCCGGGGGTGTGAGAGTGGCTGCGGTTGGAATACTGCTCTTGATTGTGGTGAAAGCGCTGATGATTGATCCCAGCGGCGGGCTGCACTATGTTTCACCGGTTGGCGTTGCGCTGCCTGCAGATTATCCGCAGCGCGCCGATTTTGGGGGCGAAATTGCGCTATTAGGGTTCAATCTTTCCGATACATCCCTGAGGCCGGGACAAACCCTGGATGTGACGCTTTATTGGAACGCGCAGCGCCCGCTCACCCAGACGTACCAGTCTTTCGTTCACCTGGTTCGCCCCGAGGGGACGATATGGAGCCAATCCGATCATCTCAATCCGGCAGGATTCCCCACCAATTTATGGCCAACCGACCGGTATGTCAGCGATAAACACCGCTTGTTGTTGCCCGCAGACTTGCCGCCTGGAGAATACTCACTGTCCATTGGGCTGTACACGTTGCACGACAATTACCGTCCACCGGTCCGGGATGCAGAATCGGGAGATACGCACGACAACCTGATACTCTCGCAAAAAATTATCGTGAGGGACGAATAGGGCGGGGAATTGTAACTTCCCAGTTTGGGCTGAGTTTCAATGTCACCCCGAACGGAGTGAAGGGTCTCTGTCGTATGAGGCAGAGATTTCTCGCTTCGCTCGAAATGACGGTGAACAGTTACGGGGAGTTTAGAAAAAGGCAGATGGTGAAATTCTTTCATCATCTGCCTTTCGTACTAAACTAGTCTTGATTAAGCGTTCGCCGGTAGATATTCTCGAGTTCGTCGTAATCCTGTCTGCGATTCGACTTGCTGCGCATCTGTTGTTTGCGTCGTCTTGGCGTATTGTTGGCGCCGGCCTGCTGGAAGGCGATTTCCATAGCGGACAACATTGGAATATCTCCCTCTTCGTCGTCTTCGATCTCGTCGGCTTCCATCCGCAGAGTGAAGTCCAACTGTCGCTTGTGGCGGTCCAGGTTTGAGACCTTTACCTCAATGGTTTCGCCCATTTTGACGACATCGCTTGGATTTTGAACGTATTGCCCCATCTCGCGAACGTGAAGCAGCCCAGGACGTTCTGCGCCAATATCCACAAACGCGCCATATCGCTCAAGGCGTACAACTTTCCCCTGGTGAACCTGTCCGACTTCCAATTCGTCCCATTCAACATCAGGTGGCTCTACCATCGTCAATGCAACGCGCCCTTTTTCAGCGTCAACACTCAACACCCACACGGTCACTGTGTCGCCAACTTTTACCTGATCGGTGACTTTCTTGACACGTTTGGGGGCCAGGTGGGAAATGTGAATGAGGCCGTCGCGATCCAGGCCAACATTGACGAACGCGCCATACAGCTCGGTGCGCGTGATGGTCCCAGAGAGCTGCATTTTAGGCTGAAGCTCCTGAATTGAGGTGGGTTGTGTATTTATTTGTTCCGACATCCGCTTACTCACTCCTTACTATTGAATAACACGGCTATTATAACGCAGGTGGCTATCATGTCAAACCAATCTTTGACCAACGTGTGCGCCGCGCGAAATCGCGCGGCGCACACGGTTACTGACGTTCGTATTCTTTCCATTCACGCTGCAAGCGCCGTTCTGCGTCGCGGTTGGCGATGGTAGCGCGCTTGTCGTATTGATGCTTGCCGCGAACAATCCCAATTTCTACTTTGACCCGCTTGCCCTTGATGTACATCCGCAAGGGGACAAGCGTATAGCCGCGCTCTTGAATGGCGTTGCTGATACGAATAATCTCTTTCCGGTGCAACAAGAGCTTACGGGGACGTTTGGGATCTTGTTGGCTATGGCCGGACTGCTCGTAGGGCGCGACGTGAACCTCAACCAGCCAGAGTTCTTCGTTGCGAGCCTGAACATACCCTTCACGCAGACTGACCTGACCCGCCCGGATGGATTTTATCTCGGAGCCGGCGAGGACGATGCCCGCTTCATAGGTATCTTCGACAAAATACTCATGATAAGCTTTGCTGTTTGTCGCAACGACTTTGATATCGCTCACTCTTACTGTCCCTGGGTGAGATACTCGATGGCGCGATCGAGCTGTGGGTCTTCGCCCGCTTCCGTATCGTTCGGGTATTCTTGTTCCACGTCCGGCGTCAGACCCTCGCCGTGGATGCTGTTATCATTGGGCGTAAACCAGCGGGCGATGGTCACACGGAGCTGCGACCCGTCGGAGAGATCGTTGGGACGTTGAACGGAGCCCTTGCCCAACGTCTTTGTGCCGATCAGGACGGCGCGCTCCCGGTCTTGCAATGCGCCCGCCACGATTTCCGAGGCGCTGGCGCTGCCGCCGTTCACCAAAACGACCATGGGGATGTCCTCGCCGGCGTCACCGTCATAAGAGAGGAAGCTTTGTTCGTTGCCAGAGCTGTCCCTCTCGATAGCGACCAGTCCTTTGTCCAAAAAGATGTCGCCCACTTTGATTGCCTGATCCAGCCACCCGCCGGGGTTGCCGCGCAGGTCAAAGATAAGCCCCTTAGGCGATTCTTTCAATAGTTCCTTGAGGGCGTCCTCAACGCGATCCGATGCATTGGCGTCGAACTCCGTCAGGGAGATGTAGGCAATGTCGTTGTCCAGCATCTTGTATTCAACGACCGGCACCTCAATTTTGGCGCGGGTTACGGTGATGAAGATGGATTCCTCTTCTCCGGCGCGGGCGATCTCCAATTTCGCGTCTGTGCCGGCCGGGCCGCGAATGTAGCCGATGGCTTCGTAGAGCCCCAATCCCACAATGGATTGATCGCCAACGGCCAGAATGATGTCGCCGGGCAGCACGCCGGCTTTCTGCGCAGGCGAATTGGAGATGAGACTGGTCACTTCCAAATACCCGTCCTCGCGCATGCGGACCATCGCGCCAACGCCTTCGAACTGGCCGCTGGCGTCTTCGTTGAGGATTGCCGAAACCTCCGGGTCAATGAATGATGTGTACGGATCATCCAGCGTCATCAGCATCCCACGAATGGCGCCATAAGCCAGCGTCTTGCCGTCTGGAATTTCGCCGTAGAACTGCTCATCGAGAAGGCTGAGCACCGTTTGGAGAATTTCGTAGTCAAACGTATCGCTGGCCGGGAGCGTATTTTGTCCTGAAGAAGTAGGATGGGGCGCCGCCGTAGCTGGCAACCCCTGAGTGGGATCGTCAGGCGCAGGATCATTTCCCCTTGATTGCGTCGGAGCCGCCGTTTCGGAGGAGGTGCAAACGTCAGTAGGACACGCCGGCGCTGTGGCTCGTCCGATCAGCACGCCCCCGGTGAACGCGCCCACCATCAACATACCCACGACTACGAGCGCGCCAACAGTAATCAAAATCTTATTGGTCATAATTTTCTCCTGAGGCCGGTAGGACCGGCGGATAACACAAGGTCTGGCTAGAATGTGGTTCTTGCCAGGTCAAGTTAGATAGACACAATGCGCCATTCTATCACAAGAAGGGCAAGTTTCAAGGCTGGCGCGCGTCGAAAAAGGACTTCCAGTATTATCGGCGCCTTAAAATAAGATTAAGGATAGTTGAAATGCCGCCGGGTTCGCCGATAATTTGCATTGAGCCTAGAATCATTCTGTGGTTGTTGCAGTGATATTTTACCAAAAGGAGAAATAAACATGATCGTCGGCATACCGAAAGAAATCAAAGATAACGAATATCGCGTGTCAATCACGCCGGGCGGAATACTTCAGCTTGGCAAGCACGGACACACCGTGTTGGTCGAGACCAAAGCCGGGGAGGGCAGCTATTTTTCCGATGAGGACTTCGCCGCGGCCGGGGCCAAGATTGTCTCCTCGGCCGATGAAGTGTGGAGCCAGTCGAACATGGTCGTCAAAGTCAAAGAACCGCTGCCCGCCGAGTACAAATACCTGCGGCCCGACCTGGTGCTCTTCACGTATCTGCACCTGGCCGCCGAGGAATCGCTCACTCAGGCGATGATGAAGAGCGGCGTGACCGGCGTCGCCTACGAGACCGTCGAATTGCCCAACGGAACCCTGCCTTTGTTGACGCCCATGAGCGAGGTTGCCGGACGGATGTCCATCCAGGTCGGCGCGCATTACCTGGAACGGCAAGCCGGCGGCCGCGGGAAATTGCTGGGCGGGATTCCCGGCGTACAACCGGCCAAAGTCGTCATCATCGGCGGCGGGGTGGTGGGGGCCAACGCCGCCTTGATCGCCCTGGGAATGGGCGCCAGGGTCATTCTGATAGACATCAACCTGGATCGTCTGCGCGCTCTGAGCGAAACCTTGCACGGCAATTTCGAGACCCTCGCCTCGAATCCCTACAGCATCGCCCGCGCCGTCAGCAGCGCCGATCTGGTCATCGGCGCGGTGCTGGTCAAGGGCGCGAAGGCGCCCAAGTTGCTGACGCGCGAGATGATCTCAAAGATGAAAGCGGGCAGCGTCATCGTAGACGTGGCCGTGGACCAGGGCGGCTGCGTGGAGACGACGCATCCCACCAGCCATTCCAACCCGACCTTTTACGTGGACGGCGTCCTGCACTACTGCGTCGCCAATATGCCGGGGGCGGTGCCGCGCACCAGCACCAACGGCCTTTCCAACGCCACTCTGCCCTACGTCATCGCGCTGGCCGACAAGGGCTTCAAAGCGGCGGTCGCCGATGACAAAGCTTTGGCGCTGGGGGTCAATATCTATCAGGGCAAAGTGACCTATCAGGCCGTGGCGGAGGCGTTTGGGCTGGATTATACGCCGTTGAATAGCATTTAGGGTTTGGCTGTTAGCCGTTAGCCGGATAAAGAGGGGGTATTTTTAGAGCGGGTGCCCTCGTCCTAAAAATGCCCTCTCTATCTTCTGGTCGGCTCTGCGATTTTCGGCAGGGGTGGGGGGGGTGCGTTTCGCACGGCGCACCCGCTGCCGTCCACGAATGGGGACGCGAATACACAAATGCGCGCGGCAACCCTTCGTGCATTCGTGGAAGTTTCGTGGACGGCAGCCACAGCGGCGTAGCCAGTCTGCGAAACGCAAACGCCCATCCTTTGGGCAGGGTTTGCTTGTAAAAGTTTTTCTTTTTCGCTGTTTGTGATATAAGTTTTGTGTAGAGAGGGCGTGAGCCTGTCCGGGGCAACGGCGAAAAGTAGCAAGATTGTCGAAAGGGTGGGGCGATCGCGCCGGTCGAGGCGGCGCTCTCCCAGATGCTTCATACTAGGTAAGTTATGACAAGCACCACGACAAACCGGGAGGGGGGAGCGCCCCCCTCCCACTTACTTGTAAAAGACGAGGATTAACAAGGACATGAGCAACAAGCCCGGATGCCTGACCATCATTCAAAGATTCTTTGGAATCACCCCACAAGCAGCAGTAGAAAGCTATCCTTACCAGCCACAAAAAAGTATCCTCACCGATGCAGAATTGAGCTTTTACCACGTGCTCATAACCGCCCTAAACGGCAGACTGACGACCTGTGTACAAATCCCCCTGATAAGTTTAATCTATCCCAAAACCGGCAACCACAAGCGAAATAACACCTACCGCAACAAGATAGACCGAAAACGGGTGGACTTTGTTTTGTGCGATCCCCAAACACTAAGGCCCATGCTCGTGATCGAGCTGGACGACTCGACCCACCAGCGAACGAGCCGCCAAAAGCGGGATACCTTTGTTGAAAAAGCGCTGGAAGCCGCGAAAATTCCCATTATGAGAGTAAAGACACAGGCGACATACCCGCCTAGAGAATTGTTGCTTGAGATGAAAGAGAAGCTTAATACTTACGAGAAATTCCCACCCGACGGTTAATTTTCACTCGGATTGTTTATCATCTAAATTGTGCTATAAATGACGTTGTGCAAGCGTATGTCTCAGGAAAAGCTATCATTCAAAGGGGCTTTGTAGGGAGTCATACGCTATCCATCTGCAAGTGGGGTATACTGTAGCAAAATCGGCAAGAAGACACGACTAAAACACATTCAAGGCGAGAAAAAAAGGTAGTAAGTGGGACAAAATCGGTGTTTTCTGACCCTCTAAAAATCAGGGGTCAGAAATGAGGCACTGCTCGAAAGGGCATTAAGACTCATCGTGACCTACAGCGTGGAAGTGATCAACGTCAAAGTCAGAAATGAGGCACTGCTCGAAAGGGCATTAAGACATTGCCTTCAGCGTCATGCAAAGGTTATCTTCGTTCGGTCAGAAATGAGGCA
>DAOUFX010000169.1:0-9212 GCA_034429675.1 Anaerolineae bacterium | reverse complement strand
TCGCACGAAAAACACTCCTTTTAACCCTTGCCGCGTTAGCGGCGATTCTGGCCAAAAGCCAGTGGCGCGGCAGAATGCCGCTAAAACTATTTTCTGAAGGAGAATTGATCATGAAAACTCGCTATGTTTTGCTGTTTTTGTTGGCCGGACTGATCTGCCTGGCAGGGTGCATCCCAGACACTACACCGGAACCGCCAGCAACCACCCGCGCAGCGTCCACTGTGGCTGTAAACGCTCAATCCGATGCCACCGATACCCCCTCACCGACTGCCACCGCCATCCCCACGACACCAGCGCCCACACCCACCGCCATCCCCACAACACCAGGTCCCACACCCACACCCTACCCAACGCCTCCCAACGACTGGATTGCGCCCTTTGAACTTGGCGGGCACATTGACACCTGGGATCACGTTGACGCGATGCGCTATGCCGGCATAACCTGGGTCAAAATGCAGGTATATTATTCAACAGACGCCGCCGACATCATCAATACGGCCCATGACAACGGTCTGAAAATCCAGATCACCGGTCTGGGCAGCGCGAATCTCATCCGTGAAGAGGATTTCACTGCCAACTACGCCAACTGGTTGGCCACGCTGGCAACACAAGGCGCGGACGCTATCGAGGTATGGAGCGAACCGAACATTGATTTCCAATGGCCGGCAGGTCAAATCAGCCCAATCACTTACACCAACATGCTGTGCGCCGCCTACACGGCCGTCAAAACCGCCAATCCTGACACGTCCGTCATCAGCGCCGCGCCGGCACCGACCGGTTACTTTCGCGGATGTTCGGAGGTCGGCTGTGACGACCTACCCTTCCTCAGTGGTATGATCGAGGCCGGCGCCATCAATTGTCTGGACTACGTGGGCGCACATCACACTTCGGGAGCGACGTCGCCTCTGGCTGACATCGGGCACCCGGCCGATCCCGGCAGCACGCACCACAGTTGGTATTTCCTTTCCCAAACAAACCGTTACTTCGATCTCTTCGAAGGACAACGCCGGCTTTTTTATACCGAGATGGGGTACGCCTCTCAAGAAGGTGTCCCGGCTTTTTACGACGCATTTAATTGGGCCAAGGAAACTACCAATGCGCAACAAGCCGATTGGTTGACCGAAGCTGTCAACTTCGGACGCAGCACCGGCAAAGTTCACGCCATCATGGTCTGGAACATAGATTTCGAACGCAGCGGCTACGATCCCCAAGACGGCTACGCCATCATCCGCAGCCACGGATGCCCGGCATGCGAACGGCTGCACAACGCTCTCGTCCGCACCGAAGCGCCGTCGGATCAGGATCGCACATCGCTGCTGCTCCCCTGGCCTGCCGGTGAAGGGCACAGCATCCTTCCACAATCGCCGCCCCACCATCCCGAGGGCTTTAGTTTCGATCTGTCGGAAAATCAAAACGTGCTGGCCGCTCACAGCGGTTGGATTGTTGAAATTGGCAAGGACGAGGTACTTGGTAACATCGTTCTGTTGTGTCGCGATCAAGATGGTTCCGGCGAATGCTCGCGGTACGCCCATCTGAAGATTGCCGGCGTGATCGTGGGGCAATACATCGAACAGGGCCAAGAAATAGCGCTTGCGGGTGACATGCTCTTCTTCACGATGTTGAGGGATGGCGAGCCCATCCCGGCAGCTTTCAAAGAGATGGACGGTGGGACCAATTCGGCGTCCTACTACATTTCCCAGAATACACCCTGACAGACGGACACGTACAAAGGTTTCACTCGGGCGAAAGTAGAACCACATCGGCGCGGCCATAACGGTCGCGCCGATGCCTTGCAGATCTCTTTTGTATCAAAACGCTCAGGGAGCAACACTCGCCATATCACACACACACTCTTTCTCGTTTTCCCGGCACTCCCGCACCCGTTGATCGCCGTAGAAAACCTCGATGGATGGGCGGCCAAACAGGTCCTTTTTTGTCCCCGCCGATTTCCACGAGCCCACCTTCGCACATGGCTTGGGCGAATCTTTAGGTTCCTTGTCTTGAACTATCACCACACATTCGCCCGGCTTGAGCGTCGCTATACCCCACACGTCGCCCGCGACGCT
The DNA here is from genome assembly GCA_034429675.1 of Anaerolineae bacterium. Taxonomy (GTDB): domain Bacteria; phylum Chloroflexota; class Anaerolineae; order B4-G1; family SLSP01; genus JAKQHY01. Next base: position 7,146 of record DAOUFX010000169.1, on the reverse strand, counting down.
TTTCTCCCCGCTCTTCAACAGCAATGGCGCCAGCACAAAATCGCCCTCGCCCTGGTTGATGAGCCACACGCTTTCCTCTTTGCCGCGCGCGATCAACAGGCGCGCCGGCGCCGGGGGAGCCGGAGAGGGCTCCGCTGTCGGCGTCGCGGCGGGCGCCGCGGTAGCCTGAATCACTGCGGGCGTCTCCACAACCGGCGTAGCAAGAGAGCCGCCGGGAGTCGTCGCTTGCGGCGTCTCGACCACACCCGCGGCAAGGGTTGGCGTCGCGGTCGGTTTATCGAGAGCGCGCCCGCGCAGCCACGCCTGACCGAGGAATACCAGAAACAGCAAGATGATCAACGCCCCGCCGCCGATCGCTGCCGGAATGAGCCACGACGGACGAGCGGGGTTGTCGGGCGGCGGCGGCGGCACGCGCGCCGGCGCCGCCGGCGCAAATAGCAACGGTTCGGGGATGGTAACCGCTGACGATTCGGAGGGAGTCGGCGGCGGCGATTCGCGCGCCGGCGGGCCGGAAGGCGACGGCGGTGCGGGGATGGGAACTTCCGGCAGATACATGCGCGGCTCGGTTTTCGGTCTTGCCGGCGGCGTCTTGGGTTTCGTCGGCGCAGTTGGCCCCGGTTGCGCGGATGGTGACGCCTTTGGCAACGTTGGCGGCGTCGCATGCGGCTGCCTTGCTGGCGCCGTTTTCGGCTGGGTTGGCGGTGACACATTCGGCAGCGTCGCTTGCGATTGCCTTGACGGCGCCGACTTGGGCCGTGTTGCGGGGGCCGTCGCCGGTTTTGTCGGCGGCGCTGTCTTTGGCTCTGGCCGTGTCTCGGGCGGCAAGGGCAACGAGGACGTCCCCGCGATGACTCGCGAGTACACCGTCTTGCGCGACGTACGCATCTGCATGGCCCGCTTCTCCCGCAGCGCTTTGTCCAACGCCTGGCTCAACGACGCGCCGGTCGGGTAACGCTCAGGCGGATCCTTCTCCAGCGCCTTGAGAATGACCGATTCCAACGCCGGCGTGATCTCCGGTCGCAGATTGTGAGGCGGGCGCGGAATCTGGCTCATGTGCAACATCGCGACTTCCAGCGGGTTTTCGGCGTCGAATGGCAGTACGCCGGTAAACATCTCGTAGAGGATCACGCCGACGGAGTACAGATCGCTCTGAGGCGTCGCCCCGGAGGACGAGATAGCCTGTTCCGGCGCGATGTAGTGCGGGGTTCCGAAAATCTCGCCGCGCGTCCCGACCTCGGTGAGCAACACCAGCCCGAAGTCGGCCAGATGCGCGTTGCCCTGGCGGTCCAGCATAATGTTCGCCGGCTTGATGTCGCGATGAATCACGCCTTGATCGTGGGCATAATCGAGAGCGGCGCAAACCTGCCCGATCACCCGGGCGACGTCGTCCAGCGCCATAAACTCGCTGTCCGCCCAATATCCTTGCAGGAGCGTTCCCAGGTCCATCCCCTCGATGTATTGCATCGCCATATACAGCAAATCATCGTCGGTGCGGCCATAGCGGTAGAGATGCACGATATTGGGATGGGTCAGACGCGCAATCGCCTGCGCTTCGAGACTGAAACGCCGGGCGTAATCTGGATCGGCCAGGTGATCGGAGCCGATCACTTTGATCGCGGCATAGCGCTTCAGACGAACGTCCACTGCCCGGTAAACACGAGCCATGCCGCCCTGACCGAGCAATTCCTCCAGAAGGTATTCATCCAACTGCCGGCCAATGAGCGGATCGTTGGTCATGGCAAATACACCTCGCATTCGCCGGCTGCGATTTTGCAGCGGCCTGCTTCCTGATCGTCCCACAGCACACGAAACCCGGTGCTGTCTTCAGTTTCAAGCCAAAATACAAAGTCGTCGTTGCTGGATACCGTGATTTGACTGCTGAAGGAGCGGCACTCCGGGGGGCGCGATAAAGTGCCGCGCATCTCGGCAGAGACGCATTTACCATTGCGAATATACGCATAGTAACGCGACCAGCGCCAGCCATCAAAACGGTTCTGCGCCTCGCCCTCTGCGTCCAATCGCTCAAAGGCTAACGGCGCCACCAGGCTGTCCTTGCCGGAATCGTTAAAGATGTAGAAACCCGTTTCATTGTAGAAAAGCACGAAGCGCCGTCCGTCACTGCTTGAGGGTGTGGGGGTAACGACCTCCGCCGTAGCCTCCGGGGTGGGATGTTGATCCAATACCAACGGCAGGTAAGTTCGCCGCTTGAGACGCGGGTTGACGGGGCGCGGCGTGCCGGGAGCATCCAACGGCGACAACGGCGAAGTGGTCGCCGGCAACAACAGGTTTTTCCCCCATTTGAACCAGGCGCCGCCCAAAGCTAACAAGAGCAACAACACGAAGCCGCCGAACGCCAGCCGCTTCAATCCCCCGCCGGACGGACGGTTTGGGGGTGGAACGGGGGGTTTGGCGGGCTGCGTCTTATTCCGCTCCGCCGGTCTGCCCTGCAAAGTCGTTTCCAGCGCATCCATCAACGCGCTGCCGGTGGGGTAACGATCGCCGGGAGCTTTGCTCAACGCCTTGAGCAGCACCGCTTCGGTGGCTGCGCTGATCTTGGGATTGATCTGGCGCGGCGGCGGCGGCGGCGTGGTCATGTGTTGTAGTGAGACACTGATCGGCGAGGGGTCATCGAAGGGGACGGCGCCGGTGAGCATCTCGTACAAAATCACGCCCAACGAATACAGATCGGACTGAGGCACGGCGCTCGAAGAAGTGCGCGCCTGCTCCGGCGCGATGTAATGCGCCGATCCGAACACCTCGCCGAGGGTACCCTGCTGCACATCCAAAGCCAACCCGAAATCGGTCAGCATGACACGATCATCGCTCGTCAACATCACGTTGGACGGCTTGACATCGCGGTGGATGACCTTTCTCTGATGCGCATAATCCAACGCCGCAGCGACGGCGCGCCCGATGCGCACCACTTCGTCATTGGGCATAAGTTGCTGGCGCTGGGAATAATCGCTCATCAGACGACCCAGGTCCGGGCCGTCCACATACTCCATCACGAAATAGAACAGCCCGTCCTGTTCGTCGGCGTAGTAAATCTGCACAATGTTCTCGTGCCGCCACGTCGCCACCATCTGCGCTTCACGCACAAAACGTCGCGCATAAGCGGGATTACCCCGGTAGCGCGCATCCAATATTTTGATGGCGACCGGACGTTGCAACTTGATGTCATGCCCGTAGTAAACAGACGCCATGCCTCCACGCCCAAGCAAACGCTCGATTTTGAAGTTCCCCAGTTGGCGTCCGATCAAAGGGTCATTCGGCATCCATAGTCTCCACTAAACGTGTTTCCCGGCTGGTCAATACGATACGCTGCAAATCTTGAACAAAATCGTTGAGACCGTTCACATACGCATCAAGATAGTCCTGCGCCATGCGCAAGGCCAGGTTCTTGTGCCCGGCGGCAATCAGCGAACTGACGTGTGGACGAAAGTCGCGCAAAGTGATGTGCATTATACCATCGGCGTCGCTAATCACACCCCAGGCCAACGTCTTTTTCTCATTATCGTCTTTGGCAGTGATAAAACGGGTGAGCGTGCTGGCCGGCGCTACAGCGCCCACGTTGGAAAACACCTCGCGTCCCTTGATGAGATCGTTCAGCCCATCAAATTGTCCGGGGACCTTGTCCAAAAAGTGTTGGAGCGACGCCGGCATGTGCGCCAACAGCTTGATCGTCCCCACACTGGCGCTCTGCCCGGTGATGGCGATGTCCTTCGCCTTGCTCAACAGCGCGCCGAACCCGGCCAGGGTTGCCAGGTAGACGCGCTGTAGCCGGTCGAATTCGGCATAGATGGCAGCGCGGTCGCCCGCAGCGTCGTGATACGCATTCAAAGCCGCCGTCACCTGTTGGTGCAGGTTCAGCACGTCTAGCTCGCCCAGCGGCACGTCGAAGGTCATCGGATAAAGGCGGTCGCGCGGAGAGCGCTGGCTGGCATCCACCGGGATCAAAATGGCCGGCGCCGGTTGCTCGCTGCTTTCCAACGTCTCCAGCGCCGCCGTCGCCGCCTGGCGCGAGGCCGGAACCAAAACGAGACGGCGCAGGTCGGCCAGCAGCCCGGCAGAAGGCCGGTAAGTCATCGCATGGATGGCGCGATAGAAAACCAACAAGTCGTTGACGGTCAATTGAAGCAGGTCGCTGCGTTGTTTGAGAAGCCGGCGCAACTTCAGAATCTCCGTGAGATTGGCCGTGTCCGACTCCACCCCCACCTCAACGGCGACGCGCGGCGTCTGTTGCAGCAAGGCCACGTCGGACTTTTGCCGGCGCATATTGAGAGCCACAGGGCGCCGTCCGGGCTTCGCCGCCGGGAGCCTGCTCAAATACGCGCCCCACGACGCCGCCTCGCGCGTCATAATCTCGGCCAGCCCCGCGCCCCAAGCGCCATCGAAAAAAATGTGCGATTGATCGAACACCAACGTCTCGCCGGTGTCAAAAATCGTCAAGCCCTGGCTGCCCGCGCCGCGCTCGGCCTGGCGCAATTCCGAGAGCGACGTGTCTCGCGGGCGCCGGTCGCAGTTCAGCACGATCGGCGCGAAACGCAGCCGGTCCACTTCGGCCAGCAGCGTGGCGCTCAACTTGCGACGCAGCGACGGCAACGCGCTGCGCTTGATTTGCACCCACTCGATCAGGTTTGCCGCCGGAGCGGAATCCGGATGTTGCACCAGCGCTGCTACCTGCGCGCGCACCGCGTCCACATCCGGCGGTTGGTCGCCGCCGGAAGCGCAAGCCGGAATCAAATAGTAGCGCCCTTTGCGAACCACCGCGATCTGCGCCTCGGACACGGAAATGGGCACGCGCGTCTCGTCGTATACCCCCGGCTCAAGATAGGCCAGCAGCGACATCTGTTGCAAATAAGTTGGAAGTTCGTCCTGCTCGGCAGAGAGCACCGCCGCTTGCCACTTTTGCCGCAGATCATCGCTCAGCTCGATCGTCGCCTGCCGCAAAAACTGATCGAACCGCGCGCGACGATAAGCCGGGTAGGACTGAGCGCCACTGTCGGCTCCGCGCGCATAAGGCCGCAGCCCACACCACTCGCGGTAAAGCCGCGCGTAACGCTCCGCTGCGGGGGTTTCGGACGTAACCTCGCGCAACCAATAGATGTAAACACGCTCGCGCCACTCGTTTTCCAACATCGCGGGATACTGGTGCAAACAATGGATGGACGTCATCACCAGAGCCGTGATCCGGTCAATCTCGCTCAGCTGAATCTGGTGTTGCGCCAGCAACGTATCAAATCCGTGCGTCTCATTGGCGTGGCGCGCTGTGTCGTCGCGCAGAGCATATTCGACGTAGAATTGCCAGGTGCCGTCGGGGAAAGCGCCTTCGGGGTCTTTGCCCACAATCTTGAGCAAATTCTGGTAGGCCAGAATGGCGGCGGCCGGCCCGCCGAAAAATGCCAGGTAGACCATCTTGTCGAGGGTTTGTTCGACGCCTTTGAGGAGCAGATTGATGTCGCGGCGCACCGTCTGCAAAGGGGGTTTGCGACCCTGCGCCCGCGACAGTACGCTCAGGATCACGCCGGGGACATTGCCCGCCGGCACCACCCGCGCCACCAGATCGCTCACTGCCTCAATCTCGGGCAGGGACAATCGCGACAACTCACGCTCCTGCAACGAGCGGGCTACGGTTTTTAAGTCGCTGCCGGTTTTGAGCGAAGCCGCGACGTAGGGCTTATGGGTTTCCATTCACTCCTCTTTCTCCAACCGCCTTTCGACGATTGATCTCTCCCGTCGTTCGCATTGTACATCCCAACACTTAGAGCGCAAACCAGGTAAATCGGCTCCGTTGACTTTTCCGGCAATGCCGTTACAATTTGGCTACTCGAACTCACAGGTAGACGCGCAATGATGATGAAACAGTTTTCCAACAACAATAATAATAATAATGCGAACATCACCGCGCGCCTGTGGGAGCGAGGCTGACGTTTAGCATCCATCGCGTTTTCCAAAGCCACGGGCGCAGAAAATCTGCCCCGTGGCTTTTTTGTTTCTATGGCCTGTCGCAGGCCAGGGAAAGGATCCTAATTTTAGATGGAGGTGTTCGATGGAAAGTGGATTGAGGATTCCGCAAGGATATAAACCGTTATTGGACCTACGCGAGACCGAAAGCGCGATTCGCCTGATCAAGACGTTCTTTCAGACCAATTTGGCGTTCGAGCTGAACTTGATCCGCGTCACTGCGCCGTTGTTTGTGCAGGCCGGGACCGGCGTCAACGACGATCTCAACGGGGTCGAGAAACCGGTGTCGTTCCAGGTGAAGGGGATGGACGGCGCCAGGGTCGAGATCGTGCAGTCGCTGGCAAAGTGGAAGCGGATGCAATTGGCCGAATTCGGGCTGCTGCCCGATGAAGGCCTGTACACCGACATGAATGCCATTCGCCCGGACGAAATATTGGACAACATCCATTCGATCTACGTAGATCAATGGGACTGGGAGCGGGTGTTGCACCGCCAGGAACGCACCGTGGACTATCTGAAGTCCATCGTGCGCAAGATTTACGCGGTCATCCAACGCACGGAAAAATACGTGTGCCACACCTACCCGTTCATCAAGCCATCGTTGCCCGATGACATTGCCTTCTTCCACAGCGAAGACCTGGAGGAGCGTTACCCCGATTTGACGCCCAAGGAGCGCGAAGACGTCGTCTGCCGGGAGCACGGCGCCGTGTTCGTCATCGGAATCGGCGGCGCCCTGAAAAACGGCCAGCCCCACGATGGCCGCGCGCCGGACTACGACGACTGGTCTACGCCCACCCGTCCGGGCTACCACGGGCTCAACGGCGACATTCTGGTCTACAACCCGCTATTGGGCGGCGCCTACGAGCTGTCTTCGATGGGCATCCGCGTGGACGAAGCGGCGTTGCTGCGCCAGCTGGATCTCTGCGGCGTGCCGGAGCGGAAAGACTTGCTCTTCCATCGCCGCCTGCTGGCCGGGGAACTGCCGTACTCGATTGGCGGCGGCATCGGGCAGTCGCGCCTGTGTATGTTCTATCTGCGCAAAGCCCACATCGGGGAAATCCAATCCAGTTTGTGGCCCGAAACGATGATCAAGGCGTGCCGGGAACACAACATCTTTTTGTTGTAAAACAATGAGCCCGCTCACGCGGGGGGGGGCAAAAGGAGGTTTTTTCGCGGGCGGAG
>DAOUFX010000168.1:0-4691 GCA_034429675.1 Anaerolineae bacterium | reverse complement strand
ACCCCGGCTCGAAAAAACACCCCCTTATATCCGGCTAACGGCTAAAAACTAAAGGCTAAACGCTATTTTCTGAGGAGGCTAAAATGGGCGTGTTGAAAGATGATGACAAGGCAAAGGTTCAGGGATTTTTTGCGAACATTGAGCAGCCGGTCAAAATGATGCTGTTCACGCAGGAGATGGAATGCGAGTATTGCGCCATGACCCACGAGCTGTTGGAAGAGCTGGCCGGGCTCAGCGATAAGCTCTCCCTCGATGTTTACGACTTTGTGAAGGATGAAGCCCTGGCAAAACAGTGCAACGTTGACAAAATCCCGGCGATGCTTTTGTTAGGCGACAAAGATTACGGCATCCGTTTCTACGGTGTGCCGGCGGGGTACGAGTTTATGAGCCTGATCGAGGGTATCCTCGACGTGGGGCGGCGCGATCCCGGACTGCCACCAGCGATTCTCAAAGAGCTGGCGAAAGTGGACAAGCCGGTGCACATGCAAGCCATGATCTCGCCGACCTGCCCCTATTGCCCGCAGGCTGTGCGCACGGCGCACCGATTTGCGATGGCTTCGGACTTCATCACCGGGGACATGGTGGAGGTCAACGAATTCCCCTACCTGGCCATGAAGTATAACGTTCAGGGCGTTCCCAACACGATTATCAACGAAACGTACAGCCTGGTCGGCGGGCAGCCGGAACAGGAATTTCTCAGGGTTGTGCTGGAATCCATTGGAAAGCAGGCGGACAGTTAAGTTTTGGGCGGGGCCGGTTTGAAATCAAAAGGGGGCGTCCATGCGACGTCCCCTTTTATTTTGACGGAGGGCGAGCCACGAGGCTACTTCATTTTGTGGCACGCCGCAAAATGGCCGGGCTCGACTTCTACCAGCGGCGGCCGGCTCGTGGTGCAGGTCGCGTCCTTGCCGGCGAGTTGGCAGCGCCCGTAGTAGACGCAGCCGGGGCCCAGTTCGGAGTCTTTGGCTTTCAGTTCGATGTCTATCTTGTCCCACGGCTTGTCCAGGCGCGGCGCCGCGGCCATCAGCATGCGGGTGTAGGGGTGCGCCGGATTGTTGTAGATTTTCCCGGTGTCGCCCATCTCGGCGACGCAGCCGCGATAGAGGATGACCGATTTCTCACTGATGTAGTAGCCCAACGCGAGGTCGTGTGTGATGAAGAGGATGGAGAGGCCGCGCTCTTTGAGGTCGGCCAGCAGATTGAGCACGTCAATGCGCGTGGAGGCGTCGAGCATGCTGATGACTTCGTCGGCGACGAGCAGTTGGATGTCCAGCAGCAGAGCGCGGGCGATGAGGAACCGCTGCACCTGGCCGCCGCTGAGCTGGTGCGGGTATTTGTTGAGCACGTGTTCGGGATTCAGCCCGACGGATTCCATCGCCTGGTGAACTTTCTCGTTCCACTCCATCTCGGCGACGCCGGGGTAGAATTCGTCGCGGATGATTCTGAAGATGCGGTCGGCCTTGAAGATGGGATTGCACGAGCTGAAGGGGTTCTGGAAGACGCCCTGCACCGTGCGGTAGTACGCTTTCAGTTCGCGGGTCTTGAGCGCGGCGATGTTCACGCCGTTGTGGTAGATGGCGCCGGAACTGATGGGCGCGAGGCGCAGGATCATCCTGCCGATGGTGCTCTTCCCACTGCCGCTTTCGCCGATGAGCGACACCACTTCCCCGTCCGCAATCTCGAAGCTGACGTCGCTGACGGCGTGGAGTTCTTTGCCCCCGAAGGTTCCGACGTGATAGGTTTTGGAGATGTGTTCGAGCTTAAGCATGGTCCCCGGACTCCTTCCAGCACGCCACGAAGTGATTTTTGTCCACTTCGACAAACGGCGGTTCTACCAGACACTGCGCGCTCGCGAGGGGGCAACGTTCGCTGAAGCGACAGCCTTCCGGCGGCGTGAGCAGCAGCGGCGGGTTGCCGGGAATGCCGGCCAGGCGTTTCTCGGAATGTTTCACGCCCACCTGGGGCAGCGACGAAATCAGCAGTTTGGTGTACGGGTGGCGGGGGGCATTGATGATGGTCTGGGTGGCGGCCTTCTCGGCCAGCTTGCCGGCGTACATCACCATAATCGTATCGGCGACCTGGTAGAGGATGGAAATGTCGTGGGTGATGAAGATGACGCTCTTGACGAATTCGCGCTGGCGGAATTCCACCAGCATCTCGGCGACGGCCTTCTGCGTGGAAACGTCCAGCGCCGAGGTGATCTCGTCGGCGATGAGCAGCGAGGGGTTCAGCAGCGTCGAAAGGACCATCACCATGCGCTGCTTCATCCCGCCGGAAAGCTCGATGGGATACATATCCAGCACCGCGTGGGGCAATTCGACCAGGTCGAGCCGCTTTTTCAGGTCCCTCTCGGTGACGGCGCTGCCCATCCCTTTGGACTTGAGCAGCTCGTAGATCATCCGCCCGATTTTGCGGGTAGGGTTCAGGGCGCTCATGGCGTACTGGGGAATAAGTGAGATCGTTTTGAACCGGAATTCGTCCATCGCCTGCATGTTCCAGATGGGCATCTCGTTGTTGTCAATCCACACATCGCCGCCGATGAACTTCATCGGGGGCGCCAGGCGAATCAACCCGTGGCCGAGGGTGGTTTTCCCGCATCCCGACTCGCCGGCCAGGCCCATGATTTCTCCGTTGGCGATGTTGAACGTCACGTTGTCCAGGGCTTTGACGTCCCCGTGCAGGGTTTGATAGTAAATCTTGAGCGCTTTGACTTCCAGACTCATGCGACTACATCTCCCGGAGTTTGGGGTTGAAGACTTCGTCCAGCCCCACGTTCATGACGTACAGCGCCCCGACAATGGCGGTAATCGCCAGGCCCGGCGGAATAAACCACCACCACATTCCGAGCATCAGCGCGCTCCACAGCACGGCGCTGTTCATCATCAGCCCCAGCGAAACGGCATTGGTCGGCCCTAACCCGATGAAGTCCAGCGCCGCGGCGGTCAGGATGGCCCCGCCGAATTGCAGGATGAACGTCATAAACAGGTACGACATCATGTTGGGCGCGATCTCGGTGAAGATGATCTTGAACGAATTCATGCCGCTCAACTTTGCCAGTTCGACGAAATCGCGGGTGCGCAGGGAGAACGTCTGCGCCCGGATGGCCCGGGCGGCCCAGGGCCAGGACGTGAACCCGATGAACAGGCTTTCGACCCAGAGCCCGCGCACTTGCAGATAGGCGGCGATGATCAGCAGAACCGCCAGCGTCGGGATGACCAGGACGATGTTGGTGAGCATGTTGAGCGCTTCGTCCACGACGCCGCCGCGATAGCCGGCCGTAAACCCGACGAGGACGCCGATCAGCGTGCCCAATCCGCCGCCGACAATGCCGACCAGAAAGGTCGCCTTCAGCCCGTGGACAAACTGCGTGAAAACATCCTGTCCGAACGTTGTCGTGCCGAACCAATACTTGGCCGAGGGCGGCGACGCCGGCGGCCCGACGAAGTCGTTGGGCGCGTACTCGGTCAACAGCGGGCCGACGAGGGTCAGGCTGACAAAGACTGCCAGGATCACCATGCCGATGACCAACTTGACGTTGCGCAGGGCGAAGTAAAGCGTTTCGTTCTTTTTCTCTTTCATGCGCCATCCCCCTGCATCCCGGCGCGCGTGCGCGGATCCAACACCATGTAGGCGAGGTCAACGGCGAAGTTGGCGATCAACACGCCGATGATGATGAAAAGGAAGCAGCCCTGGAGCAAGAAGTAATCCTGGTTCTGGATGGCCTGCAGGATCAGATAACCGATGCCGGGATAAGAGAAGACGATTTCGGTCGCCAGCGCGCCCGCTACGATGACGCCCAATTGGAGCGCCAGCCCGGTGATCTGCGGCAGGATCGCATTGCGGAACGCATATCTGCGGATCAGGCTCCGCGGCGCACCGAGCGCTTCCAGGTAGTGGGCGTAGTCGGCCTCCAATTCGTAGATGATCATATTGCGCATACCGATGGCCCAGCCGCCGAACATCACCATAAAGAGCGACAGGAAGGGCAGGAACCAGTGTTGCAGGAAGCTGCTGATGAAGAGCCACGAGAAAGTCGGCTTGGGGATGGCGTAACTGTAGGCGCCGGAGATCGGGAAGATCTTCCAGACGATGCCGAAGGCCCAGGCCAGCAGGATGCCCAGCCACATGTAGGGCGTCGCCGTGAGAGTATACCCGATGGGCAACACGGTGTTGTCCAGGGTCTTGGAGCGCGCCGCAATCGCGCCGAAATTGTTCCCGGCAAACCAGCTCAACAAAATTGCCGGCAGCAGCAGGGCCAGGTCGTAGGGCACGGCGTTCATAATCGCCTTGGTCACCGGTTGCGGGAACAGATACAAACTGATGCCGAGGTCGCCGCTGAACAGCGCTGCCCAGAAATTGAGATACTGCTTCCAGATGGGAAGATCCAGGCCAAATGATTGCACAAAATAAGTCCGCATCACGTCCACGCCCTCGGCGCCGGCGCGCGGGCCCATGCGCGCCAACAAAATGTCAATGGGATTGCCCGGCATAAAGCGTGGAATCAGCCAGTCAATGGTGACGGCCAGAAAGAAGGTGAGGGCATACACCACTAATTTTCTACTGAAATAGCGTCTCACGGCGCCTCCTTCGAAAATAGCTGTTAGCTTTTGGCTGTTAGCCGTTAGCCAGAATCGCCGCTGACGCGGCTCGGGTTAAAAGGGAGTGGTTTTTCGAGCGGGCGATCCCGCTCG
>DAOUFX010000167.1:0-5459 GCA_034429675.1 Anaerolineae bacterium | reverse complement strand
GACAACTTCTACTTTTCGCCGGGCATCCAGCGCGCCAGCGAGCTGATCTGGGGCGGCAGCAACGCCGACTCGATCATGCTCTATGAATTCAACGGCAGCCAGATTGCGCTGATCGCCGAGACCCCCAGCGTTGGCCTGGCGCAGGAATACCAAAACTTCGGCATCCTCAACTGGCGCGCCCATCTGCTCTACTACGACCTGCGCAGCCAGTATTCCTACAATCCGGCGCCGCAATATATAGATTTGCTGCGGCCCAACAAAACCTTCAGCACCTTCATGCCGCTCACGATGGTAGCTCACGCCGGTACGCTGCACGTCCCGGCGCTGCACAACCTGGGCGGCGAGCTGCTGTTGATCGGCAGCGGCACTTATACCGACGAGAACCCGCTATGAGCAACCAACTCGGCCTCCATCACACCAGCACCTACAAGCGCGCCGCGACGGCCACGCTCACGACCGCTTGGCTTTCGATGGATTCGGTGCACCGGATGAAGATGCTGCACGCCATCGGCATCTTCCTGGACACCCACGACGCCAACATCAGCGTGAAGATCGAGTATCGGGTGCAGGGGCAGACCGCCTGGACGACCGTCCTGGCGGCGGGAAGCGGCCAGCGCATCGTCGTCCAGGATCTCGCTATCGAGTTCTACCAACTGCAACTGCGCTACACCCTGGCCAACGCCGGCAACGCCACACAAGTCGCCATTGCCGCCATCTCGGCGCAATACTCGATGGAAGCGTAAGGACAATGAAACACGGCGAACTCGACGGATCGGGGCGCAAGTCCCACTATGAACTTGAGAATGACCTGGCAGCGATCCAGGGCGACCTGGCAACGCTGCTGCCCGGCGAAATCCCGGAGATCGCGCTTACTTTCACGACCACCGTGACCCTGCCGGCCGGCGCGAAATACTGCTACCTGCCGCGCGACCACTTCTATGAAGCCGGGCGCAGCCCGCGGCACATCACACAAGTCTTGGTGGATGGTGTGGACCGGACGGCGCAGTATGGCGTGATCTGGTCGGAATTGGCGCGGGGGAGCCTGTCGCCGACTGACAACTGGCCGGGCAACGGCCTGGCCGGCTTCGACGCCACCTACGGCGACGGCACGGTGAAAGACCTGACCTGGTGCCTGCGCCGGCACGTGACGACGGCGCAGGAAGTGTGGGCGGTGACGTGGGTGGAAAAGCGCATGCTGTTCAATCCGGTGCAGGTGCGCGAGTGCGTGCTGCAGGAAGGTACGACGACCCTCGATCTCAGCGTCGCCTGGGTGAACCAGAAGCGCTATGACAACCTGGGCACGTTGGTCCACGATCGCAACACCAACGGCTTCATCGCGTCGGGCATTCCGGCCGGGTACAAGCTATTGGTGTGGACCTGCCAGATCGGGCGCAACGAGGGCAGCGTCCTTTCCCGTGGCCGGCACTGGCGCCCGTGCTCGCGGATGGCGGCGCTCGCCGGCACGGACTACCGGATTTTCTCCGGAGATTTCATGAAAACGAGCCGGCTCTACGGGGTTGGGCTGTACAATCCCACGACCGGGGCGAGATCAGCGGTGAAAGTGGCGGGGTATCGCGGGACGGTGGGCGGCAGCGGCCCCGGCTTTAGAGTATTGAAGTAGTTTCCCGGGTTGTGCCAGGCCGGCATCTATTACGTAACTGATCAGGATCGGGTCAATTGACGTGCTCTATCGGGCCTTTTCAATTGCCGGCCTGATACAGTCCGGGAGGCAGAAGAAGACCCCAGGAGGTGGGAGCCTGGGGTCTTGTTGTTATAGATTCCTCATGCACTACGTTTTGACTTTTACATTCGCGTTCTATCACGATTTACCAAACATTGATAGATGAGCTATAGAAATTTGCCATTATCTCACTTACCCCACAGAGGTTCAAAACTAATATCAACATCAGTTGTCAGGAGGGTTATTTCACCACCGGGTACATTGACTGTGGCTAAAACGGGATGTTCACAATTACACTCACTCTTAACCTGTGCGCAAACTCCTGTCGCACATGTGCTCAGGACGAGGCGCTGGCTGTCGGGCGACCAAGATATAGGATGCCCAACTCCTGATAAATAATTCTCAAAACAGACCACACTTTTATCTTCTATACGCAAAAGGCATAGATTAGCGTCATTTTCGAAGGCCAGCCATTGACCATTAGGTGACCAACTCGGTGCAGTTACCGATCTAGTGTTCGTATTGATCTCCTCTACCGAGCCCGTCTCGCGATGCCAGATGTGCAGTCGCCACGTGTCCCTCTTGGTAAAGGGATCTTCACCAGCGTAGAAGGCCAAAAACTGTCCATCCACTGACCAAGCTATATCCCCAAGCGATGATGGTATTGCAAGTATGACAGGTTCGCTCTTTCCTGCGCAGTGTACTTGCAATGCATCATGTCCATGGGGATCGGAATCAATCATTGTTACAGCAGCACACTCAAAAATTGGGGCATACCACACGCGCCCGTGTTCGGGTGGAAATATGTACCAAGTAGCAGAGATACTTTCGCTTGTATCAAAATCGAAGAATGTAAAAACCGGAGTTCCTGCGATTACTCCTGTACGATCATCTGATATATGCCAGTCCGGATACTCAATAACCAGTAGACGGCTATCTGGTAGCCATGTCGTTCCAATAGCCGGTGCTTCACGTACAATCCCTACTTCTCGTCCACTATACGCATCAGCCGCCCAGAGACTCTTTGAGCTCCCCGGCTGGGGAGCATTCCAATCTACTGGGTATACTAGCCAACGACCATCAGGAGAAACGCTCATTCCCTGAGTAGGAAAATAGTCCAGCATTTGAGATTCTTGCCCATCAGCAACGTTCAAAGCCCAGATCGTCCAGTCGCGTGAGAAATAGATTCGGCCAAGCTCCGACGGTTGCGGAGTGCTACAAGCAACCAGGATTACTAAACAAGATATGATGAGAATGAATAGTCTCACTTGTCCTCCTTAATGCACTACAGGTAATTCAGTGAAAAAGTAGATGCCTTGCTCTGCGCTGTTAGGATAGTCCGGTGTCCATAGTATCCAATACACTGGATCAACGTCGATTCGATCTTTGTACAGGTCGTAATATGCTTTGCTCAAGATATAGTCAGCGTCCCCAATCGGATTAGCTGTCCCCGCCGGCAGTCCCCACACAGTACTTACAATCTTAAGAATATCGGAATCGACAGTCTCAGGCAATCCTAGCCGATAGGGGTCGTAATACTGAAACGTTTCCCCATAGTTAGTAGCTCTTATAGGGAAGTCCGGGTCATAGGGACATCCTGCTCCACATAAATCACCAATTTCTATCCGATTGCGCATTGTCCACGCTACATAGGTGCTGGCGTCGGCTACCTCCTTATCACTGCCTCGAAAGTACTGCCCCATGCCAACTTCTACTGCAATAATCAGTGCGGCTGTTTTTAGCTCCCACTCCGTGTAGGTCGGGCCGGGTAGAGGCGTTGGGGTGAATGTTGGTAGCGGAGTATTGGTCGGTAATTGTGTAGGCGTAGCAGTTGGTGGCGTTGTAGTTGCTGTCGCCAGTACCGGTGTTGATGTTGGTGTGGAAGAGCGTGGTGCTGGGGTTGGTGGTGCGGCATCACAGCTGCTGAGTAAAACTAGTCCCGTAACGATCAGAGCCACCTCACCAATACAAAGTGGAGTAATACAATGCCCTGTTGGGTCTGCATACCGAATAGGATTACTCGCTGCATACGTATAGCGGTTGAGTTGCATTATATGTTCTGATTCAGGTACGATCGTGTCTGCACTGATGAACCTTCCTAAACTCGGCGAGTAATACCGCGCATTGAAGTCATACAACCCAATCCCCGTTTCTTGCCTTTGTCCAGTAAACCTCCGATCCGTAGGCGCCTCGCCGTATCTTGTCTCGCCGAACGGCGTATAGCGCATCTCGCTCACCCTCGCGCCGCTCGCATCCGTTGCCAGGGACGCGGAGCCGAGGTGATCGCCGTGCAGGTACGTGATTTCACCGTCCTTCCGCATCGCAATGCGCTGGCCACCCGCGAAGTAGTAGGTGGTGGTGAGGCGTTGCGTTCCGTTGATCTTCACTTCGACCGCGCCGACGTTGACGGTCAGGCCGGTCGGGTCTTGGCGCGCGATGCGGTTGCCGTCGCCGTCATAGATGAAGCGCGTTACGTCGCCGGTGACGGTGTTCGTCACCACAGCCAGGCGGTTTTCGACATTCCATTCTTGCGTGTAGGTGATGGTCTCTGTGCCACTGATTTCGACGCGCACGAGCATATTCCCATTGCGATTGTAGCCGGCGCGGAAGCCAGCGGAGGTGGCGACGACGGCGAAAGGTTGCTGGAGGGCTTCTTCGCGGAGGATGATGGGGAAGTAGACGACGTGGAGCGCGGTGGTGTGGGTGGTGGGAGTGATGGGAAGTTGCAGGCCGTATTTGCGCCCGTAGGTGTAGGTGACAGTTTTGCTGCCGTAAGTCCGCGTGATGATGTTGCCCATTTTGTCATAGCCGTAGGCTTCGTGGTATCGGTCCTGCCCGGCAGTGTTAGTCTGCGCGCTGGTCAGGCGGTCGCGGGCGTCGTAGGCGAAGGTCTGCACCTGCCCGCCATTGCCAGCGTCGGTTAGGGTACGCAGATTGCCGACTTGGTCGTAAGTATAGCCCAGATACAGCAGGCCGCCGACTTGCAGGCTTGCCAGGCGTTGAGTGGCGGGATCGTAGCCGTAGACGGTCTGGCGCCCGTTGCCCCAGGTCTGTCCCAGCGGTTGGCCCAGGGCGTTGTAGGTGGCGCCGGTCAGGTAGTCGTCCAACCCTGTGACCGTTTCCGGCAGCCCGCGCAGATTATAAGTGTTGTGAATCACTTCGCCGGTGGGCAGCGCAGTGGTAATTACCCGCCCGGCAGCGTCATAGCCCTGGGTCGTGGCGAAAGTTCCAGCCCCGGCAATTGTGCGCGTCTCGCGGATGGCGCGCCCTTCTTCGTCATACTGCCAGGAGGCCGTCCCGGTCGTGTCGGTCATCACCGAGCGGCGGCCAATGCCGTTGGGGCCCTGGTCGTAGGCGTACTCGGCGATTCGTGTATTCGTGTCCGATTCGAGGATGGCAGACTTGCGGACGAGCCGGTTCAGCTCGTCATATTCGAAGACCAGCATCTGCCCTTCCGCGTCGGTCTGGCTAATCAGGTTGCCGGCGAGGTCGTAGGCGTAACTCCATTTGCCCATTGAGGTGTCGTCCATCGCGGTCTTGCGGCCCAGGGCGTCGTAGCTGAGCGTGGTGACGTGCCCCAGGGCGTCCACTACGCGGACCAGGTTGCCGGCGGCGTCGTGGGTATACTTGGTAATTGCCAGATTGCTGGTATTCCAGGTCGGGGTAGCGTAGGTTCCATCATATTCGTGGACCTCGATCAGGCGGCCCAGGCCGTCATTGATATAGGCGGTCTGGTGGCCGTTGGCGTCCAGCAGCAGCTCGCTCCACGGCTGATAGG